>DATKSB010000172.1:0-8795 GCA_035531855.1 Binataceae bacterium (SeqCode)
TCGACGACGCGCAGATCATGGAGTTGTTCTACGTTATCGGGCTATGGCGGATGCACGGGATGATCGTGCGCGCGCTGCATCTCGAGTTCGACGGCGACACCACGGCGCGCATGAAGGAAATACCGGCGCCCGCGGCGGCCAGGGGTTAACCACGCGACGCAAAGAATCCGGAGGCGATGACGATGAAAATCGTAGTTTATACGCAGGACCAATGCTCCGCGTGCCATCAGGCGGTGGAATATCTGTCGCGCAACCAGGTTGCCTTCACCGAGAAGAATATTACTCGTGATTCCGTGGCGCGCGAAGAGCTGATCGCCAAGGGTTTTCGCGCGACTCCGGTCACGATGATCAATGATCAGCCGATCATCGGCTTCAGCGTCCCGCAATTCAGAAAAGCCCTCGGCCTCAACTGATTTGCGCACGGGCGGCAGCTCAACTCCTTGCATCTGTTGATTCGGTTGGAACATCAGACTAGTCTGTCCGGTCAGAGAATCTCTTGATATTTATACATGAAGTGGCAAATCCAACAGGCGAAGGCGCGGTTCAGTGAATTTATTGATCGTGCGCTGAGAGAAGGGCCGCAAACCGTCACCCGGCATGGCAAAGCGGTTGCCGTACTTGTCCCGGTCGGTGAATATCGCCGTCTCCGCACCGGCGGCAAAAGTCTCAAGGCACTGTTGGCCGCAGCTCCATTAGAGGGAGTCGAATTTCCCCGCTCGCAGGACACTGGCCGCGTCGTTCGTCTTTAAGGTATGTGCGCTTACCGTGTATCTGATCGATACCAATGTCATTTCAGAGATCCGAAAGGGCAGACGCTGCGATCCGCGCGTTGCGATGTGGTTCAGCCGGGTGCGAGACGACGATCTCTATCTGAGCGTGTTGGTAATCGGCGAAATTCGACACGGGATCGAGCGACTCCGCGCACGGGATTCGCACCAGGCCCGAGCGCTGGAGGATTGGCTTGAAGAACTGATCGCAGGGTTCGCCGAGCGCATTCTGAAGATCGACGATCGCGTAGCCCAGGCTTGGGGACGCCTGAGCGCACGCGGCAGCTTTCCGGTAATCGACGCGCTTCTCGCCGCGACCGCGTTGATGCATGGTTTGACGCTGGTGACCCGCAATCTCAAGGATGTGGAGCGATCCGGCGCGAGGTGCTTTAATCCATTCGAAGCCGAAATCTAATCAGACGGCGTTCATCAGGCGGATTACTTCGGCGCGGCCCCATTCCACTTCCGCGCGATGATGATTCGCCATCGCGGAGAGAAAATCGTGGATCGGACCGCTCGGCGGGGCGAGCGCGAGCGCGTCTTCCGTCTTGCGCGCGGCCCATTCCTGGCCGCGCGACATCAGGCTCAGCCGCTCGCGGACTGTCGGCAGCGCGGCGACCTTGGCGGCGAACGGACCTGTCTTTTCCGAGGGCGTGCCGCCGTCCGCGCGAATCAGCGCTTCGAGTTCGCGGGCATGGCGCGTCTCTTCGTCGCGTGAGCCGCGCAGAAAGACGCGCAACTCTTCCTGCTCGACCTCACGGATCAGCTCCTCGAGCGCAAGGGTACCCGCGCGCTCGGATTCGAGCAGTAAATTGAGGGCGTCCTGAAGCCTCGAGTCCACGGCGCGAATCTAGTAAGGGCGCCGCGCATGCGCAAGCCGCAAAGACCTACTTCATCAGCATCCGGATCGATACCGCTATCAGGAAGATGGCAAACGCCCGGCGCAGCAGTGCCGGCGCGACGCCGACCGCGATCTTTCCGCCAACGAATCCGCCGAAGATGAGCCCGAGCGCCAGCATCGCGGCGAATCCGATATTCACGTTTCCGGTCTTGTAATACTCGTACGCCCCCAGAACTCCGACCGGCGGCAGCAGCGCCGCCAGCGACGTGCCGACCGCCGCATGCATCGGCATCGCGAGCAGCACCACCAGCGTCGGGACGATCAGCACTCCGCCGCCGACTCCGAAAAAACCGCTCAGCACGCCGGCGGTCAGTCCAATTGCCAGAACGATCAGCATCTCGCTCATGTAGGATCTCGTCTCGATTACCGGGTTTGATTGCATCGCAATTCCGTCAGGATGCGGACAGTAGCAGAGCCGCGCGATCGGATCGAAGAGTGCGGACGCTAGCCTTCGACGGCGGATTTCTCGAGTTTGTCGCCCAGTAGCTCGGCCAGGCGTTCGGCGGGCAGGCGGCGAAGATCGGCGATTGCGAAGCCGGAAGCCGCAGCATGTCCGCCCCCGCCAAAACCTTCGGCCAAGACGGCGAGGTTGATATCGCAGTCTGCGCTGCGACGCAGGCTGACTCCCTGGCTGCGAAGGTCAAACAGCGCCACGACCGTGCGATGCTGCCCCTCGTAGAGATGCGAGGCGACTTCGCTGCTGTAGCCGAAGCAGCACGCAGTGCGCACCTTGATTCCGTTTGCGAGCATTCGATCGACCATTGTGGCCCGCGCGAGTTCGACGCTTTTTTGCATCCCCTCTTTGCCGGCTTCGAGCGCCGAGCGCAGCCGCCGCGTCATCACCGGTTCGTGCAGGCGAAGTATCTCGCGATACGAGTTCTTGCCGCCGAGGGTCTGCACGGCGAGCGCCCAATCGGCGGATTCCGGAATCTTGTGGATCCAGCGATCATGATCGTCGGCGATAGCGGCAAACGGCGCGAACGCCTCGAACGCCTCGAGACGCTTTGGCGGCATCGAATCGCGCCCACGCTTGCGCAGAAAGTTGAAGGTCAGCCGCGCGGCCGAGTATTGCTCGGAAAGGATCTTGCCGGTGAATGGAACCTTGAACTCCGGCGCGCCCGCGCGGGACACTGCGGTGCGATGGTGATCGATCCAGAAGACGCGCGCGCCGCGCTCGATGAGCGAAGTCAGATGCGCACCGGTCTCGGGCGAGGTCCAGGAAAGATCGGTAATCCAGATTTCGTCATTCTCGGCGGCCGACGACTTGAGTTCGAGACCGCGGATGGTCCGGTCGGCTTCGTTGTTGCCGGCCAGGATCGCGATTACGCGCTCACCGTCATAAAAGCGCGCGACCGCCGCGGCCGCCATTACGCCGTCGAGGCATGAGGGTCCGTGGCTGACAATCTGGATAGTGCGCGGTTCGGACATGGGGATGCGACTATAAAGAAAAGCGCGTCCGCAAGCGAACCGTTGCGCTCGAAGTTTCGAGCGCAAGCGGCCAATGCGTTGACGGCCGCGCGTTTCGGGCTTGCCGCGGCATGGATCGCGATCTATCTCGCGGCGCCCGCGGCGCAGCTCGCCTTTGCGCTGATCGCGATCGCGGCGGCGGCCAGCGATTTTCTTGACGGCCGGCTCGCGCGCCGGCTCGGCGTGGGCGGCGGAGCCGGGCGATGGCTCGATCCGGTGGCCGACGTCACCTTCGTGCTGGCCGCGCTCGGGTGCGCGGCGGCGGCCGGTGCGATTCCGCTCTATATCCCGATTCTGATCGTGGCTTCGTTTTCACAATACGCGCTCGATTCGCGAATCCTGCATCGTGCGGACGGTCCGATCCGAAGCCGGCTCGGACATTACGGAGGCGTGGTAAATTATGCGCTGGTGATTGCACTCGCGATCGCTCCGCCGGGCGGCGTTGCGGGCGCCGCGATCAAGGCCGCGGCGCCCGCGATTGCGCTGTTCTATATCGCGGCGATCATCGAGCGAGCGCTTTTCTATCGCTCACGCGCCTGAGCGGGATTTTGCAGCAACCAGTGGCGTGCTAAGAAATCTTCGCGAGCAGGTTCTTCATGTCGTCGGCGTGCTCTTCTTCCACCTTCAGGATCTGCTCGATCAGGATTCGCGTGGTCGGATCCTTGTCGCTGAGCCATCGCACGATATCCGAATACGACTCGATCGCGATTCGTTCGGCCACCAGGTCTTCCTTGATCATGTCGGTCAGCGAAGTGCTTTCGTCGTACTGCGAATGCGCGCGTTCGGCCATGCCCTCGGGGCTGTAGTTCGGCTTTCCGCCGAGCTGGCTAATGCGTTCGGCGATCCAGTCGGCATGCTGCTGCTCCTCACCCGCATGCTGCAGGAATTCCTGGCGCGCGGGATCGGCGTAGATCCCGTCGGCGGTGTAGTAGTGGCGCTTGTAGCGCAGCACGCAGACGAGCTCGGTCGCAAGGACGTCGTTGAGCACCTTGACGACTTCCTTGCGGTCGGCCTTGTAGCCGTCCGTTACGGGACCTTCCTCCATATGCTTGCGCGCGCGCTCACGGATTTTCTTTACGTCGGTGACAAATTTTGCCATGCGATGAGGCTCCTTTCAGGTGTGACGCAATCGTACCGCGATTCGCACTCAAGATGCACGGCCTTTCATATCGTGCGGATGGCGTCCGAAAAGCAGGTGGGGGGGCGATGAAGAGCGGCGGGCGTCGTGCTAGGTTCTTGAGCGGCGGTTGGGCAGGGACGAGGGGGCGTTCGCATCGTGATTCCCGGCCGCAAGGTCACCAGATTTGGAACCGCGCATTATTGTTCGCTCAGAGCATCCGATTTCGCGTCGCGATATCGACCCCAACGTAATGAAGGTCCTGTACCGCCTGGGCGCGGCGGGCCATGTCGCTTACCTGGTCGGCGGATCGGTGCGCGACTTGATGCTCGGGCGGCGGCCCAAGGACTTCGACGTCGCGACTTCGGCGCATCCGCAGCAGGTCCGCGATCTGTTCCGCAACTCGCGATTGATCGGACGGCGCTTTCGGCTGGTCCACGTCTTTTTCGGCCCGCAGAATATCGAGGTCGCAACTTTTCGCCGTCAAAGCGAAGAGGTCGCCACCGAAGGCGACCCGCTGATCCGCGCCGACAATACCTTCGGCACTCCGGAAGAAGACGCATTTCGCCGCGACTTTACCGTCAACTCGCTGTTTTACGATCCGCAGACGTTTAACGTGATCGATTATGCGGGCGGCGGCGACGATCTGCGCGCACGCCTCATCCGCACCATCGGCGCGCCCGAACTGCGGATGCGCGAGGATCCGGTGCGGATGATGCGCGCGGTGCGCTTCGCCGCAAAACTTGGCTTCGAGATCGAACCGGCCACCCGCGCCGCGATCGAGACGCATCGCGCCGATCTTGCCAAGGCTTCCGTCCCACGGCTGGTCGAAGAGACCTACCGCACGCTTGGACAGCCCGCATGCGCGCGCGCCGCAGCCCTGATGGAAGAGATCGGGCTGCTCGAGGCGCTGATCCCGTTTCTGTCCGAGCATCTGAGACGCCACCACGGCGACCCGGTCGACGCGCCGACGATTCGCAACCTGGCCGCTCTCGGCAGGATGATCGAAGGAGTTGCCGCGCCCGACCACGCCTTCGTGCTCGCCGCGATGATGCTCGATCTCGCGCGCCGCGACCCAGCAAGCCAGGGCGACTTCGACCTGCTCGCAGAGTTGCGTGCGCGCGGGTTCGCCCGCGGCGATACCGAGCGGATGCGCCTCATCCATGACGCGTTCGAGAACATGGCCACGCCGTCGCGCCGCACGCGGCGTCTGATGCGCCGGCCGTACTTCGCGTCGGCGCGCCAGTTTTTCGAAGCGATGGCGCCGACTTATGGAATCGACACGCGGATCCTGGCCCGCTACCTCGAAGACCCCGACGGATTTATCCCGCGCCCGCCGCCAAAAAACGATTCCAACGCCCCCGCTAGCGGCGGTCACAGACGCCGCAGGCGCCGGCGCCGCGGCGGCAGGATGCATCGGCGTGAAACGCAAGTGCTCGACGGTCCTGGAGCCGGTGCAGATTCCCGCGGCGACACGAGGTTGGGCGCAGCCTCCAGCAGCGCCGCGGGCGCAACAGTGTCGGACGAATCCTCGCCGCCGTCCGGCGCACCGCGCTCCGAACCTCGCGGCTGAGTCAGGACATCTTTAAGAATGCGTCCGGAGACGCCGCCCGTCATCCCGACCGAAGGGAGAAATCCCTGATGCCGGATTTTCGCAGCGGCAGCTTCCGTTTGAATCGACGGACGCGGGCTAATGTTGATCTCATAGCCATTTAGGCACCGCCGACCGCATCTCGCAGCCGCTCGTCGTTGGTCACCAGTTCCAGGCCCGCAATCTTCTCCCGCGCCAATGAGAAAGTCGCCAGATGCAGCGCGTCCAGAGTTCTGAGCGCTTTTCCGGGCGCCACTCGCCGCGCCATCTCGCACACCGACGCCGTCAATTCCCAAATCTCGCATCGCGCCCACGCCGCGTCGATCTCACGTTGCGCGTCGGCGAGCCGCGTTTCGCTGACCTGTTCGAGTTGCCGCATGCGATGAATCGCGCGCGAGGATTCGACGATCGATAGCCGCGACGTAATCAGCGCCGGCGTGGCGGCGATCCGTCACTCGATCAATGGAGTGCGCGACTGGCTCGCGCCGAACGTCCGCCGCGCGCAGATGACGCATGCGCTCGGCTTGTCCGCCGATTACCCATCGAATAACTTCTAGCCGTGGAAGGCGCTCCTGGCGGCTCGCAGCGGCCGGATTGCGCTGATTCTTTCCCCGGAGGTTATCCCTTGGCGGCGAGCAATCTGCGCACAGACAAAATTTGGATGGACGGAACCCTGGTGCCCTATGACGAGGCCAACGTCCATGTCCTGACCCACAGCCTGCACTATGGGCTCGCGGTTTTCGAAGGGATGCGCTGCTACAAGCTCGACGCCGGTGGCTCGGCGATCTTCCGCGGCAAGGAGCATATTCGCCGCCTGCTCGAATCAGCGCATATCGTCGAGATGCCGATGCATCACAGCTCCGAAGAGCTGCTGAAGGCGTGCGCCGACGTAATTCGCGCGAACAAGCTGGCGGAATGCTATCTGCGTCCGATCGCGTTTTATGGCGAGGGCGAGATGGGGCTTGCGGCGCGTGGCAACAAGACTCGCGTCGCGATCGCGGCGTGGCCGTGGGGCGCGTACCTGGGCGAGGACGGCCTCAACAAGGGAGTCAGGCTCAAGACTTCTTCGTTTGTGCGGTTTCATCACAACTCGATGATGCCGGCGGCGAAGGCGTCGGGAAATTATATCAACTCGATTCTCGCCGGTTACGAAGCGCGCCGCGGCGGCTACGATGAAGCGCTGCTTCTGGACGTGCAGGGCTATGTCGCCGAGGGCAGCGGCGAGAACGTGTTCGTGATTCGCGACGGAATCGTGCGCACGCCGACGCTGAGTTCGATCCTGCCGGGCATCACGCGCGACTCGGTGATCAGAATCCTGCACGACAATTCGATCGAGGTGCGCGAGGAGCTGTTTGCGCGCGACGCTTTCTATGTCGCCGATGAGGCGTTCATGACCGGCACCGCCGCCGAAGTTACGCCCGTGGTTGAGCTCGACGACCGCCGTATCGGGAGCGGCACTCCGGGACCGATCACACGTATCGTGCAGAGGGTTTTTCAGGACGCGCTGCACGGCCGCGGCGGAAAATATCCCGAGTGGCTCTATCGCATCTGAGGCGCGAAACCTCCAAGGAGTCAGCATGAGAATGCTCGCAACCATTTTGGTCTTCGCCGCAGTGGTGATCCTTGCGGTGGGTGTCCTTCGGCCGCGAATCGCGCGCGCGGAATTGCTGAAACAGGGACAGGTCGCGCCCGGGTTCTCGACCCAGATGGTCCAGGGCGACCAGACCACGCCGATCTCGCTGGCCGATCTACGCGGCAAGACCGTGGTGCTGTATTTCTATCCGAAGGATGACACTCCCGGATGCACCAAAGAGGCGTGCGCCTTCCGCGACGGATTCGCGCGCTTTCAGTCGGCAGGATTGGTGGTGCTCGGATGCAGCGTGCAGGACTCGGACGCGCATCGCGCATTTATCAAGAAATATAGTATCCCGTTTCCCCTGCTGCTCGACCCGGACAAGAAAATCGCGACCGAATACGGCGCTGCCAACGGCATTCCGATTCTCGGCCTGGACCGGCGCATCACTTACGTGATCGACGGCGACGGGCGGATCGAGAAGGTTTATCCGAGCGTCGATCCATCGGTGCACGCGACGGAAATTTTGAGCGACCTGAAAATCCCCGAGCATCCCGCCGCCGCAGCGTCGCCGGCGGCACCCGCCTCCGGACCGAGCGCCTCTGCTGATTAGCTGCCTGAAGCCTCGGCGGGAGTGTAGCCGAGGCTGATCGCCAGCATCACCGCCGCCGCCGCCAGCATCGCGGCGTCGTCGATTTTGGCGACGCGCACGGCCAGTGCCGCCAGGTGGACGAACATCTCGGCTTCCTCGTCGTCGCGGCGGCCTACCAGTCCGTCGAGGTCGAATATCGCGTCGATTAGCGGATTAGGATCGTAGTTCAATTCGGCCAGCGCTTCGCGTGTGGCGCGACGCCAGAATTCGCGCGGCTCGATCTTCTCAAAATCAACCAGCTCGGCGATTCGGCCGCGTATCCGCGGGATCAGGCGCCGGTAGCGATCGTTCGCGTCTAGATACTCGGCGACCTCCTGCGCCTCGAGAAAATCTCCGATCGTGCGGTCGTCGCCATAGACGCCGAGCGAGCCGAGCGCCGGTTCCAGGCGCACGAACCGCTCGCCGAGCCCGTGGGGTGCGCGCTCGAGGCCAAGCGGATAGAGCCGGCACGCGAGAGGACGGCCATCGTGGATGCGGCATCGCACTCCGTCGAGCATCGCGCACGCGCCGTCGGCGCCGAATTTGAGAATCGATCCGCGCCGAAGCGTGAAGCGGGCGATCGCCTCGCGTGTCGAGACTCCGGCGGCCCGCGCGATCTTCAGAAGGTCGTACGGCGCGAGCGTGATCACCTTGTCGCGGCAGCATTTCCCGCACGCGTTGCAATCGTAGGAGAATGGCGTCGCGCGATTCATGACTTGGTGGTGGAGGCTAGATCCTCGGGAACGAA
>DATKSB010000173.1:0-5245 GCA_035531855.1 Binataceae bacterium (SeqCode)
TGGATATTTTCACCCGACGGCGCATTCGTCGGCGAGTATCACAAGCATTATTTTGTGACTGGCTTCGAAGCCGGATATCAATCGGGCAAACGTATCGAGGTCCTTGACGCGCCGTGGGGCAAGACCGCCGTCGCGATCTGCAAGGATCTTGACTACCCGTGGTTCATCCGCGGCTACGGGGCCAAGGACGCCACCGTAATGTTCGTGCCGGCGTGGGATTGGGAGGGTCCGAACGCCGTGATGCATGAACGGATGGCGACCGTGCGCGGAGTCGAGAACGGCTTCGCGATGGCGCGCTCGGCGAAGACCGGATTCGTCACCGCGCACGACGCCTACGGCCGCACCCTCGCCTCGAGCTCGACCTTCGCCGCCGATCCCGCGATGGTCGTCGCCGACATTCCGCTCGGTCCCGGAACGACGCTCTACTCCAGCCTCGGCGACTGGTTCGGATGGCTCTGCATTATCGCGTCGGTGGTGATCCTCGCGACGGTGCTGGTGCCGCGCGCGGGATCCCCGCGCGCAGAGTGAAGTCATTCGGCGTCAAGCTCCGAGAAGCGTCATTCCGGGCGCCCGATGGATCTTGGTTCATCGCCATGCGAAGACGGGCGCGTCGCGACGCGCCCCTACAAATAGAATCGTTCTTCGTGGCGGGGTACGCGACGGAGGTCGCGACAGATCACGCCAGAAACAGGGCCGACGATCTTCGCGCGGGGTCACAGGCTAAAGCCTGTGCCACGAATCCAATCGGCACTTATCCCCTGGCACTTATCCCTTGACAAATGAACGTTCATTCAATAGCATCCGGAGCTGTGATGGCGCGCGGCTTTGTTCCTTCATCGAGCCGCGCGCATCCCTACGATGGCTGAAGCTCTTCGATCTGTTCCCCACGATGACGCGCTGGTTAAACAGCGGCGGCGGCAGATTTTTCTGGCCGCTTGCCGAGTCCTCGAACGGAAGTCCTTCCATGAAGCCTCAGTGAAAGAGTTCGCGCTCGAAGCCGGGATCGCGGCGGGCTCGATCTATGTCTATCTGCAGGGCAAGGATGAAATCCTGCTCCTGATCGGCGAATCGATGGTCGCGGAGCTGATCGACGCGCTGCCGATAATCCGTGAACGTGGCGGCGACGACCCGCGGCGCGAGCTGATCGCAATGATGCGCACGATTCTCGACGTGATCGATCGCTATCGCGAGGCGTTCAATGTGCTGCATCACGAGGGCCGCTACCTGGCGCGGCGGCCGCGCTACCGCCCGGCGATGAGCGCGGTGAGTGATCGCTATTTCAAGGCGGTTGGTCAAGTGCTCGAGCGCGGACGCGCTGCCGGCCTTATCCAATATGAAAACCTCAACAGCGCCGTGCATATCATCCACATGCTCTGCGCCGGATGGGCTACCGGCGGAAAAGCGCTGGCGGGAATCGACAAGGAAACTTACTGGCGCGAGATCGCCGGGATAATCGAAGGCCGGTTCTTTGCGGCCTCAAGTCCGAAACAGCCGGGCAGAAATCTTCCGGCGTCCGAGCTTCGGCAATTCGAGGAGTCATAGACGATGGCATTCTACGACCGGCGCACGCTCGACGGCGTTTACAGCGTCCGCGAAAGCGTCAACCAAATCATGAACTACCGCTACGCCGAAGAGCGGATGATGCGGATGATGGCGGGATGGATCGCGATCACGCCGGAAGTTGCGGTGAAGCTCGAAATGGCGCGGCAGGTTTACGAAGACGCGCTCCATACCGACGCGCTGGGAAAACGCCTACCGGAGTTGCGCGCGCAGGCGCAGGTCTCGAAGCCGGCGAACGAGAACTTCGTCACCTTCATGCAGGAGATCGAAGACAAGGAACAGTGGGAAGAGACGATCGAGCGGCTGACCGGAATCTACCGCGTGCTGAAGCCGCATCTGATTGCGCATTACAGCGCTTTGATCAGCGCGGCGAACCCGGTCTATGAGCCGCCAACGATTCGGATCCTCGAGCGGATGCTGGAAGAAGAAAGCGCGCACGTCGAAAAGGGCCTCGTGCTGCTGCGCGATCTCCTCGACACTCCTGAGAAGCATCGCCGCGCCGCGCAGTGGCAGGCGCATCTGGAGGAACTGCTCGCGGCCTCGGGCGGAGTGACCGGCTTCGACGCCGAGAAGGAGGCGCCGAGAAAGTTCGGCCGCAGTTAAGATGAACGTTCCCGTACTTGAAGATCGGATTATCGCGCACGGCAAGTTGATGCTCGCGGCGAGCGCCGACGCCGATGCGTATCTGGCGGACTCGGCGCGCGAGAGCTACCGCGAGGCGACCGGCACGATCGCGCCGATGCGCCCGTTCGATAATTTCGAGACGCTCGCGCTGGCGAAGATCGGCGGCCAGTTTATCTCGAAGCTGCGCCTTACCGGGCGCAAGGGAATCGCCAAGCTGCTGATAAGATGGAAACAAACCGAGGACGGCGCGTGGGTTATCGCGGGCGCCGAGGATATAAGCACCAAGCCGTCGCCGTGGAGCGACATCCAGCATTACACGGCTGAACGCGAGGGCAACTCGAATGGCTGACCTTGGAAATCGCGCGAACGTGATGGGCCCGCAGCCGATCGCGAAGATCGTCGAGCCGCCGCAGTCGATGATCGCCGCCGCCGACGCGATTCTGAGCGCGCTCGTCGCCGGACGCCGCGACGAGATCGAAAAGGCGTCGGATGAGCAGGCGCGCGAGGCGATGGTTAAGATCGCGGACTCGGTCAAACCGGGTGCGTATGATAAAGTCACGATTATCGGACAGGCGAGAATCGCCAAGCATTGGTACACCAAGGCTCGTCTGACCGGCCGCGCCGCGAAACCTTTCACCCTTCAGTTTCGGCTGGGTGAGGACGACGGCCGATGGACGATTCGCGATGCGAACAACCTGACCGAAGTTCGGTCAGCATGGACTCGATAGAGAGCGGCCAGGAGAACGATCATGCAGCGAATGATTGCGGTCGATAAGCTTGCGCGTCCCGAAGATCATATTCTGGTTCCTGCGGAGCGCTCGCGGCGCGCGCGGGTCGAACAGGGGCTGACGCCCAACAGCGCGATGCCGTATGAAGATGACTTTCTGAAGGCGCGGCTGCATGGAATCTGCGCCGGAGAGTTCCAGGCGATGGAGGCGGCGGGCCGCACGGTATTCGACTTTCCCGACGCGCCGTGGGAGTTTCAGCTCGACATGGCGCGCCAGGTGTGGGACGAATCCCGCCACGCCGAAATCTACATGAAGCTGCTCAACTACACTGGCTCGTTTTACGGCGAATTTCCGGAGAGCGAAGTGCTGTGGTCATGCACCCAGGCCGAGGACCCGGCCGCGCGCGTCGCGGGGATCAACCGCGGCCTCGAGGGGCTTGCCTGCGACGTGTTCGAGCAGCTTATCCGCCTGGCGCAGAAGATGGGCGACGAAGTGATCGAGCGCTCGGTCGATTACGTGCTGGCCGACGAGATCACGCACGTGCGGATGGGCTCGCGCTGGATGCGCAAGCTGACCGAGGGCGACCCGGAGCGCTACAAGAAGGCGCAGGACTTTCAGAACAGTATCGACGACCTGTTCAACTTTGCCGGCACGCGCACCACACTCGAGAAAGCCAGCACGGTCAAGCAGCACGTCAATGGCAAAGATATCGAGATCGACCAGGGCGTCACGATTGCGCGCGAGGCGCGGCTGCTGGCCGGTTTCACCGAAGAAGAACTCGAGCGCCTGGTGAAAGGCTTCGGCAAGAGCTCAGCCTACTAAAGAAGATGGCTTCGTTCCTTAACCTTCTCCCCCTGACCAGGGGAAGATAAGAGAGAGGGTGCGTCGCGGCACCGAGAGAAATTTCATGGAAAAATGTATCCCGGTTGATCGGCTTGCGCGGCCCGACCATATCGTCCTGATGCGCGGAAGGCAGGTGCGCCAAATCCAGGAGGAGCAAGGACTTGATAGCCGTCCCCTGCCCTTCGACGAGGAAGCGCTGCGCTCGCGCATGCATGGAATCATGACGGGCGAGTTCCAGGCGATGGAGGCGGCGGGACGCACGCTGTTCGACTTCCCCGACGCGCCGTGGGAATTTCAGCTCGACATGGCGCGCCAGGTGTGGGACGAATCCCGCCACGCGGAAATTTTCGAGCGCCTGCTCAACTATATGGGCGGCAAAATGGGCGACTACGTCGAGACCGAAATTCTTTGGCGATGCACCCAGGCGGAAGATCCGGCGGCGCGCGTGGCCGGGATCAATCGCGGACTCGAAGGGCTGGCCTGCGACGTGTTCGATCAACTGATCCGGATCGCGCAGCGCAACGGCGACGAGGTAATCGAACGCGCGATCGACTACGTGCTTGCCGACGAGATCACTCACGTGCGGATGGGCTCGAAGTGGATGCGCAAGCTGACCGAGGGCGACCCCGAGCGGCTGGCCCGCGCGCAGGCATTCCAGGAAACCGTCGATGAAGTCTTCAACTTCCGCGGTGGTCGGCGCGCGGCCGAAGACCTGAACGACATGGAGATCAAGGACGACGGCATGATGCTGACCATCGCGCGCGAAGCGCGGCTGTTGGCGGGCTTCACCGAAGCGGAGCTTCAGCGGCTGGTGGAATCGACCCGCAAGAGCGCCGCCTACTGAACAAGGATTCTCTTTCCTGCCCCGTTGTTTGACCCGGGGTAGGACCAAGGAGGGGTGCCTGCCTCTCTTGTGTTTGCGATTTGGAACTGAACGGCGTCCGTGCAGGCGGGCGCCGCTCGCGTTTTCGGCTAGACGCGGCCGGCGCGCGACCAATGAAGCCTACCTTATAGATGCTATCCTGAGGCTGGACTATTAGCGCTGCTAAATGTTACAATCTGGTTAGCTGGGCCGTCTGATTTTCTGCATAATGGCGGCCCGGTAGATTATGGCCCGCGATTGATCTATCCGAGACGGAGTCTGATGCAGTGACGCAAACCCTCGAAACCAATTCCGCACCAACCAGAAGCCACGCCCTCATCGATTGGGTCGCGGAGATCGCACGGCTCGTAACCCCCGATCAGATCTTATGGTGCAACGGCTCCGAAGCGGAACGCCGCCGGCTGACCGAAGTCGCGGTGAAATCCGGCACTCTGATTCCGCTTAACCCGAATAAAAAACCCGAAAGCTACCTGCATCGCTCGAATCCCAACGACGTCGCGCGCACCGAGCAACTCACCCTAATCTGCTCGCCCGAAAAGAAAGACGCCGGTCCGACCAACTATTGGGCCGACCCCGCCGAGACCTACGCCAAGCTGCGCGGATGGCT
>DATKSB010000174.1:0-2401 GCA_035531855.1 Binataceae bacterium (SeqCode)
TCGAGATCCGGATAGGTCACCAGCGGCAACGCCTTGAGCCGCCGCAGATAACGATCGCGTCCTTTGCTCGAAGTGAGCGCCGCGTCGATCGCGACTACCGCGCGCGCCAGTTCGCCGTGATGCCGCGCGAAGGCGAGCGCCGAGAGTCCGCCCATGCTGTGCCCGACGACGATCGGCTGGTCTTGTAAACGGGCGACGTGCGCGGCGAACGCCGCGACATCGCGCGCGTTTTCGAGCGGCGAGTAGGATGGGGGCCGCACCCATTCGCTGTCGCCGTGGCCGCGTTGATCGAGTGCAAGAAGACGCAAGTCGGGCGGCATCAGGCGCGCGAGCGGTTCCCACCACCACGCGTTGGCGGAATTTCCGTGCAGCAGAATCACGCTGACGCGCCCCGCGGGATTCCATTCGAGATAATGCAGCCGCGGCTTGGCGTCGAAGATATGGCTGTGCGGCTCGCTCGTGCTCATTCGAGTTCCGCGACGAAACTCTTGAGCGCCGCGATGAGCGCGCGCGGATTATCGAACATCACGTGATGATAGGAATCAGGAATCCGCGCGAGCCGTCCATGCGGCAGTAGCGCGACCATCTTCTCGGCCATCTCGAGGCTCAGGACGGGACTGTCGATCACTTTGACGATCAGCGCGGGGCATTGGATTTGGGCGAGCGAATCCCACACCGCCAGCGGCTCGCGAATCAACGTGCGGCGGTCGAGCTTGTGCGTCCAGTTGCCGTCGGGAAGCTCTTTGTAGGTATGAAGCGCGATGTGTTCCAGAATTTCCGGACGGGCAAGCGTCTCGCGCGGCAGAACCTTGAAGCTCTTGATTGCGGATGCTTGCGACTCGAATCGGCGCGGCGGCTTGTCCGCGTAGGTGCGCAGAAATGCGACCGCGCGTTCGGTGTAATCGGGCGGCGTGTCGATCGCGACCATTGCGCGCAGCTTGCGGCTATTGCGGGCGGCATAGACCAGCACGTTATGCGCGCCCATCGAATGTCCGATCAGGATCGGCGCCCCGAGTCCCCACGAATCGATCACCTGTTCGAGATCGGATCGGTAATGCTCCGAGCCGTATTCCCAGTTCTCCGGCCATTCGCTGTGTCCGTGGCCGCGCTGGTCGAGCGCCAGGACATGGAAGTCAGAGGTAAACGCGGGCGCGACAAAATCCCACCAATGCGCGTGCGCGGAGCCGCCGTGAAGAAACAGCATCGGTGGTTTGCCCTCGCCGCCATAGTCGAGGCAGTTGAGAACCAGTCCGTTAGCCTTGAAGCGTCGCTCCTTCATCGCATTCCCCACGAAATATTATCGCATCCGCCGAGGCGGCGGACATCGCACAATCAATGGCCGCACGGAGGCGGCTTTGCAACCCGCCCGGTTCATGGCACCATCGATAGCAGGCACCTGATGCGTCCCCTCCCGACCATGCGAGCAGTTTTCCGCTTCCGGCAATTTATCCCGCTTGCTCTTTGTGCGTTGATGCTCGCGCAACCGGGGTTCGCGCGTGCGCAGGACTCGTCGTCCAACGCGGCCAAGGCGCGATCGCTGGTCGATGCCGCGATCAAGATGACCAACAGCGACGAAGCGGTGAAGTTGCTGTGGCAGGCGACCGACATCGATCCGACGCTCGAGGACTCCTACGTCTATCTCGGGCTCTACTACAACTCGCGTTCCGACTTCGCCAACGTGGTGAAGGTCTATCAGAAGCTGGTCAAGTACAATCCGAACCAGACCAGCGCCTACCTGAATATCGGCGAGGCGTACATGTCGTTCGCGCCGCCGCGGATGGGCGACGCGCTGGTATATTATCGCAAGGCGTATGAGGTCGATCCCAAGAACACTTTTGCCGCGTTGCGGATCGGCCAGATACTCGCGCAAAACGGGAATCATGACGACGCGGTAAAGTATCTGCGCCAGGCCCTGGCCGACACCTCGAATCCAAGCGTCTCGTCGCAGGCGGAGAAGACCCTGCACGACATGAACGCGCTGTAGCTACTGGACTCCCGTTTGGTCGCATCTGCGCACTTCGCAAAATTTTGGGCAAGGTAAGGCCTTGGATTTTTAATATCGAGCATTTTTCGGTGGGTTCGTTTGGTATCTTTTCTAGTGGTCTAAAAAATAAACTCCTTGAAGACGCTGGCGATTTCGCCGATTGGGTTCGCTTCGAGCGTCTTTTTGGTACTCGATTTTCGGACCGTCCGCCGTGGCCAAGGTCGCGACTTCCGTCGATGGCGGACGCACCGCCCGTCGCCACTTGACCAGAAAAAACCGTAGGCTAAAGCCTGTACCACCGGCGGAGCATGGACGCCTCGGGATTCCTCGCCCCAGGGGCTCGGAATGACGGCCGCGGGATCGGCTGAGACGGCGATACTCATGCGCCAATCCCACCTCCGTCATTTCGACCCCTTC
>DATKSB010000175.1:0-6926 GCA_035531855.1 Binataceae bacterium (SeqCode)
GGTCTTGCCGCGGGCCTTTTCGGAGCAGGTGCGGCCGCAGTGGCGGTCCTGCCCGGTTTTTCTCTCGCGATCCTGGCGCTGACGATGGCGGCGGCCGCGTGCGCAGTATTCGCGCTGGCCAGGGCGGGGCGCTACGCCTACCGGGCGATCGAGGAAGCCGCGGCCGAAATCAATCTGGTTCCTCTGGGCGCGCCGGCGCGTGCCGCGCAAGCGGCGTCGGGCGCGCCCCGCACCGCCGCCGCGGCGGTCGCGAACCAGGCCGCCATCGACTGAGCGACCGCGGACGGCGCCGCCCTAAACGAATTCCGCGAAGATCGAATCAGCGAGTTCCAGCCCGCGATCGGTCAACCGAACATTCCCGTCCGCACGCTCGAGCAGGCCACCCTCGAACAGGCGCGCGGCGCGCGCGCCGAAGATGTCGTCGAACCCGCGGCCGAAGCGCGCGCGGAAGTCCTCGAGCGCGAAACCGGCGCGCAAGCGCAGATTCAGGAATACGAACTCGCTTGCGCCGGTGGCCGAATCGATGGTCTCGGCGCCGGCTTCCGCGTTGCCGTCCCTGAGCGCCGCTTCGATGTATTTTGCGGGCGCGCGCTCGTTCCACCATCTGCGGCCGTAGTCATTTTGCCCGAGCGCGAAGCCATGCGCTCCGGCGCCCGCCCCGAGGTAGCTCTGCGCGCGCCAGTAAGTGAGATTGTGCCGCGCCTCGCTGCCAGGCCGCGCGTAGTTCGAGATTTCATACATCGGATAGCCGCGGCGCGGAATTTCCTCGCGCACGAGCTGGTACATCGCGGCTTGCAGGTCGGTGTGAAGCGGCGTGATTCGTCCGCGCTTCATGTCGGCGAAAAACGCGGTGCCTTCCTCGAAGGTCAGGTTGTAGGCGGAGATGTGATCCGGCTCGAGCGCGGCGGCCTGCGCGATATCGTCTTTCACGTCGGCGAGCGTCTGCCCCGGTACTGCGAAAATCAGGTCCAGGTTGAGCCTCGTGAAGCCCGCGCGATGAGCCGCGCGGGCGGCGGCGCGGGTGTCGTCAGCGTTATGAATCCGTCCGAGGAATTTGAGCGTGGCGTCATTGAACGACTGCGCGCCAAAGCTCAGCCGGTTGACGCCCGCCGCGCGTATCCCGGCGAGCTTCGCGTTATCGACGGTGCCGGGATTCGCTTCGAGCGTGATTTCCGCGCCGCGCTCGATCCCGAAGCGGTGGTTCGCGGCGTCGAGGATTTTGCCAATCGATTTGGCTGCGAACAGCGACGGCGTTCCGCCACCAAAGAAAATCGTGCGCAGCGTGTCGCCGGAAAATGGCGCTTCGGATGAACGCCGCTCGATCTCGCGAATCAACGCGCGGGTGTATTCGTCCTCGGGCCATGCCGACGCCGCGTACGAATTGAAATCGCAGTACGGACACTTGGCCTGGCAATAATGAATATGGACGTAGAGCGAAAAGCTCATCGAGAACATCATATGGCGTAGCTCGCCGCCACGCACCCACCGCGCGCGGCAGCCACCTGCGCCATCAGGCAAAGACACGGCGGCCACCGGTCGTTATACTTCCCGGACTGTTGGCTGAGAATATCAAATCAGAAGCCGATCCCGCCGGACCTCCGGCCGCAAAGCCGACGACCCCAAGCCGCGCCGGCGCGGGGATGGTCGCGTCCGGAATTCTGCTGAGCCGGATCGCGGGACTCATCCGCGCGACCATCTTCGCGCACTTCCTCGGCAACTCGGCGGCGGCCGACGCTTTCCAGGCCGGCTTCCGGATTCCAAATTTCCTGCAGAACCTGCTCGGCGAAGGCGTTCTGTCCGCGTCGTTTATCCCGGTTTACTCGAAGATGCTCGGCGAGGGTGACGACGAAAACGGCGACCTGCTCGCATGGACCTTCGGCGCGATTCTCGCCCTTGCGACCTCGATCCTGGTGGCCGCGGGAATCGTTTTCGCGCCTTACCTGATCGACGTGATCGCGCCCGGATTTTCCGGCGACAAGCGCGCACTGACCGTCACGATCGTTCGGATCCTGTTCCCCGGCACCGGGATGCTGGTGATGTCGGCGTGGTGCCTGGGCGTGCTGAACAGTCATCACCGATTCTTCATGTCGTACGCGTCGTCGGTGGTGTGGAACGCGGCGATAATCGCGGCGCTCTTATGGTTCGGGCCGCGCCGCACGCAGGACGGGCTTGCGATCGACGTCGCCTGGGGTGCGGTGGTGGGCGCGGTGCTGCAAGTGCTCGTGCAGCTTCCGCAGACCTTCGAGCTGTTGCGTCGGATCCGGATCGATTTCGCGGCGGTCTCGGTGCCGCTGCGCTCCGTGTTTCGCAATCTCGGCCCGGTCGTCGCGGGACGTGGCGTCGGCCAGATGAGCGCCTACATCGATAATCTGCTCGCGAGCCTGCTGCCGACCGGTGCGGTCGCCGCGCTCAATTACGGGCAGATTCTTTACATGCTGCCAGTGAGTCTCTTTGGAACGTCGATCGCGGCTTCGGAGCTGCCCACGATGGCGCGCGCGACAGGTACTTCGGAGGAAATTGGAACCACGCTGCGGGTGCGGCTTAACGCGGGGCTCAGGCAGATTTCATTTCTGGTGGTACCCTCGGCGGTTGCGTTTATCGCGCTCGGCGACGTGATCTGCGCGCTGATTTTTCAGTCGGGCGACTTCAGCCATTCCGACGCAATTTATGTCTGGGCGGTGATAGCGGGCTCGGGAGTCGGTATGCTGGCGAGCACTTCGGCGCGGCTCTACATCAACGCGTTCTATGCGATGCTCGATACGCGTACTCCGCTGAAATTCGCGGTGCTTCGGGTCTCACTGACGCTCGTGCTCGGTTACTTCTGCGCGCTGATCGTGCCCGGGATGCTGGGGGTCGCGTCGCGATGGGGTGTCGCGGGGCTGACCGCCTCGGCTGGAGTTTCGTCGTGGATCGAATTCACGCTGCTGCGCAGGCGGCTCAATCAGCGCGTCGGATCGACCGGGCTCGGGCGTGGGTACGCTGCCAAGCTGTGGGGGATCGCGATCGTTGCCGCGGCGATCGCGTTTGCGATCAAACTCGAAACCGCCGGGATGGGTCCGCGGCTGCGCGGGTTTATCGTGCTGCCCGCGTTCGGCGTGATTTACCTGGGAACCGCGTGGGCGCTTGGGATGCCCGAGTTCGATTCGATGCTCGGAATGATCCGGCGCCGCTTCACGACCTCGCGCGAGAGCTGAGCCTTCGCGCGGCTCACTCGGCTGTCAATTGTTTGATCGTTCCGCTGGTGCTGCGGCCAGCGAAAACCGGCGATAGCACCACGCGCCCGCCGCGCGCCTCGACAAAAGTTTGCCCATCGACTGTCTTGCCGCGCCAATCCTCGCCCTTGATCAGCACGTCGGGCTTGACGCTGCGGATAATCCGCTCGGCGCGGTTGTCGTCGAAGATCACAACGTAGTCAACGCATTCGAGCGCCGCCAGGATCCGCGCGCGTTCGGCCGCCGGATAGACCGGTCGCGCCGCGCCTTTGAGCGCACGCACGCTGCGATCGCTGTTTAGTCCCACTACCAGCCGGTCCGCCTGCGCGCGCGCGAAACTGAGCGCCTGCACATGTCCCGCGTGAATCAGATCGAAGCATCCGTTGGTAAACGCGATCACGCGGCCGGCGCGGCGCTCGCGTTCGATCACCGCCGGAATTTCCTCGAGCGCGACGATCTTGCGCTCGTACCCCTGATGCTGCGGGCGCAGCGCTTCGGCCAAATCCTCGCGCGTGATCACTTCGGTGCCGATCCGCGTGACCTCGATACTCGCGGCCAGGTTCGCAATCCGCGCCGCCGACGAATAGCCCAGCCCGGCGATGACGAACAGTCCGAACACGCTCAGCACCACGTCGCCGGCCCCGGTCACGTCGTACACGTCACGCGGCACGGTCGGAATATAGGTGCCCGCGCCGCCGCGCTCGGCCAGATACATCCCGTCGCGATCGAGTGTGACCAGACAGGCGTCGAGGCCGAGCTTGCGCACCAGCATCTCGGCCCCGCGCCGCCACGCGTCGCGATCGACGAGTTTCAGCCCTGTCGCCTGCTCGGTCTCGTAGCGATTTGGCGTGAGCACGCTGGCGCCGCGATAGAGCGAGAAATCTCCCGACAGCCGCGGATCGACGATCACCGGAACCCGGCGGCGGCGCGCGCCGTCGATAATCGCGCGCAGCAGCGTGCGCGTCAGCAGACCCTTGTTGATATCGGAAATCAGCACCCCGTCAACCCGCGGCAGTTCCGCGCGGTAGCGCGCGAGCAGCTCGCGTTCGCGCGCGCGTGACAGCGGCGACGGATCTTCTTCATCGACGCGCAGGAGCTGCTGCGTCCCGCGGCTGGCCGCCTGCACTGAACCAAGCATCCGCTCTTTGACGATAGTCGGCCGGTCGGGATCGGTGATGAGCGCGCGGGTGCCGATTCCGAGGCCGCTTAGGATGTCGCGCAACAAAGTTCCGTTGCGATCGGCGCCGACCATGCTGAGCGCCGAAGGGATCGCTCCGAGCGCGCACAGATTCGCCATCACGAAGCCCGCGTTGCCGGGTTTCTCCTCGCGCCGATGAACCCGCAGGATTGGGATCGGCGCCTCGGGCGAGATGCGCGAGACGTCGCCCCAGATATAGCGATCGAGGATTACCTCGCCCGCCACCATCACGCGCAGTTTTGGCAGACTCGGCAATTCGGGCCGTGCGCCCGCAGCGGGAGCATCGGAGCGGCGCGCGATTCGGGAACGAGATTTTCGAGTGGCCATCGTAAGGTGATGATACGGGATTGCGCGCCGCTGGTTAAAGCGCGGCGCGGCGCCTTCTGAATACCCTCTCCCATCGGGAGAGGGCGACGCGGCGCGAGGCCTGCGCCACTATCTCTTGTGCAGTAGCCGAAGGATAACGGACAGCATCCGCCGTTTCTCGACAGCCTCGTACTGGGCGAGGGATCAGACAGAGGGCGAGGAACGAGCATCACCTGATCGCGAAGCCGCCGTCCGCGTACACTATCGCGCCGGTCACGAAGTCGGAGGCGTGTGAGGCGAGATAGATCGCCGTGCCCGCCATCTCTTCGGGCTCGCCGAAGCGTCCCGCCGGCGTGCGGGTCAGAATCTCCTGATAGAACGGGCCCGACTGCGCGGGGACCGTCATGTCGGTCTTGATCCATCCGGGTACGATCGCGTTGACCTGGATGTTGCGCGGCGCAAATTCTATCGCCATCGTTTTGGTCATCTGCACCAGCCCGCCTTTGGCCGCCGCGTACGAGACCACGCCGCCGCCGCCGAAGCGCGCATACTCGCTCGCGATATTGATAATCTTGCCGCCCGCGCCGCGCGCCGCCATCGATCGCGCCGCGATCTGCGACAGGAAAAAGCACGAGTGCAGATTGGTTTCGAGCACTCGATCCCAATCCTCGGCCGTATGCTTGAGCGAGCTGCGCTGAATCGAGATTCCGGCATTGTTGACCAGAATATCGATCGGTCCGAGAGCGCGCTCGGCTTCGGCCATCGCGGGCGCAAGGGCGGAGCGATCGGTCACGTCGAGCTTAATCGCGGCCGCGCGGACGCCGAGCTTCTTGAGCGCCTCGACGGTCGCGTGATTTTTTTCCTCGTTGCGCGCGAGGATCGCGATCGCCGCGCCGGCCTGCGCCAGTCCCATCGCGATTGCGCGGCCGATCCCGCCGTTGCCGCCGGTGACGACGGCCACGCGGCCCTCGAGGTCGAACATTTTTGGCGCCGCCATTTTCTCTCGATGCCTCCCCGTGTCTCTCGCGAAAAACTCAGGCGATAAAAAATCCGCCGTCCACGATCAGATCCGCCCCGGTCACAAAACTCGAAGCCGGCGAGACCAGGAACAGCGCCGCCCCCACCATCTCATCGGCGTCGGCGAATCGGGCCGCCGGAGTGCGCGCGACCATCTGCTCTTTTGCGGCCGCGTATTTCGGATCGTTGCGAATCCAGTCGGTCATGTCGGTGGTGGTCCACCCGGGCGCGAGCGAATTCGCCTGGATATTGTGCGGCGCCAGCTCGACCGCAAGGCATCGCGTGAGCTGCAGCATCCCGCCCTTGCTCACGCCGTACGACGGATAAATCGGAGTGCCCTTGAACCCGCCGATACTGGTGACGTTCAGGATTTTCCCGGCGCGCCGCGGGATCATCGATCGCGCCACGATCTGCGAGAGCATAAACGCCGCGGTCAAATTGGTTTCGAGCACCGAGTCCCAATCTTCTTCGCGATGCTCCATCAGCGGTTTCAGCACGGCGAACCCGGCGTTGTTGACCAGAATATCGACCGGGCCGAGGTCGCGCTCGACTTGATCGACGGCGGGCTTAAGCTTCGCGCGCTGGGAAATGTCGAGGCCGATAGCGATCGCCTTCGGACCGATCGCTTTGAGTTCCGCCAGCGTTGCACGGTTGCGTTCCTGGTTGCGCGCCAGGATTGCGACCGACGCGCCCGCGCGCGCCAGTCCGAGCGCTATCGCACGTCCGATTCCGGTGTTGCCGCCGGTCACGATCGCGGTCTTGCCAGTCAGATCAAACAGCGGATTTGCATTCATCGTCTGCCTCCCTCGAAAACGCGCCCGCATGCAACTTTTCGCAGATGACTTGCGCGGATGACTTGCGATAGACATGCGGCGCAGACGGCTTCTATATTGACGATTCACCTGCGCCGATGTCGAGCCGATATTCAATATCAGTTGTGCGCGCGCGGCGACTACCCGAGAGGATTAACCACGATGGGATTACGGACGGTTGAACAATACAAGGCTTCGCTGCGCGACGGACGCGCGGTCTATTTTCGCGGCGAGAAAGTCCCCGACGTGACCGCGCATCCTGTGATCGGGATCGCGGTCGAGCACGCCGCGCTCGATTACCGGATGGCCGAGGACGCGAAGTATCGCGAGCTGGCGGTGATCAAGGAAGGCGGCGACGAATACAGCCGCTACTATCATGTT
>DATKSB010000176.1:0-4500 GCA_035531855.1 Binataceae bacterium (SeqCode)
CGCAGCGCCTGATGTTTATCGCGACCGGAGCGGACAAGGCGAAGGCGGTACGCGACGTGCTCGAGGGTCCGCGCGATCCCGACCGTTTTCCGGCCCAACTGATCGCGCCGAAAGATGGCGAGGTCGTGTGGATGCTGGATAAGGACGCTGCGAGCCTGCTGAAACCTCGCTGAGTGTATAATCCCCGATGCTTCGTTTCGCGCTGCGCCATTTCACCGCAATCCTGATCCTTATCGCATTGGGATGGTGGCTTGGTTATTACATTCCGAATTCTCCAACCTGGTCGGTGCTATGGATGAAGCAGGCGATCGACGCGCGTGACGGCGACGCCGCCGCGCGCTACGTCGATTTCCAAAGCGTGGTCGAAGGGGCAGGGCACCAGATGATCCAGGAGCAGGCGGCCAATAATCCGCTCGGCGCGCTGGTCGGGCAGGCCGCGCTGTCGATGCTGTCGAAGCCGGCGGCCGATCTGCTCGAAGCGCAAGCCAAGCAGAAAGTCGAAGATGGCGACCGCGAGATGCAGATGCCGGCGATCGCGGTGCTCGGCTCAGTCGTACTGATGCATCGCAGCGGCGACACGGCATACACCCGGTTCACCGACCGCAAGGGCAAGGTCTGGGGGATTCACTTCAAGCGCGAGTCGGGAATCTGGAAGGTCAGCGAAGTCGAGAATGTCCGCGAAATTTTAAGCCATCTCGGGCAGCATCAGCAAAAACAGCTCGCACCGACGCCGTAACCTCGCAAGCCGTCGCTCCGGGCTATTTTTACAAGCCGCGTTTACTCGGCCGCTGCGACCAGCTATACTGGCGGCACGCGGGCGAACCGGCACGGCTCGGCCGCGCTTTAGTATCCGCCTCCAGAACATGCGACGACCAGACATTCGAAATCTCGCAATTGTGGCGCACGTTGACCACGGCAAGACCACTCTGGTGGACGCGATGCTGCGTCAATCGGGCGTGTTCCGCGCCAATGAGAACGTGCAGGATCGCGTGATGGACTCGTTTGCGCTCGAGCGCGAACGCGGCATCACGATCATGGCGAAAAACACCTCGATCGTGTGGGGATCGACCCGGATCAATATCGTCGATACTCCCGGCCATTCGGATTTCGGCGGCGAGGTCGAACGAACGCTGTCGATGGTTGACGGTATTCTGCTGCTGGTCGATGCGTCGGAGGGGCCGCTGCCGCAGACCCGCTTCGTGCTGAAGAAGGCACTCGAAGCCGGGATGACGGCGATGGTCTGCATCAACAAGATCGATCGTGCCGACGCGCGCGCGGTCGAGGTCCTGGACGAGGTTTACGATCTCTTCATCGACCTTGACGCGAACGACGTGCAGCTTGATTTCCCGGTCTTCTACACCAACGCGCGCACCGGCACGGCGACCAGCAAGCTCGATATTCCCGGCACCAACTTAAGCCCGCTGTTCGACGCGATCGTCGAGCATCTGCCGGGGCCCGAGGTCGATCCGGACGCGACCCTGCAGCTCCAGGTAAACAATCTGGACTATGACGATTACGTCGGTCGCCTCGCGATTGGCCGGATGCTGGCGGGTTCGATCAACGTGGGGCAGAATTATTCGCTATGCCGCCTCGATGGATCGCGGATCACGGCCAAGATCGCACATCTGTATAGCTGGCAGGGACTGAAGCGCGTCGAGGCGCAGTCGGCGAAGGCAGGCGATATAGTGATTGTCGCCGGGCTCGAGGATGTTGCGATTGGCGAAACTATCGCGGACCTCGAAAACCCGCGTCCACTCGCGCCGATTCGAATCGACGAACCCACCGTGGCGATGACGTTTTCGGTGAACAACTCGCCGTGGGCAGGGCGCGAAGGCGACTACGTTACCTCGCGCAAACTCGGTGAGCGGCTCGAACTCGAATCGCGGCGCAACGTCAGTATCCGCGTCGAGCAGCTTTCGCCCGACGCATGGCGGGTTATGGGGCGTGGCGAATTGCAGCTCGCCGTGATCGTCGAGACCATGCGCCGGGAAGGCTACGAGCTCCAGGTCTCGAAGCCGACGGTCCTCACGCGTCAGTCGGGCGGGCAGGTGCTCGAGCCGATGGAGCTGTTGATGGTCGATATCCCGGAAGAGCATATCGGCGTCGTCACGCAATTGCTTTCGGTGCGTAAGGGCAAGATGCGCACGATGGTGACGCATCCGGGCGGCCGCGTGCGGCTCGAATACGACGTTCCGGCGCGCGGACTTATCGGCTTTCGCGGCAAGTTTCTTGAAAATACGCGCGGCAGTGGTGTATTGAATTCGCTCTTCAACGGCTACGCGCCATGGGCGGGACCGATTTTGTCGCGCGCCAACGGTGCGATGGTTTCAGATCGCGAGGGTGCCGCGACCGCGTACGCGATCTTCCATCTGCAGGAGCGCGGACGATTTTTCGTCTCGCCCGGGCAGCCGGTTTATGAAGGAATGGTTCTGGGCGAGTACTCGCGCGAGATAAATCTTCCGGTCAACGTGTGCCGCGAAAAAAAGCTCTCGAACATGCGCGCGTCCGGCCACGACGAAGCGGTGCGAATCTCGCCCGCGCGTCCGATGACGCTTGATCTCGCGCTCGAATGGATTGACGAAGAGGAGCTGGTCGAGGTCACGCCCAAGTCGGTTCGCATGCGCAATCGCGTACTCAAGACGGGGCTGCGCAACAAGCATCGCGCCGGGTTCTCGGAGACGGCCGGTGAGGAAATGGCCGAGGGCGACTAGGCGCGTGTGGCGCCTGCCTCCGCCCGCCTGAATCACGCCCACGATCAAGGCCCCAGCGGGCAAGAATGCGAATCCTGCGGCTCGCCGCGATTGTTTTCCTCTCGATTGTAGTCCTGCTGGCCGCAGGTGCGGTTGGCGTCTATCTGAATCGCGCGCGATTGGTCGACACAATGCTGGCGGCGGTGAAGAGCCGCACCGGGCTTGAAATCGCCGCCTCGGCCTCGCACATCCGTCTGCGCGATCATCTCGTGATCGACCTCGACGATCCGCACGTGGTGAGCGGCTCGCACGAACTCGTCAAGCTGTCGCGAATCCGCGCCACGATCAGCTACCACGCCCTGCTGTTCTCGCGCGGGATGCCGCTTTACGGTCTTACGCTCGAAAGCCCCGACATCACCGTCCCGATGAGTTCGTCCGAGATCGCTTCGGTGCCGCTGCCGCGGCCCGGCGCTGAAGCGGTGCAGGGCCTGCTCATTCCGTTGCACGATCTTGGCAACGTCGCGTGGCGAGTCGAGATCATCAACGCCACGGTTCGCAGCTCGGACGGAATTGCGGTGGTCGATCGGGTCGCGATGACCGCGTATCGAAAGCGTTGGGACTCGGCCGTCTGGCACGTTTCGTTCGACGCGCGGCTGGTGCGCGAGCCTCTGGCCGGCCTGCGGATCGCCGGGCATCTGCGCGGTGGTATCGGGCGCGAGACTGCGCCGCATCAGGTCGCGAGCGGCAAGGTGATGTACTGGGATGCGCGGCTCGGCCCGCTGACGGCGGAAGGCGCGCTGCGCGCCGAAGGCGAGAGCGCGGGGAAGTTCGATTTCGCGCTTGGCGACGACGGCACTGCCACCGGCAGCGGCGACATGAGCGTAAAGGGCCTGACGCTTTCCGGCCAGGATCTCAGCGGTCCCGACCCGCTGGGCGCTTATTCGATCAGTGTTGACTTTTCCGCTTCGGCCGAGGCCTCGATGCTGCACCGGGTCGTCGTCCATCATGCGGGCAAGGAAATTCTGTCGGGCGACGCCGAAATCACGCACCCGTTCGACAAGGAGCCGGCGTTCAGGATTCATGTCGGCGGTATCGCGGTGGATGCGGCCGCGGTCCGCGCCCAGCTCCGGCGTTTTCGCGAAGTGCCGCGATCGGTCAGCGCCGCGCTCGATCAGGTCAGCGCGGCGAGTCTGTCGCTCGCGGGCGCCGATTTCACTTCCACGGTCGCGAACTTCCGCGCGCGGCCGCTGGACTCGATTCGCACGGGCTTGAAGTTTTCGGCAGTGCTTTCGCGCGCGGCGTTTCCACTGCCGCCTGATCTGCGGTTGCCGCCCATATCCAATCTGGTCGTGGCGCTGAATTATTCCGGCGGTATCCTGAGCGCGAGTCAGGGTTCCGCTGCTTTAGGGCGCTCGAAGTTGAGCGCAGTCGCGGTGCGGCTCGATCTCGCCGGGGGGCTTGGCCGAATTCCATACAAGATCGGGTTCAAGGCCGACGCCGACGTGGCCGAACTGTACGCGGCCGAGATGCGCGCGATGGAGGCGCTGAAGTTCGAGGCGCGCAAACGCCTTGCGTCAGTCGGCGGCAGAATCTCGATCGCGCTGAACGCTCAGGGCACCCTTGTTCCTGACAACCCTGCACCGCCTGACAGTTATCAAATCCGCCTCGAAGCGAATCGTCTGGTCCTGACGGTCAAGGACACGCCCGCGCCGGTCGAATTTCGCCGCGGGGTGATCACTGTCGAGCCCGGCGTGCTGACGCTCGATCATGTCGCGGTCGCAACCACCGGGGGCGACGGCACCGTGAACGG
>DATKSB010000177.1:0-4812 GCA_035531855.1 Binataceae bacterium (SeqCode)
GCGCCCTCGCTGCTCCACGATCATGACCGCGACCGTCGTCGCGTTCGGCGCGCACGTACTCGATATCCTCGGCCGGCCAGTCACGCGTATTCCCGAAGGACAAGGCGGCGCAATCCTCGAGCAGATTCGCATCGCCCCGGCAGGTTCCGCGGCCGGCACCGCGGTTGGACTCGCCAAGCTCGGGCTCGAGGTCGCGTCGGTTGGCGCGGTCGGCGACGACACTTTGGGCGACGTGATGATGCGCGCGCTCGCGAGCTTCGGAATCGACACCAGTCACGTCGTGCGCAAGCCGGGCGTCCAGACCTCGGCGAGCATTTTGCCGATCCGTCCCAACGGCGATCGTCCCGCTCTGCACGCGATCGGCGCAAATCCTCATTTCACGATGGATGACATTCCGTGGAAACTCATCGAGAGCGCTGCGCATCTGCACATGGGCGGCACCGACGTGATGCGCGGGCTCGGCCGCAGCGGCGCGGTCGAGATTCTGCGCCGCGCCAAGGCCGCGGGCGCATCGACGAGCATGGACATCCTGAGCGAGGGCGCGCCGCGCACGCTCGAGATCCTCGCGCCGTGCCTGCCGATGGTCGATTGGTTCATGCCCAACGCCGATCAGGCCTGCGGGTTAACCGGCGCGCACGCTCCCGACGAAGCCGCGCGCATCTTGCTCGCCCGCGGCGCCGCGGGTGTCGTGCTGACGATGGGCGGCGACGGCAGCCTGATGATGACGGCGCGCGAAACCGTGCGCCTCCCCGCGTATGAAATCGCCGTGGTCGATACTTCCGGATGCGGCGACGCTTACTGCGCCGGATTCATCCGCGCAATGCTTTTGGGATGGACCCCGCGCGAGTGCATGCGCCTGGCCAACGCGGCCGCCGCGCTAGTCGCGCAGGGCCTGGGCTCCGACGCCGGAATAATCGACTTGGATCACACGATCCGTTTTATGAACGAGACTGCGATGCGCGCGGAAGCCCGTGAAGGATAAAGCTCGTGATCGGTGACCAGATAGCCGCCGGCGTCTGCTCCTGGATCGCATTGTGACCGAAACCCGTCAGAACAATTGCACTCTTGGGACCCGCATCCACATCGTAAACCTTCTGTCCCTGCGCGATCGGAATCGTCGTGTCGCTTTTGCTGTGTATCCATAGCATCGGCGCGTGCAGACGGCTCGCCATTTCAACGTTGTCCCATTTGTCCGGCATCACGAAGCTTACCGCCTTGGGCAATCCGCCCAGAACGGCCATCGCACGAAGCGACGCGAACGGATTTGCGATTACTACACAATCGGGCGCGGCATCCGGACGGGTCGCCGCATAAAGCATCGGTCCCCCGCCCATCGAATGGCTGAGCAGGCATCGCCGTTCGGATGCGGGAAAAGCTTTCAGAAAGAATTGGTCGGCGGCGACCGCGTCGGCATCCAGATTATTGATCGTTCCCGGCGGGGTGCTGCGGCCGTGCCCCGAATAATCGAAAACCAATGAAGAGATGCAGCCTTGATGCAGGCGCTGCTGCACCTTGATCCAATCGGCGACGGTTTCATTTCGGCCGTGAAAGATCAGCACGGCCGCCGTGTCGGCGCAGGACGCGTCGGCGCGGACGAGAAATCCATCCAGCACGCGCGAGCCGCTCGGAATTGAGACGCGTTCGAACTTGAGACCCAGATCGCCAGGCGTGGCTGCCGAGCGGACTCCGGGATTCAGGGTCTTCTTCTCAAAAGAGCTCCAGGGATTGTACCCCCCGGCGAGCGTCACTCCGACTATCACCCCCACCAGAGCGAGGAACGCCAACGCCATGGCTCTCAGCACCCGCCGCCGAGACGCGTGGGCGGGGACGGCACGGCCTGACCTTGGCTCGTTTATCACCGTTCCTCCACCGCGCGGGTAAGGGTGCTGGTCAGCAATTCACTCGCGCACAGAGATTACGCTTCGCGTCAGCCGACGAGCCGACGGCGGCTACTGATGGACGAAGAAAAAGACCGATCGCCAAAGCGGCGCGATCACACTGCGTCGAGCATCGACCACAGCCCGTCGAGCGCGCGCCGTCCCGATTCCAGCGCTGCCGAACGGGAATCCTCGTCGCTCGCATAACGCTCGATCAACTCCGCGCCGGCGCGCGCATGATCGACGTCGGCCTGCTCGTGAACCCGAAAAAACTCGACCGCGCGGTCGCCGGTGATTCCGTAGAATCGCCGAAGCCCGTCGATCTTCACGGTCGCGACCGCCGGAATCTGCGACTCGTACACGTACAGCGCCGCGAGTCCCGCCGCGATCGGACCGTCCCCGCACTGCTGCTCGTAGATGCGCACCAGCTCTCGCGACGACGCGACTGTCGGTGCGTCGATCACCCGCTCGCGCGCGACTCCGAGTCCTTCGGCGAAGCGCAGCCATAGCTCAGGATGATTCTCCGCGCCGCGTTCTTCTTCGATCAGATTCTCCAGAAGCGCCTGCCGCGTCGCGATATCGGCGCATCGCGAATGTATCGCGCTCAGGTAGCGCGGAAACGCGGCGACGTGCGGATAATACTGGACCGCGTAGTCCTGCAAACGCTCGCGCGAGAGTTCGCCCGCCGTCCACGCCTGGTAAAACGGATGGCTCAGCAGGCTTCGCTTCGCCACCATCAGATCCAGTTCCGCAATGATTTCGCGCGCCACGTGAAATACCTCCAAGTGATCGGGATTGAAGGGCGTCTGGCGCCCGCGCGCCAATAATGCGCATGCGATCCGCGCGAGGCAACTACATCTCGCGCGTGTCCGCGCAGGCCGCGATCATCCGCGCCTCACAGCGCCGGATGCTTGCCCTGCCAGGGGCGTGCTTCCTCGAACGCCGCGCCCAGTGCGATCACTCCGGCTTCATCGTACGGCCGCCCCACGATCTGCACGCCAATCGGCAGTCCGTCATTGGTAAAACCGTTCGGCAGCGTGATCGCGGGCTGTCCGGTCGAGTTGAACGGAAACACGAACGCCGACCATCCATAGATTTCCGCGCCCGCCGTTTCCACCCGTGTCGCCATCGTGCCGAGCTTGACCGCCGGACGCGTAATCGTCGGCGTCAGCAGCGCGTCGTACGGCATCAGGCGCTGGACGATCTCGCGCGCGATGTTGTGCACTTGCGCGAGCGCGCGAATGTAATCGGCGGCCAGAATTTTACCGCCATATTCCCAGGTGCTGCGCACCAGCGGGTCCATCAGCTCGGGATTCTCGATCCGGTTCGCGCCGACCCCCGCCATCACGACGATCCGCACGTGATCGATGAGCAGCTTGCCCGGATCGAGCTTGATCACCTCGACCCGATGGCCCATCTCCGCGAATGCGTCGCAGGCTTTATCAAACGCCGCGCGGGTTTCCGGATCGACCGGACCAAGCGCGGTCTCGCTGATCGCGGCGAGCTTCAAGTCCTTGGGCCGCGTCTTGATCGATTCGAGGAACGGGCGCGAATTCGGAAACGCCGCGTACGGATCGCCGTGCGAATGCCCCGCCATCACGTCCAGCATCATCGCGGCATCGCGCACCGTGCGCGCCATCGGACCGGTGGTCGAAAATCCGCCCCAGCCTTCACCCGCGGCCGGAGCGGCGGTGATCCGCCCGCGCGACGGCTTGAGCCCGACGATTCCGCAGCACGCCGACGGGATGCGAATCGATCCGCCGCCGTCGCTGCCCTGCGCGATCGGATTCATTCCGGACGCAACCGCCGCGCCTGCGCCTCCGCTCGAACCGCCGGCCGTATGCTCGAGATTCCACGGATTGCGCGCGGGCGGGCATAGCCCGCCTTCGGTGGTCGGCCGCGATCCGAATTCCGGCGTCGAGGTTTTGCCGAGCAGAATTCCGCCGGAGTTTTTGAGCCGCGTCGCAAGCTCGGCGTCGGCGGGCGCGCGCCAGTTCTCATAATTCTTCGATCCGAACGTAGTGCGGATATCTTTGGTCCAGGTGAGATCCTTCAGCGAATAAGGAACCCCAAACAGCGGCAGCGCCGCCGCTTCTGCGGTGCTGGTCTTCTCGAGCTTGGCCGCGTCAGCGAGCGCCTGCTCGGGAGTGACCGTGATAAACGCGCCGAGCTTCGCATTGAGCTGCTCGATTCGAGCGAGAAAAAAATCGGCGACCTCGCGCGGACGGATTTCCTTCTTGCGCACCAACTCGCGCAACTCCCAGGCTTCGATATACGGATTGATCATAATTTATCTCCCTTGGTTTCGCGCGCGCCGCGAAAATTTCAATCGAGTGTGGGATGCTTGTCCTTCCAGGGCCGCGCGAGCTCGAATTGGCGCGCGAGTCCGATGATCGTGACCTCGTCCGCGGGTCGTCCGATGATCTGCAGCCCGATCGGCAGCCCCGCTTGGTTGAATCCGTTGGGCAGCGAGAAACCCGGCTGTCCGGTCGCATTGAACGCGAAGGTGTACGGAATCCATTCCGGCAACTCTTCGAGATAGCGGTCCGGACGCGACGGCAGCGTGCCGAGCTTTACCGCCGGACGCGCGAGAGTCGGCGAGATGACCACATCGTACGCGCCGAGCGCCTGCACGATCTCGCGCGAGATATTGTGCATCTGCGCGACCGTCGCGATGTACTCACCGGCGCTGATCTTGCGGCCCGTCTCCCACAGCTCGCGCACCACCGGATCCATCAGCTCCGGCTTCGGAGCGACGACCGAACCCACGCCTGCCGCGATGAGCCGCATGCAGACGTCGCGCAGCTTGGCGCCGGGATCGACTTTCGTCGCCTCGACGTGATGACCCATCTCCTCGAAGACTTTGCCCGCGGCCTCGGTGGCGGCCTCGGACTCCGGGTCGCCGCGAGTGATCGCGCTGCGCGGCAGGATCGCG
>DATKSB010000178.1:0-16183 GCA_035531855.1 Binataceae bacterium (SeqCode)
GCCGACCCAGCCGGGGTACGCGCCGCTGATGTCGATGCGGCCGGACCCGGAGGCGCAGCCGTCTATCGTCGCGCTGCCGGTGCCCGATCCGTACGGCGACTATGGCCGGGTGACGAATTGGAGAATCGAGGAATCGCTGCCCGACGCGATCGCGGCGTTCGCGAAATGGATGGTCAAGGAAAGCGGATGGACGGTGACCGAGCGCGAGGCGCCGGAGCGCCGCGTCGCGCTTGCTGCGCGCCACATCTGTATTCTGTTTCGCCGCCTGAACTCGTATGGACGCGACGTGACGCGTCCGTATTTGCGCGCGCTCGAAGCGCGGCATCTGCCGCATGTGTTGGTGAAGGGCGGATCCTTCAACGACCGCGAGGAAGTCACCTCGGTGCGCAACGTGCTGGCCGCGATCGAGCGTCCGGACGACGAACTGGCGGTGTTTGCGACGCTGCGCGGCGCGTTTTTTTCGCTCGGCGACGATTTGCTGCTCGAATACCGCGAGGCGGCGGGCGGTTTCAGCCTGTGGCGCAATCCGCCCGCCGATACGGATGGGAGACTGCGCGCGGTGCTCGGCGCGCGCGAGATAATTCTCGAACTGTATCGCGAGCGCAACCGCCGCCCGATCGCGCAGACACTGGCGCGCGCGCTTGCGCGCACGCGCGCGCATGCCGGCGTCGCGATCTGGCCGACTGGGGATCAGGCGCTGGCCAATATCATGCGGCTGATGGACCAGGCGCGCCGCTACGAGGCGCGCAACCGTCCGACCTCGTTTCGCGGCTTCGTCGATGAACTCGAAGCGCGCGCCGAACGCGACGAGGCGAGCGAGACTCCGCTGGCCGAAGAAGGCACCGAAGGTATCCGCATCATGACGGTGCATCGCGCCAAGGGACTCGAGTTTCCGGTCGTGATCCTGGCCGACCTGACCTGCAACGAAACCCGCGGCGAGGCTACGCGTTATATCGATCCGGAGCGCGGACTTGCAGCGTTGCAAATAGCGGGGTGCGCTCCGCGCGAGCTGCTGGAGCATCAGGAGGAGGAGCATCGCCGCGACGTCGAGGAGGCGATTCGCCTGCTCTACGTCGCAACCACTCGCGCGCGCGACCTGCTGATCGTCCCCACGCTCGGCGACGGCGCGTATGACGGATGGCTCGCGCGGCTTGATCCCGTCATCTATCCGGAACAGAAAGATCGGCGCGCGCCGCTTAGCCGCAAGCCGCCCGGATGCCCGGAATTCGGCGAGGACTCTGTGCGCGTGCGGCCGACGCGAGCGCCCGCGCCGACCCGCTCGGTCGCGCCGGGATCGTATCGCGCGCAGGCGGGAGCGCATCGCGTTGTATGGTGGGATCCGGGCAAGCTCATCCTCGACGTGAAAGAGGCGATGGGCCTGCGGCAAAGTATCCTGCTCGAAGCCGACCAGAGCGGCGAGATCTCGAAACGCGGCGACGAGGCGCATCGTGCGTGGAGCGAGGCGCGGGCGGCGGCGCTCGCGCGTGGATCCGCGCCGACGATCAGGGTGGTCAATGCGACCACGGCGGCGCAGGCGGGCGCGATGACCGGCGACGGCGAAATTCGTATCGAGGAGATCGCGCGCGATCGGTCGCGCGCGCGGCTTAAGCTCTTCGGCACGCTGGTGCACGAGACGATGCTGCGAATCCGCTTCGATGCGCCGCGCGCGGAGATCGAGCAGGTGGTCGCAACCGTCGCGCGGATGATCGGCGCGGGTGCGGACGACGCCGGCGCCGCGGCCGGCACGGTCGCCAATGCGCTCGGCTCCGCGGTGATTCGCGCGGCGGCCAGCGCGAGAGAGGTGCGCCGCGAATACCCCGTCCTCGCGACGCTGGACGACGGCGCCACGGCGGAGGGAATCGCGGACCTGGCGTTTCGCACCGAAACCGGCGGGGCGTCGAACTGGACGATCGTCGATTTCAAAACCGACGCCGACTTGTCCGCGCGGCTGCCAGAGTATCGCGCGCAAGTCGCGATTTATTTGCGCGCGGTCCGCGCGGCAACCGGCGCTCCCGCAAGCGGCGTGATTTTGTGGATATGACCTTGGCGGCGCGGGCGCTAAAATAACCGCTCGGCTTCGAGTGCGGAAAACCCGGGAGGAAAATTCGATGGCTGACACTCCAATCAATCTAATTTATGGCGAACGCGTGACGACCGGCGTTCCGGCCGAGGTTCGCGGCGCCGCGTTATGGTTTCGCGCCGAAGACCTGGCGCGCGCCACCGGATGGGTTTTCAAGCCCGAGGGTTTGTGCAAAGGCGCGCTGTGTGTTCCGGTGCCGCCCGCGCGCGCGGGCGAATTCGCGGCGGGAGATCGCTACAACCTTACCGCGATTGCGCAGTTGCTCGGGCAGCCGATCGTCGCCGACGAGGAGCATCACACCTGGTGCGTCGGAGAGGCGGCGGCCGAGCGCGCGCGCACGCTGAGATCGCTTGACGCGCCGGATTTCTCGTTGCCGGATCTCGCGGGCCGGATGCATTCGCTGTCGGAATATCGCGGCAAGAAAGTTCTGCTCGTCTCATGGGCCTCTTGGTGAGGCTGCCGAATGGACCTGCCCGTGTGGCAGGCGATGTACGAAGAACTGGGGGCGAAGGGCTTTGTACCGATCGCGGTGGCGTTCGACAGCGCGGGAAAAGCCGCGGTCGAGCCGTGGATCGCCGCCGCGAAACCGGCTTATCCATGCCTGATCGACATGCGCCATATTGTCGCGGAACTCTACGACATGGTTAACGTGCCAACCGCGGTGTGGATCGACGAGCGCGGACGGATCGTGCGGCCCAGCGAGGCGGCGGGCTCGACCGACGCTTTTCGCACGCTTGACCGCAAGACCTTCGCGATGCCCGAAGCGTCGATGAAGGAGATGCAGGCCAAGCGGCTGGCTTATCAGAACGCGATTCGCGACTGGGTCGCCAAGGGTGCGGCGAGCAAATTTGCGCTCAGCGAGGCCGAGGTCTTGCGCCGGATGCATACGCCGGGCGACGCCGACGTGCGCGCGGCGGCGAATTTTCGGCTCGGCGAATATCTGCACGAATGCGGTTATGCGGCCGCGGCGCAAAAATATTTCACGATCGCGCGCGGTTTGCGCCCCGAAAGTTGGAACTACAAGCGGCAAGCGATGTCACTTGCGGATCCGACCAATCCGCTGAGCGCGGCAGGCCCCGAATTCTGGAACGCGGTGGACGAACTGGGCGACAAAAAATATTATCCGCCAGTCGAAGATATTTGAGCGGCATTTGGAAAAACATTTGAGAAGAATTTTGCGTGGAACCTAACCTGCGCCTGCTCGTGCTCGGCTACGGGTCGCTGCTTAGCGGTTACGGCCTGATGGCCGAGCGGCGCGGCGGGAAAAGCCGGCTGGTCGCGATCGACGCCGAGCCCGCGATCGTCGGCAACGCGCGGCGCGGACTTGCAAAGCCCTCGAGCCACGGCAGTTACCTTGCGATGGACCTGGAGCCGGTGGAGCGCACGGCGCCGATCGTTGCGCGCGCGGGCCGCGGACGGGGCGGTGGTGGCGCGAATGAATTTGGCGGGCTCATCTTGACCTTCGAGCGCGCCTGCGCGCCGATGATCGCACGACGCGAGGAATACGACCCCGCCGCGTTCGAGCGCCTGATCGCGCTCGCCGACGGCGCGGGCGCTTCGCTCGGCGATTTTCTGATGCGCATCGCCGAAAATACGCGCTTCGATTTGCTCGAGTACCGCCGCGCCCTCCGCGCGCTCGTCGGTTACACCTCGCCCGGCTACGTCTTTCATCCGGTGCCGATCTCGGACGGGCGCGTCGCGATCACCGCGATCGGCTCTGGCTATGAAGGCAGCGGCGACGAGGCGGTGGTCTCGCGCCGGCGCGAGTTCGGGATCGATCGGATGCACTCGCTCGGCGCGGCGCTTGCGATCGCGTCGGTTGAAATCGATCGCGCGGGCCAGATCGGCTACTACGCGGAATGCCTGATGGGAGGCATGCACGGACTTTCAGTTGGCGATCTGATGGAGGAGTTCGACGCGGATTCGGATTGGGCGCGTGAGCTTGGCGAATACCTGCGCGTCGCCGCAGCCGGCGAGGCCGAGCGTTTCGCCGCCGCGACCGCGCTAGGAGCGCGCGAGTATGAGGAGCGGTTCGGCGCGGCGGGAATTGACCCGGCGCTCGCGCCGATTCTTTCGCTTCTCACGCGCGCGCGCGTCGGATAAGACTCGACCCATGCCGACCCAGTTTTCGATTCACGTTGCGAAGGAGAACCTGAAGTTCTCGGCGGCGCATTTTATCGCCTATCCGGGTTTTCGCGAGCCGCTGCACGGGCATAACTACCAGGTCGGAGTGCGGGTCGAGGGGCGGCTTTTGGGGACCGGCTACGTGATTGATTTCGGACTGATTAAAAAGCTCACCAAGGAAATTCTCGATCGCCTTGACGAGCATACGATCATCCCGGAAAAGAGCGATTGCTTGAAGATCGATCACCTGCCGGGCGGGCGGATTCGCGTGGTCTATGAGGGCGACGAATTTATTTTTCCCGCCGCCGACGTGTTCCTTGCGCCGATCGTGCATAGTTCGGCCGAGGAGCTGGCGCGTTTTATCTGGCACGAATTGCATGGCGCGCTTGCGGCGCGCGGCGCGCTTTCGGATGCGACTACGCTCGAGATTTCGGTTGCGGAAGGGCCGGGACAGGCGGCGATCTATCGTCAGGAAATCGCCGAGCCGTGATTTGGCGGGCTATCATGAGCTTTGTTTTGCAGTCGTTTGTTAACTGCTTGTCAACTACTCGCCGGGCGTGACAGAATTCCATCCTGAGCCGAGACGGCCGGCCCGAGCCGGAGCGTCGAAGGGAAAGGGGTGGCTTCACGAACCAACATAGCCGAGCAGGGCGGGACGCCCGCGCTCGAACAAGTGCTCATCGGATCGCATCCGACGATCGTAAAGCTGCGTGCGCTGGTCGAGCGGGTGGCGCCCACCGACGCGACGGTGCTGATCACCGGCGAGAGCGGCACTGGCAAAGAAGTGGTCGCGCAGGCGATTCATGCGCGCGCGCCGCGCCGCACGCGGGCGTTTGTTCCGGTAAACTGCGCGGCGATTCCGCACGATCTGCTCGAGTCCGAGATGTTCGGGCATGAGCGCGGCGCGTTCACGGGCGCGGCAGGGTCGCGTCACGGACTGTTCAGCAGCGCCGACGGCGGCACGATTTTTCTGGACGAGATCGGCGAGATGCCGATTGCGCTGCAAGCCAAGCTTTTGCGCGTGCTCGAGGACGGAATCGTGCGTCCCGTGGGCTCCGACCGCGGAATCCGAATCGACGCGCGCCTGATCGCAGCCAGCAACAGCGATCTCGCGGGCGCGGTCAAACGCGGAGCGTTCCGAGAGGATCTTTTCTACCGGCTGCAGGTGGTTCCGATAGTGATCGCGCCGCTGCGCGAGCGCCGCGCCGATATCCCGCTGTTGATCGAACATTTTCTGGAACGGATTCGCTCGCGCACAGCGCGCCACGAACTGACTGTCGGCCGCGAGGCGCTGGTTCATTTGTGGTCCTACGACTGGCCGGGCAACGTGCGGGAACTGGAGAACCTGGTCGAACGGCTGGCGATCCTGTGTGACGGACCGGTGATCGACGTCGGCCTTCTGCCGCCCGCGATGCTTTCGAAACCGCGGCCTGAAATGACTGCGATTCCCGAATCGCTGGCCGATGGGGGCGTCAACCTTCCCGCTCTGGTACGGGAATTGGAAGGTAGATTGATCAACGAGGCGCTCAAGCATACCGGCGGTAACAAGCAGGCGGCCGCAAAACTGCTCGGCCTCAAGCGCACGACCTTTGCGGCCAAGCTGCGGCGCTGTGGAGTGATAGCGCAAGCCTTTTCAGACGAAGCTGAAGAGATTGAGGGTGCCTAGGACGAAAATGGACGAATCGACTCGGCTGCCCCAGATTCTAGTGGTTGACGACGACCCGGACACCGTCACAATTCTGGCGCGTCATCTGGAGCGCGAAGGCTTTGTTCCACTTGAAGCCAGTTCGGGTCCCGAATGCCTCAAAATGGTACTCGAAAAAGACGTCGACGTGATCTTGCTCGACCTGATGATGCCAGGGATGGACGGCTTTCAGGTGTGCAAGGCGCTCAAGAACAATCCGGACACGGCGGAAATTCCGATCATCATGATTACAGCGCGTGACGATTTGGATGCGCGCGCCGAAGGAATCCGCCTGGGGGTCAGCGACTTTCTGGCCAAGCCGGTGTTCCGGCATCAGCTCGCAAACCGCATCCGCACCCAGCTCGAGGCGGTCGCCACCGGGCGTCATACCGACGCGACGCTGACGCGGTTCGAAGACTCGATGGGCAAGCATCGCAAGTAGCCTCGCGCCGATCAGGACAGAATACGTCGCTCACCAGACGCGCGGGACCAGGCGGTACGGCACCTTGATTCGATATTCCGAATAGCCCGGCAGGTTCGCGGCCAGAAATTTCTCTTCTTCCAGCAGCCTCCAGATGATCACGATCGTGATCGGAATCACCATCAGCAATCCACACCACGAACCGAGTGCCGGCGCAATGCCGAACAGCATTATCAGCGCCCCGGAGTACATCGGATGACGCACGGACGAGTACGGTCCGGTCGATACGACTTTCTGCCCGGTATCCACTTCGATAGTTGCGGAGGCAAAGGTATTTTCCCTGAACACGAAAAATACGATCAGGAATCCGAGCGCGACCAGCGCGTCGCCGACGAGCGCGAGGTACGGCGGCACGGCGGACCATCGGTAGCGGTGGTCGAACGCGGGGAACATCAGAATCGCGAAAAATGAGACGAACGCGATTGCCTGAATGATCTGCTGGCGGATCTGTTTTTCCGAGCGCGGACCGGCGTAAACGCGCCGCTGCAAAAGCTCCGGATCGTACCGCATCAGGTACGCGGTGATCGCGAGCGACGCACCCGAGAAGATCGCCAGAAAAATCCACGCCTGCCAGTAATCAATGGTCCCGGCGGCAAGGAACACCGCGGCCGCCAGCGTGGGCAGAAAGCTGCCGAGTTTGCCCAAAGCCTGCCGATTGACCGCGTTCATGGCACGGCGCCTTCCATGATTGACATGCTTCGTAAGCTACACTATTTTCACAATATTGTGAAGATTGCGAAATACAACCGCGAAGCCCGCGCCGGATTCGTCGAACGCTTCGCCGCCGTCCTGGCCGAGTCGGGCTTCCCGCGGATGCCGGCGCGCGTGTTCGCGGCTCTGCTCGCATCGGAGTCCGGACGCCTGACCGCCGCCGAGCTGATCGCGGCGCTAAAGGTGAGCCCCGCCGCAATCTCCGGTGCGATGCGCTACCTGGTGCAGGTCAACCTTGCCAGCCGCGAAACCGCCCCCGGGTCGCGCCGCGAGCACTACCGCGTCCACAGCGAAGTCTGGTACGAAGCGATCGCGCGCAAGGACCGCGTCCTCGACCGCGTCGAGGCCAGCCTGCGCGATGGCGTCGAGATTGTCGGACGCGGCTCCGCGGCAGGCGCCCGGATCGCCGAGACGCTCGCATTCTTCGAGTTCATGCAGCGGGAGCTGCCGGCGATGCTCAAAAAGTGGCGCGCGCGCAAGGCGGCCGGCTCGCCGCGACGTTGATGGTGCGGTTGTTTTTGCGCGCGGCCGTCCCGCTATTCGCGATGCTGGCCTTTGCGGCGTGCGGAAAGACCCTGCCGCCCGATACCGTCGAACGCGGACGCCTGGTGTACGTGACGCACTGCATCGTCTGCCACAATCCGAACCCGAACCTCGACGGCGCGCAAGGTCCCGCGATCGCGGGCTCTTCGCGCGAGCTGATCGCCGATCGGGTGCTGCACCTCACTTATCCGCCCGGCTATGCGCCCAAGCGCACGACGCACAACATGCGCGCGATGAACGATCTGACGCCCGCGCAGATCGACGATCTGACGGCCTACCTGCGCGCCGCCGCAAAGCCACAGGCGAGCCGCGCGGGAAAACTTGCTTGCAAGCGGAAAACTGCGAGCGGTAGAATGATTTGAGCAAAGTCGCGGTTTTCCGCGGGTTTTGCGCTCAAAATTCTTCTTTAGATAACATGGCCGATCGATTCAATTCGATCCGGGCCGGAAAAGGACGGTGTCGTAAAATGGCTTTCGAACTTCCCAAGCTGCCATACGCGATGGACGCGCTTAAGCCGAATATCTCGGCCGAGACGCTCGAGTACCATTACGGAAAGCATCACGCGACCTACGTGGCCAACTTGAACAACCTGGTCAAAGGCACGCCGAACGAGCATAAGTCGGTCGAGGAGATTATCAAGAGCGCTCCAGCCGGCGGTCTGTTCAACAACGCGGCCCAGCATTTCAACCATAGCTTCTACTGGAAGTCGCTCGCTCCGCACGCGGGCGGAGAGGCCAAGGGGCCAGTGGCCGACGCGATCAAAAAGGCGTTCGGCAGCTTCGACGACTTCAAGAAAAAGTTCAGCGAGACCGCCACCACTCATTTCGGCAGCGGATGGGCATGGCTGGTGAAGAGCGCCGACGGCGGAGTCGCGATCGAGGCGACCCATGACGCCGGATGTCCGATCAAAGACGGCAAAAAGCCGCTCCTGACCTGCGACGTATGGGAGCACGCGTACTACATCGACTATCGTAACGCGCGCGCGAAGTACGTCGAGGCGTTCTGGAACCTCGTCAACTGGGAATTCGCGAACGAAAATCTGAAATAGCGCGGCGCGCAAATCGCACGCTTGACATATGCGAGCGCCGGATCCTCGAACGGGTCCGGCGTTTCTTTTTCGCAATTCAGAGGGTTGCTTCGGCGCCTGGATGCAGATGCAGGCGCGAGCGCTCGTGCTCCTTGGATTCGGGGAGCAGCAGGCGCGCGGCGATGATCTTGTACACGTCGGCACTCACTGCCATCCCGACGTGCGAGCAGTGCACCTCGACATTCTCGACCATCGGCGAGGCGTTGCGATCGATGCAGCTATCCCAATGCACGATTCCGTCGGTGCGTGAGTAGATCACGGTGGTCGGAACCAATGTCGGCGCCTTGTCGGAAATCGAGAGGCCGCAAGAACAGTTCTCGCTGAGGCATCCCTCGGCGCGCCCCCGCCAGGCGGCGATCGAACTGGCAACAGCCTGCACCGCGCGGTTGGCCGCGTCGCGCGGCCGCCTGATCGGTGAGCCCATCGTGATTACGCGCTCGACCAGTTCCGGATAGCGGCGTCCAATCTCGCGCGCGTAAATTCCGCCCAGGCTATGCCCGATCACCACGACCGGACCGCCATGGCGCTCGGCCACGCGCTCGATTCGCGCGCCGACCAACTCGAGCACCTCGCGCGGGCAACTGGAATTCGACCAGATTCCCGACATCACCGAGCGATGACCCAGAAATCGGCAGAAGTTCGCGAGCGGCGCCAGCGAGATATCGCCAGCCATGAAGCCGGGAATGAACATGATCGTCTTCCCATGCCCCGGCACTGCGTGCGGCCACGAATAGGTCAGCGCATTGAGCCATAGCATCGTGGCTTCCAGCGGAACGCGGAGCTCGCCGAGCACATCAAGCATCGAAGGCCGCAGAACGTCAGGGCGAATATCCGGCGGGACAATCGGCTTTCCATTCGGAGCCGCGGCCATCGGGCTAATTTTCATAGTGCCTCGCTCACCTATCTCACCGTCGCCTGCACCATCGCCACGCCCATTGTATTAGACGCAAGTAAGCAAATGTTCAATCCAACGTAACATAGGCGAGATGGATGCAGCCCGAGGAAAAACTGGTCCGCGGTTAAATGCTGAACGAAATGGCCTTCTTTCTATTTTCGCCCAATGACTGGAGCGTGGTCTGACGCAGGATATCGTTGACGCTTTCGCGCACTTCGCGCCATACGTCTCGCATCGGGCAGGGCTGGTCCTTGGGGCAGGTCGCGGCACCGGCTTCCTCAAGGCATTCGACCGGACAGTAGTCGCCTTCGATGATCTCGACCACATCGGCCATCGTGATCCGTGCGGGACTCTTGGCGAGCAGGTAGCCGCCGCTCGGACCCTTTTGGCTTGCGACCAGGCCGCCGCGCTTGAGCTCGATCAACAGGCGCCGCAGATAATTTTCAGGGACGCCCTGCGTATCGGCAATTTCCTCGACTCGCGTGGGTTGCGAGCCGGGATATTTCTCCGCGAGCATCAGGAGAGCCTTCAGAGAATAATCTACGCCGACGCCAAATTTCATAGAATCTACGATAGATTTTTAGCATAATCTGGACATTCAAGGAATAGTTGACCTGTTAAGTCATCTAATTAGTTGACTAACTTGGTGATCCTAGTTATCTTTTGATCTCTGGAAGTATCCGCAAGTGCCAAAACGTGAAGCTCCATCGTGGGAATTGGTTCTCAAGCGCAACTCGGTAGAGCGCCTGAAGCACGACATGTTTCCCACCGAGCTTGCCGACAATTGGCAACGCCTGGTCGATACATCCTACGAAGCCTTGCCGGAAGAGGACATCGTCCGTCTGCAGTGGTTCGGGATGTATCACGACAAGCCGAAGATCGGCACCTTCATGATGCGGGTGAAGATTCCTAGCGGCATTCTTTCGCCGGCCGGCCTGCGCACTATCGGCCAAATCTCGGAGCAGTACGGCCGCGATCAGGGCGAGCTGACAACGCGCCAGAATATCCAGCTTCATTACATCACGCTCGACAAATTTCCCGAGATTCTGGAGCAGCTCAAATCCGCCGGGCTCACCACGATGGGCGGATGCGGCGACGTGGTGCGCAATATCACCGGATGCCCGGTTGCGGGCGTCGATCATGAAGAGCTGTTCGACGTGACCGGCCTGGTCGCCGAGGCGGCGAATTTCTTTTACGGCAACCGCGACTATTCCGATCTTCCGCGCAAGCACAAGATCACCATTTCGGCGTGCCGCTATCAGTGCAATGCGCCGGAGATCAATTGCGTGGCTCTGGTCGCGACGCTCAAAGACGGACGTGAGGGCTTCGCGGTGCGCGTCGGCGGTGGACAATCGTCAACGCCGCGCCTGTCGCGTCATCTGGGCGTGTTCATCACGCGCGGGCAGGCGATGCCGGTGATGCGCGCGATTATCGACACCTGGCGCTCGACCACCGAGTACCGCATCTCAAGGGTCAAGGCGCGGCTCAAGTTCATGATCGACGATTACGGCCCCGAAGAATTCCGCAAGCTGGTGCAAACGCGGCTGGATTTCCCGCTCGAAGATCTGGCCGAGATGCCGCTGGCGGACGAAGAAAGCGATCACATGGGGGTCCACGAGCAGAAAGAGGGCGGTCTGTGCTACGCGGGGTTTCCGGTTTACCTGGGCACGATGACGGGCAAGCAGATGCGCGCGGTCGCGGAGGTCGCGGAGGAAATCGGCGGTGACATTCGCCTCACCCGGCGGCAGAATTTTATTTTGACCGGAATTCCGAAAGACCGGCTTGAAGAAGTCGCGTCGCGCGTCGGAGCGATCGGGTTTCCGCTTGACGCCAACGGGCTGTATGCGTCGTCGATCGGATGTATCGGCGATCCGCATTGCAACTACGCGGTCACGCCGACCAAGACCAAGCTCGCCACGATTATCGAGCGCCTGGTCACGGACTTCGGCAATGACGTGGCCGGACTGAAGCTGAATCTCGACGGATGCCCGCATGCGTGCGCGCAGCACTGGACCGGCGATATCGGACTTCAGGGCACTACGGCCCGTGGGCCCAACGGCGAGCCGCTCGAGGCGTTCGATATCATCCTGCGCGGAGGACTCGGGCGCGACGCCGCGATCGGCAAGCCGCTGCTGCGCCGGATTGCGTCGGCCAATGTCGAAGACTACGTATCGCGCCTGTTCGCGGGCTATTTGGCGCGGCGCACCGACGGCGAATCTTTCACCCGTTTTTGCGTGCGCACCACCGACGCGGATCTGACCGCGATTGCACAGGGAACTATTCACTCCGGCGCCGCCGAAGCCGCCGCCTGAACCACATGCCGCAAGCGAGCACAGCCGTGGAACACGAAATCGAATTTCCCAAGCCGACCATCGTGATGGACGAACTCGAGGCGGGCGAAGTCGCCGTCGATCTCGACGACCGCGAGCCGCAGGAAGTGCTCGCATGGACGATCGAGCGCTTCGGACGCCAGATCGCGATCTGCTCGAGCTTTCAGGCCGAAGGCTGCGTCCTGATCGACATGGCGCACCGGATCGATCCGGGTATCCGCGTGTTCACGATCGATACCGGACGCACGCCGCAGGAAACCTACGACCTGATCGACAAGGTGCGCGATCGCTACGGAATCAAGGTCGAAACCTTCATGCCCGACACCAGCGTCGCGCAGCAGATGGTGACGAAGCACGGTAACAATCTATTTTATCGCGACGTTAACCTACGCCTGCTCTGCTGCCAGGTGCGCAAAGTGCTGCCGCTGCGCAAAGCCCTGATGAATTACAGCGGATGGATCACGGGCCTGCGCCGCGACCAGTGGGCGACGCGCTCCAATATCCGCAAGCTCGAAATCGATCACGACCACGGCGGAATCGTGAAAGTTGCGCCCCTGGCCGATTGGACCGAAGAAGAGGTCTGGGATTACATCCGCGCCCACGACGTTCCCTACAACTCGCTCTACGACAAGGGCTTCAAGTCCATCGGATGCGCGCCGTGCACCCGCGCGGTCGGCGAAGGCCAGGAGGGCCGCTCGGGGCGATGGTGGTGGGAGACGGGCGCGCCCAAGGAATGCGGGATGCATTGCTCGATCGAGACCGGCGGCTTCGAGCATGAGCTTGCGGCCCTGCTGGGACATCGCGAGATGACCGGCGACGGCGACGGAGTCTGATGACGCCAAGCGATGACGCGCCGGCCACTGGCGAAGAACCGCTCACGCTCGACGCGCTGCAGCGCGATATTCTGCTTCCGCAAATCCAGGCGTTTATCGACGCCACTACGGACCCGCCGGCGCGCGAGGTCTATCTGACGCTAAAGGCCGCGGTCGAAGCGATGGAGATCGCGCCGGCCGAGTTGCAGGCGCGCATGGGCGCGATCGTCGAGGTAGCGCTCCAGAGCGGGAGAATAAGGCGGCTGTTCGGTCCCGGCGCCGAGTTGTCGCTAAACGCGCTCCTCCAAAAAACTCCCCGCGGCCGCGAGATTGCGACTTCGCTGCGCGAACTCAATCGCGCGCTCGCAAAGCTAAAGGGCGGCACGGTAGAAGAACTGACCGCCGCACTGCGCGCTCCGGGAGCATACGCGCTGACCGTGAAAACCAATGCCTGCCAACTGATAATCCGGTTCGAGCCGGCAGGCGTCCGGGTGGAGTCAGTGGAACTCGCGCTGGATTAATCGCCGTCCCTCTCCAACTCTGCGCTTTCTCTGGACGGCTCATTTCCGCGCCATGTCAATCTTTGAAATTTTAGAACTAGTGGCAACCAATGTTCATCTGACAACCGGGCTCGAACGCTTTACGCGCAAATGCGTGAAAAGCAGGCGCTACAATAGCGTGAGTGAGGTGGTCCGTTCAGGACTCCGATTGCTGCAAGAAGCGGATGACCGTCGCAGCCAGATTCAGGCTATGCTGTCCCGCCGCTGCGCTCGCGCTGCGCAACGCCGTTGCCAAAGCGGCAAAACCCATCGCCCACCAGGTTCAGATTCGGTAGCGCGCGCCTCGATTTGGCAGGCGATCGCTACCGATTTCTGAGCCTAACCGGCTTCCCCTACCTGATCGTTTATGACGCCAATCGCAGCCCACCGTTGATCGTTCGTCTTCTCCATGACCATGGAGCGCGAGACCTGTCGGAAGAACTGAAGTAGCGTAACCAAAGGCCTTTCTGGACTCGGTTTGTCGCGGGATACCTGATCGAACCCGGCGACATCGCATGATAGAATTTTTGCTCGTGAACCCGCGCTCCTACACCTACTCACGATTTTCGCCGCTGCCACGGATGGCCGCCCTGATCGCGATGATCACAGCGGCGCTCGCCCTGGCGATTATTCCGGCCCAACGGATTCGCGCGGCGTCGCCGACGCCCGCGACCAATGCTTCTTCCGCGCAGGGCAGAGCCACCGTGCGAGCACAGGCCTCCGCGATGCCCAATGCGCAGCCTTCCATCGCGAGCGCGCTCAAGGCGGTAACCGCGCCGGCATTGCAATCGGCGGCTCCGTCCGCCGCGGCAACGCCCGCGCAGGCAGACGCGACGGCGATCATCTCCTACTTAAGCGACGTCATAAGCTGGTATCGGCATCTAGCGGCCGAAGCGCAGCTCATTCGCCAGCCGGAAGAGACGCTCTTCTATTCCAATGACGCGCAAACCGCGAATCAGATCATTACGCTCGCCTTCGAGTACGCACGCGCACAAGTCGCCTACAACGCGAAAGCGGCGCCCGGAGCGCCACAAGCCACCGCGCCTGTCGGCGCGCTCGGCCTGAGCGAGTTGATCCAGAAATCCGCGGAGGCCAGCGCCGCCGTGGCCTCCGCGCAGAAGCGTCTGAAGGAGTTGCAGGGCAGTCTCGCCAAGGCCAAGGCGGGCAGCCGCGCGACGCTGAATTCGCAGATCGCGGCGACGCAGGGCGAGGTCGAACTCGACCAGGCGCGCGCCGACGCGCTGTCGGCGATGGCCGATTTTGTCGCCGGCAGCTCGAAATCCGCAGGCGACGGAACTGGGCTGCCGGCGCAGATCGACGAACTCGAGCAGTCGGTTCCGCAGGTGAACAACGCCACCAAGCAGGTCGTGCCGCAGATGACGGAGCAGCCTGAGGCAGGCGGAATAATCGGGATGATCTCGGATCTGTTCGACCTGCAAAATCAATCCGAGTCCCTGGAGCAAACTATCGCGCTGACCACCGCGCTGCAGCACCGGGTCAGCGCGATGCGCGCACCGCTGATCGCAGTGCTCCAGCAATTGAATAAACGCGGCGCGGAGCTTGCGAATCTGGACAAGGCCGGCAATCTGAGCGACTTCCGTCAGCGCCGCACCGGCTACCGGGATCTTATCGACGCTCACCAGCAGGTCATCGCGACCCTGGTTCCGCTCAGCAAGCAGCAGGTGTTGCTGGCGCTCTACGGCGACAACCTGTCGCGATGGCGCGGGTCGGTCGATCGGCGGGCGCGCCAGGAGCTGCGCAGCCTGACCGTGCGCCTGGTCGGATTGCTCGCGATTCTGGGACTGATCGCGGGCGGCGCGTATCTGTGGCGTTCCCTCACGGTGCGGTTTATCGCCGATCCCCGCAGGCGCCATCAGCTTCTCGCCGCCCGCCGGCTGGTGATGTGGTTTCTGATCGTTTTCGTGGTGCTGCTGAACTTCGCCAATCAAATAAGTTCGTTTGCCACGATCATGGGTTTCGCCGCGGCCGGTATCGCAGTCGCGCTGCAGAACGTGATCCTTTCGGTAGCAGGATATTTCTTTTTGATCGGACGCTTCGGAATCCGCGCCGGCGACCGCGTGCAGATCGGCTCCGTCACCGGCGACGTGATCGGTATCGGTCTGGTCAAGCTCACCCTGATGGAGCTGGCCGGCGCCGACCGCCAGCCGACCGGCCGGGTGGTGGTCTATTCCAACGCGATCGTGTTTCAGCCGAGTGGCAACTTTTTCAAGCAGGCGCCCGGAATGAGTTTCGTATGGAATGAGGTGCGCCTGACCCTGGCGCCCGATTGCGACTATCGGCTCGCGGAAAAACGCCTGATGGACGCGGTCGACGAAGTCTTCTCGCGCTACCGCGACACGGTGCAGGGCGATTTCCGCCATCTCGAATCCGACCTGCACATGCTGCTCGACGTTCCGCGCCCAAGTTCACGGATGACCCTCACTTCCAACGGCCTCGAGATGATAATCCGCTATCCCGCGGGGGTGCGCACTTCATCCCAGGTGGCGGACGAGGTCACGCGCCGTGTGCTCGACGCGATTCGCCGCGAGCCCGCGCTAAAGCTGGTCGCGCCCGGAGTGCCGAATATCCAGCCTATCGAGGTGACCGAGCATGAAGAAGCCGTCATCCCGGAGCCGGGTGAGAATGGCGCCGAAGCAGTGAAAACAATCGCAGCCGCCGCCGAGCGTCCCGATGACACCGAAGTCGCACGGGCCGCCGCCGCCGCGAAAGCCTCGGGCGCGAAAAGCTAATGCGATGCGGTCTGGTTGAAAACGCTATCGACGATATCGGCCAGCTCGGGAATTCGATACCGCTCGCCGCTATAGGCCTTGTAGATCAGGAACAGCCAGAAAATCGCCAACACGACGTTTACCAGGTCCAGGATCCCTCCCAGAAGC
>DATKSB010000179.1:0-10958 GCA_035531855.1 Binataceae bacterium (SeqCode)
GATCTCACGGCATCGCGAGGGGCTGCCCGCGATCGTGAACGTGTCGATCATCCAGTCAGTGACCATCGCGGTCGGCATCTCGCCGCGCGCCAGGCTCGCGCCGAACGCGCGGATTGTTTCGGGCTTGAGTCCGGACGTCGCAAGGATGGGCACTTCCGGCTGCGGAGCCATCAACGCGATCAGCATCGCGATGAGCGGCTTCACGCGCTCGCGCGCTTCCTGCTCGTTTTCCGAAATTGAAAGAATCTGGTACCCGCCGATGCGAAAATCCGCGCGCGTGCGTCCGGACTTCGCTAGGCCGCGGCGGATATGCTCGGCCGCGAAATCAAGGTAGGCGGGCGAGGTCATTACGCTCAGCAACACGCCGTCGGCGGTTTCTCCAGCGAGTTCGAGATTCTTTGGACCGAGCACGCCCAGATGAATTGGAATTTCACTGCGTTGCGGCGCGAAATTGAATCTGACCCCGTCCGTGTTGAACACGCGTCCCTGATACGACACCGTCTCGCGCCGGAACATTGCGCGCACGATATCGATCGTCTCGCGCATCGCGGTCATCGGCCGCGTATAGGGGATCCGCAGGCGGCTTTCGATCCAGTCTTTCACCCCCGCGCCCAGCCCCAAAATCGCGCGGCCATCCGAGACTTCGTCGAGCGCGCTAAACTCCATCGCGATCATCGCCGGATGCCGGGTGTAAGGATTCAGCACCCCGATCCCGATCTTGATTCGCGAGGTCGCCGCCGCCGCCGCCGCTGCGAGGGTGAATGCACCGCGAAAAAAATAATCCTCAGGCACCCACCAGGTGCCGAAGCCGAGCTCCTCGGCCAGTTTCGCATTGCGGACGAATTCCCGGGCGTGCAGATTCTCGAATCCGACGCCGAACTCTTTTACTTTCGTCATCGCGGGTACCCTACGTCACCGAATGCCGGGCGCGGCTCGCCTGCGGGCGCGTGCGGCGAGTAATGGCAATGCCACATCTTCCAGTTCTTCGCGCCGGTGTCATCTTGCCGCACAAAGACTTCGCTGCCGCGAAAATGCATCGACATCGGCTCGGCAGGAAGAGCCATCCCCGAATCGGCAGCTCCGCCGGTGTTTAGCGCCTTTACAATCAGATCGGCCTCGAATGAAACCCACGCCACATCGCCGCGGATATTGACCCGCAAATCCCTCTCGCCGCGCACATCACCGATAACCATCACGCTTTTCAGGAACGTCCAGAGCTGAACCCATTCGTCGCGTTTGCCGTAGGTATGTCCGTTGAGATTGAAACCATGAAATCCATCTCCGCCGACAAACACTCCGACCGCGTCGGGAATATTAAAGTTCACGTTCGCACGCATCCATTGATCGTGTAGCCGGACGATTTCCTTGCGGTCGGCTTCCGTGCCTTCGAATCCTCGGATTGTCACGACATATCCTCCGTACCCGCGTCGCGGGTCTGAATGCTATTTCGAGTTCCGCGTTTTCGCGATTGTCGCCGCCACCCGCTCCGGCGTGAGCGGAATTTCATTTACATCGACGCGCGCGCCAAGCGGCGCCAGCGCGTCGGCGACCGCGTTGGCGATCGCGCCAGGTGGTGCGATCGCTCCGCCTTCACCCATACCTTTTATGCCGCCCAGCGTATAAGGAGACGGCGATTCGAGATGCGCAATCTCGACGCGCGGCACATCAGTCGCAGTGGGAGCCAGATAGTCCATCAGGGTACCGGTTAGAATCTGGCCATCGCCGTCATACACGATCTGCTCGAGCATCGCGCTGCCAATCCCCTGCGCCACGCCGCCCTGAATCTGTCCGTCAACCACCATTGGATTGATCATGGTTCCGCAATCCTCGACCACGATGTACCGATCCAGCCGCACCTGCCCGGTGCCGGTATCAACCTCTACCGTGACGATGTGCGTGGAGTTCGCATGCGTCATCAGCGGAGGTTCATAGGTCTCCGCGACTTCGAGTCCAGGCTGCTCACCGGCAAAGTTTCCGCCCGGCGGAAGATATGCCAGGCGCGCAACTTCAGCGAGAGACATCACGGCCTCGCCGCCCGACTTGCGCGCCACGGCGCCGTCGCGCAGTTCCAGATGGTCGGTAGGAATCTCAGTTGCGCGCGATGCGATACGCAAAATCTTTTCGCGCATCACTGCCGAGGCTTTCATCGTCGCGCCCCCGCCCACCACCGCGCTGCGGCTGCCGCCGGTGCCCCATCCGTAGGGAACCTTTGCGGTATCGCCGAACTCGATGCGAACGTCGTCAAGGGACACACCCAGTTCATCCGCCGCGATCTGCGCGAAGGTCGTCCGATGGCTCTGACCGTGCGAATGCGTTCCCACCAGCACCGTGACTTTGCCCGCGCGATCGACGCGCACAGTCGCGGTCTCGTAACCGCCCATCCGCATTCCGAGCATCATCCATCCTGCGGTGCTGGGCGCAGTGGTTTCAATGTACGACGCGATTCCGACACCGATATAGCGTCCGCGCGATCGCAGCGCGGTCTGTCGCGCGCGAAACTCCTCGTAACCGAGCATCTCGAGCGCCTTGGCCAGCGCCTCGCGATGGCTGCCGCTCTCGATCTGAAAGCCGACGACATTGGTATAAGGATGATCTTCGCGGCGGATCATATTGCGCATCCGCAGCTCCGCGGGATCGATCGCCAGCCGGCGCGCTGCTATATCGATGAGTCTTTCCATAACGAACACCGCGATCGGCATTCCCACTCCGCGATACGCGCCGACGGTTGCCTTGTTGGTCGCGATCGAGATCGCTTCGAACTGGTAGGCCGGAATCTTGTACGGACCCGGCATTGCGGCAGCCGCCACTCCGGCCTCGAGTCCGGAGCTGAACGGGAACTCGGTGTACGCGCCGATATCGCTGAGGCATCGCGCGCGCAAGCCGAGAATCATTCCGTCGCGGTCGAGTGCCAGACTGGCGGTTACGATCTGATGTTTGGCATGCATCGACGCGATCAGATTTTCGCGACGGTCCTCGATCCATTTCACCGGCCGGCCGGTTATCCGCGCCGCGAGTGCGGTGACGATATCTTCAGGGAACACGTGAGCCTTGAGTCCGAAGCCTCCGCCGACGTCGGGCGCGATCACGCGCACGCGATTTTCAGCCGCGCCAAGGATCGCCGCAAGGTTGGTGCGCAGGATGTGTGGAATCTGCGTCGATGACCACATCGTCAGCAAATCCGCTGCCGCCTCATATGATGCGAGGCATCCGCGCGGTTCGAGCGGCAGCGCGGCGTGGCGGCCGGTTGAGAATCGTTCCGATATAACGACGTCGGCGGCCTCGAACGCGCTCGCGACCGGTCCAAACTCCGCGCCCGCGGCCTGCAGGATATTGTCACCCCATTCCTGATGCACCAGCGGCGCGCCGGGTTCGATCGCGCGTTCCATGTCGGCGACGGCTTCGAGCGGATCGTAATCGACCTCGACCAGTTCGGCCGCGTCTTCCGCCAGATAGCGATCCTCGGCGACTATTGCGGCAACCGCCTCGCCGACGAAGCGGACTTTTTCATGCGCGAGCACCGGCCACTCGACCAGCTTGTGCGGGGCCGACGGCATCGCAGGATCCCACTCGAGCCGTAGCGCGCGCGATAGCTCCGGCAGGTCTTCATAGGTGAGAACCGCGAGCACGCCGGGATTTGCCCGCGCAGCCGTTGTGTCGATTTTGAGGATGCGCGCATGAGCGTATGGGCTGCGCACAAACGCGATCGAGACGGTTCCGGGGAGGCGCACATCATCGACGAATTGCGACTTTCCAAGCAGGACGCGCGCATCCTCGACGCGGCGCACCCGCGCCCCAACCAGCTTGCCGGTCCCGGCCGGTATCTGCACCGCCGCCATCTATTTGACTCCGCGCGTCGCGGCGGCGCGCATGATCGCGCTAACAATATTCGCGTATCCGGTGCATCGGCACAGATTTCCCGAGATCACCTCGCGCACCTGCTGCTCGTCGGGATTCGGTTCGTCTTTGAGCAACTCGCGCGCCGTCATCAGGAAACCCGAAGTACAGAAACCGCATTGCAACGCATGCTCCTCGCGAAATGCTTCCTGCAATGGACTGAGCTTGCCGTCGCTCGCCAGGCCCTCGACCGTTTCGAGTGCGCAGCCTTCCGCTTGAACAGCGAGCATCAGACACGACCGCACGCTCTGCCCGTCGAGGATCACGGTGCACGCGCCGCACACCCCGTGCTCGCATCCGAGATGAGTTCCGGTGAGGCTCAAGTCTTCGCGGATAAAATCGGCCAGGAGCTTGCGCACGCCAACTTCCCGCTCAGCTTCGACGCCGTTGACGACGATGCGGATGGTGCGCCGTTCGGTGAAGGATTCGTCACGCATCGAGCGCCTCTTCAACTTGCGCTGTGTCGAAGCATTGCCGAAGCGCGCGCTCGGTCAGCACGCGCACCAGACGGCGGCGAAACTCGGCGCTCGCGTGAATATCCGAAGAAGGATCGGCCGCGGCCGCGGCCATTTCCGCGGCGGCTTCGATAGCGTTCGCTTCGTTAGTCGATTTCAGCGTCGCGCCGGCTGCCGCAGCGATCATCGGAGTCGGATTTGCGCCGCCGATGCTGATTTCTGCGGAGACGCAGTGGTTGCGCGAATCAAAGCCAATCGCGCAAGCAACCGCTACGATCGCGAAGTCGCCGCGGCGGCGGCAGATCTCGGCAAAACCAAAGCGCGTGGCGGCCGGCAAGATCGGGAAGCGAATTTCAGTCAGTATTTCGTCGGGCTCGATCGCGGAGGTCAGCGGACCCGGGAAGAATTCGCGTGCTGCGATCGTTCGCGCCCCGTGGGTTGAACGCGCGACAAGTTTCGCATCGAGCAAAACGGCGAGCAGCGGCCATTCCGCCGCGGGATCGGCGTGAACCAGTGATCCGCCGATCGTTCCGCGATTGCGAATCGCCAGGTGCCCGATCTCCAAGGCGCCTCGCGCGAGGATCGGAAGCGCCGCGCGGATTTCCGGCGAGGTTTCGAGCGCGCGATGACGCGTCATCGCGCCGATTCTTATCTCACCGCCGTCCACTTCGATGAACGAGAGTTCCGCGACTCGATTGATATCGACCAGCGCGGCCGGCGCGGCCACCCTCAGATTCAGCATCGGCATCAGGCTTTGTCCGCCCGCCAGGATTTTTGCGTCAGGCTGTTCGGCGAGCATCCGCATCGCTTCGTCGAGCGTCTGCGGACACGCATATGTAAACCGTGGAGGTTTCAGCGAGATTCTCCGGACCAGAGCGTCAAGTAAAAATCATTACCGACACACTGTCAATAGCGATTGCGGCGCTGACAGGAATATAGTCCATCCACGGCGTTTGGCGCGATGCGCAAAATCGCGGTAGATTCCGCCACGAACCCTAAGACGCTACCCCCGGAGGTTGGACGCGATGAATTCCTGGAATATCGGAGACGTGAAAATAAGCCGCATTATCGAGAGCGAATCGCCCTGGCCGGGCACTTTCATTTTGCCCAACGCCACGCCCGAAAACATGCTCAAGTACGCCGACTGGCTGCAGCCGCATTTCATGGACGCCAAGGGTAAGCTCATCATGAGCATCCACGCGTTGGTGCTCGAATCGAAGGGCAAACGGATTTTGGTCGATACCTGCATTGGCAACGACAAAGTCCGTTCCAATCCGGTGTGGAGCAAGCTCAAGCTGCCGTTTCTCGACAACCTGGCGAAGGTGGGATGTACGCGAGACAACGTGGATAACGTGGTCTGCACGCATCTGCATGTCGATCATGTCGGATGGAACACCACGCTCGAGAACGGCAAGTGGATGCCGACCTTCTCCAAGGCGAAGTACATCATCGGCGGCACCGAGTGGGATTTCTGGTCAAATTTTGACGGCGCCGACATGCGCGACCCGGTCGAGGATTCGGTGCGTCCGATCGTCGATTCGGGACACGCGCAACTGGTCGAGTCGAACCACAAGATCACCGACGAGGTCTGGCTCGAACCGTCTCCCGGCCATACTCCCGGACATCACAGCGTGCGGATTTCATCCAAGGGGCAAGAGGCGGTGATCACCGGCGACCTGATGCATCACCCGATTCAATGCATGTTCCCGGAATGGGACGACGCGTTCGACTCCGACGGTGCGATGGCGAAGAAAACGCGCCGCGCATTCTGTGAGCGCTACGCGGATACGGGAGTGCTTGTGTTCGGCACCCATTTCGGCACGCCGTCGGCGGGCAAGATCACGAAATCAGGTGACTCGTTCAGATTTGGAGTATGACCAGGTGACGCGGCGGCGCGCGTGCGCGCCGCCGCGCACTTACCGAATTTCTTTTATTTAATTTCTTCCGAGAAGCGCAGAGTTCCTTTCCTCAATCCTTCGAGCACCACTTCGACGCCGCCGCTGCGCATCATCCATTCGAGGCGATGGTCGCGGTACTGGCGCTTGAACGCGCCCGATTCGAGCATCGCCGGCAGCGCCGCACCCATCGAGCTCGCGAATTGTTCGGCCGCCGCGACGGTCTTCTGAACACTCGGACGCCGCTCGATCCGTTCGAGCCATTTTGCCAGCGATGAGCCGGGCTTCGGCGGTATTCCCCACACTGCGGAGCCGTGCAGGTAAGGATAGACGGACAGGTCGGCGCGGCCGAACGATGCGCCGTTGAACCATTCGTGCGCGCCGAGCTCGCGTCGCAGCCATGCGTGGATTCCGGCGGTCTGCTCGGTGGCTCGCGTCTCGAGCGTTGCCGCCATCGCACCGCTGGCGCGCCGCCACGCGCGTACTTCCATCAGGCCCCAATTGATCGCTTCGTAGTAGGTATCGCAAACATCCTCGATCATCCTGATGCGTGCGCGCTCGCCCGGCGCGGGCGGCATCAGCGGAGGTGACGGCCATTTCTCGTCGATATAATCGACGATGATGGTCGAGTCGATAATCGCAAGGCCCTCATCAACCAGCGCCGGCACTTCCAGGCGCGGATTGGTCTCGCCGAATTTGCTCGGGGCGCCGCTGAACGCGTCGGGAATCTCGGTTTCGAACGCGAGGTTCTTTTCGTGGAGTGCGATTTTTACCTTCTGCACGTACGGAGAAAACGGATGCTCGTAGAGTTTGATCATGGAGACAAATTCCTTTGCCGGTGAGTATTTTCACCCGCGCGCCCAGTCTGCTAGCGTATCTCAAATGAACAGCCGGATGCACATTCACGGGCGCGGATTGATTGGTCTCATCGGGGCAACCGTGATGCTGGCGGTCCCGCTCGCCGCCGCACCCGCTTTCCCCGCCGATATCGCGAGCGTCATCAACAACCCTCCCGCCGCTCCGGCAAATATCCACCTCATCCACGTCAAGGATCTCGCCAATATGATCGCCGATCGCAACGCGCACGTGCGCATCTATGATGCGAACGTTCCGGCCGTTCGCGAGGGCGACGGCATGATTCCCGCGGCGCGTCCGCTTTCGTCCTCGGGTGATTACAACGTAGCCGACGAGCTGCCCAGCAATCACAACGCCAAGCTCGTGTTCTACTGCAAGAATCTGCAATGCGGCGCCTCCGACGAAGCCGCGCGGCGCGCCGCCGCTGCCGGATATACCGACGCCAGCGAGATGAAAGACGGCATCGAAGGATGGCGCGCGGCGGGTGAACCGGTCCAAATGCCTAACGGCAATATCGTGCGCGCGGCAACGCCGCCTTCGGGTTCGTAAATCTCCGCGCGATCTCCCCGCGCTGATAATTTTTTCCCCGGCTCGCGATCGCATATAGTTACGCGGTGCGAACCGACATCTCTGCTGGCTCGTCCGCCTCGGAAGCCTCAGCCGCTCCGGTACGCGAGCTGACGGCCCGATCGATCGTGCTGGGCGTCGCGCTCGCGCTGATCCTTGGCGCCGCAAACGCGTACCTCGGGATGTACGCTGGCCTGACGGTCTCCGCGAGTATTCCGGCCGCCGTCATCTCGATGGCAATCCTGCGCATCATGGGCGGCGCTACGATTCTGGAAAACAACGTCGTGCAGACGATTGCTTCGGCAGGAGAGGCGGTCGCCGCGGGAGCGATCTTTACCTTTCCCGCGATCGTAATCCTGGGCAATCACGGTCCGCTTCCTTATCTCGAAGTGACCGCGCTAAGCGCCGCGGGCGCCACGATGGGTGCGCTCCTGGTGGTCTTTCTGCGCCGCGCATATATCGTCGATGAACGCCTGCCGTTTCCGGAGGGTGTTGCCTGCGCAGAGGTGCTCCGCACCGGCCAGGACACGGCGCAGGTCGCGCCGCTGGCGTGGGGCGGAATCCTCGCCGCGATTCTCAAGTCCGCGCAGGATATTTTCGGCGTGGTTCCGGCGGCGCTCTCGGGTGCTCGATGGGTCGGCGGCGCTGCGCTTTCCGGTTCGATCGATATTTCGGCGGCGCTGCTCGGCGTTGGCTATATCATCGGGCCGCGAATCGCGATCCTGGTTTTCGGAGGCGGAGCATTCGCATGGATCGTCGCGATTCCCTTCCTGATGCTGACGCATCCGGGCGCCGCGAGTTCGCACGACGCCGCGACCGCCGCGGCGCAACTGTGGAGCGCGCAGGTGCGCTACCTCGGCGTCGGCGCGATGCTGACCGGCGGAGTCGTTACGCTATGGCGGCTGCGCTCGCGGATCGGCGCGGCGCTCGCGGATAGCCTGAAAGTGCTGCGCTCGCGCGAGGTGATCGTCCGCTCGCGCGAGGACACCGATTTGTCGCCGCGTGCAATTCTCGCCGCGGTCGCGCTGGTTATCCCGGTGATCTTCGCGCTGTGCCTGACGCTCTCGGGTAGTATATGGCTCAGCCTCTCGCTCGCGATCGTTCTGACGCTGGTCGGATTCTTTGCGACCGCTGTAGCTGGCTACCTGACCGGAATTGTCGGCGCGTCGAACAATCCCGTCTCGGGAGTGACCGTGATCGTGCTGCTCGGCATCGCGATGTATTTGCGCGCGGTGGGAGTTGAAGGCGCAAGCGTGGGACCTCGGCTGGCGATCCTCGCGGGCGCAGTGGTATGCACCGCCGCCGCGATGGCGGGTGATTCGCTGCACGATCTGGCGACGGGATATCACGTCGGCGCGACTCCCCGCGCGCTCGAAATCGGCGTGCTGATCGGCGCGCTCGCCGCCTCGGTCGTGATGGCGCCGATTCTGAATCTGCTCATCGCCGGATACGGAATTGCCGGCACTGCCACCGCCAAAGCCGGCGCACTCGCCGCGCCCCAAGCGTTTCTGATGGCGAAAGTCGCGCAGGGCGTCTTCAGCGGCGGACTGCCGTGGGGAACGATCGCGGCGGGCGCAGGACTCGCGGCGATTCTCGCCGTGAGCGACGCTGCCCTGGCGGCGGCCGGTTCCTCGTGGCGCACGCCGATCATGCCAGTGGCGATTGGACTCTACTTGCCGTTCGGATTGAGCGTCGCGATCTTGATCGGTGCATTGATCCGCGCGCGCTTCGGCCATCAAGAGGGCGAACTCGGCGGCGCGGGCCTGCTCTTCGCCGCCGGACTAGTCGCGGGCGAAGCGCTGATGGGCGTCGCAACCGGCGCGATGGTGACCTCGGGCATTCACCTGCCGCTGTTCTGATCATTTCCGCCGCCGCATTGACGGGCTGTCACCGCACAACAACAATAGGCGGAATCGATCGAGGGCCTGCGCCGAAATTTCACCGATGGAGTTGAGATGAACCGCCTGAAAGGACACGCAGCAGTAGCGCTGCTGGCCGCGATCGTGATGACACTCGCGGGATGCGCCAGCAACGCCGGATGGAACTACCAGCCCAACGCGCCGCAGCTAACCGCTACGCACGTGCCGCTTACCGTCGCTGTCGAGCATTTCAAAGATCAAAGAGGCAGCGAGAATTCGACCTATATGTGGCTATGCATCATCCCGCTCGTGCCGTATTGCACCGCGACCTACGAGCGGCCGGATACCGCCAACCGGTTCCTGACGGCAGGAGCGTACAACTTCCGGCCCGACGCCGACCTCGCCAACGCAGCAGCGTTGGAGCTCAAGGAGGACGATATTTTCCACGATGTGTTTGTCACCGACCGCACGCTGGATCCGGGAGCGCAGCTAATTTTGCGCGGTACCATCATCAACACCAACTGGGACGGCACCGGATATTCATATTTGCTGGGTCCTTATGGTTCGCTTGTGTGGCTGTTGGGTGGTCCTATCGGAAAGGCAGAGAATACTCTCAACGTGCGCTTGGAGCTGGTTCAACAGTCCAATGGGACGGTCCTGTGGACGAACGAGATCAGCCAGAGTTACTCGATGACCGAAGGCATCTACTATAACTACAGCATGGATTTCGGTTATCCGCAGATGTTTCGCGAAGGAATGAGGCAGGCGATTGCGTCGCTCGAGCAATATGTCGCGAGCCAGCCGCAAACTTTCTGGCAGGCGATGAAGCCAATCGCGGCCGGCGCGAGTCCCTCCAGGTGAAGCGTAGTTTGATCCCAAATCGAATCATCGCCGCCGCGATTTTGACCTACGCCTTGTCGAGCTGCGCCGTCGCGCAAATCGCGCGCGCCGCTGACTCTTCGGCGCCATCGCAAACGCGGGTCAGTTTCTTTACTCCTGCGATTCCGAAAGGAACGCCGCGCGCCGGATCGTGCTGGACCGAATCGATCGCGGTGACGCGTCCCGGCGCCTGGCGATGCATGATCGACAACGCGATCCATGATCCGTGTTTTCAAGTGCCGCCGCTCCGGGGCGAAGTGGTGTGCGACGCGAATCCCGCGACCAACCAAGCTGGGTTCGTTCTCAAGCTGACCAAGCCGTTGCCTCAAACTACGCCGCCATCCGAAAGTCCCGAGCCGTGGACGATGCTGCTGGCGGATGGATCGATTTGCCAGCCGTTCACCGGAACCATGCCGATGGTCGGCGGCGATGGCGCGCGATGGTTCTGCTACGACCCGTCCGCGCCGCTGGACAGTCCTGCCCGGAGCCGCGGCCTGGTGACGAAATTTCATCCAGCCAAAGTCTGGACGGTCGATCGCTACGCCGAGTCCGAC
>DATKSB010000180.1:0-5836 GCA_035531855.1 Binataceae bacterium (SeqCode)
ATAGGTTATCGAGTTGCCGCGATGACGGGAGAGCGCGGTCTTCAGCGCGTCGAGGCCGCCATTGTCGAGGCGGGACTTGGGCGCGCGGATTCGGACCTCGCGCACGGAATCCACCAGCGCGGTGCTTAGCGCACGGATCTCGTCGATAATTATTTGCGAGCGATCTTCATCGACGTCGAGCTTGCCGCGGACCAGCACCGGATCGTCGCCCGCGATCAGCGCTTCGTACTTGGTGTAAGTCTCGGGCCACGCGATCGCCTCGAGGATGCCAGCGCGATCTTCGAGCGAGAAAGTCGCGTAGCGTTTTCCGGATTTGTTGTTCTTGAGCTTTAGCGACTGAACCACGCCCGCGATATTGATCCGGCTGCCGTCGGGCACATTGGGCAGATCGGCGGTGGTGATTTTGCTGACCGCCGCGAGCTCGCGCGCGTATTTGTCCAGCGGATGCGCGGTGATGTAAAAGCCCAGCGCTTCCTTTTCGTATTTCAGTTTTTCCCTGGGCTCCCATTCCGCCACCGCTTCACGCGGCGCGAGCGTGAGCGGCCCCGTGCCCGCGCCGCCGAACAGGCCCATCTGATTGCGCTCGGTATCGCTTTGCGCTTTCTGCGCGAGCTTGATCGCGTCTTCGGAGGTCGCCGAAAGCACCGCGCGGGCGACGCGGGAGAAATCGAATGCGCCGCATTTGATCAACGCGTCGAGCACGCGGCGGTTGATGATCTGCGCGCCTACGCGGGTGCAGAAATCCACCGGTCCCTCGAACGGGCCGTTGCGCTCGCGCTCGGCGATAATCGCTTCCGCGGCTTTTGCGCCTACGCCGCGAATCGCGGCCAGGCCGAAGCGGATGTCGCCCTCGACCACCGCGAACTTGACCCGGCTCTGGTTGATGTCGGGCGGCAGAACCTTGATCCGCATCTCGCGCAGCGAGGCGATATTTTTGTAGGTCTTCGCGACGTCGTCCATGTCCAGCGACATCAGCGCCGCCATGAATTCGCGCGGATGATGCGCGCGCAGGTATGCGGTGCGATAGCTGGTCAGCGCGTATGCGGCGCCGTGGGCGCGCGGGAATCCGTACGCGGCGAAGGTCTCGATCTTGGAAAAAATCGCCGCCGCCAGATCGCGCGCGAGTCCGCTCTTGAGCGCGCCCGCGATAAATCCTTCGCGCTCCTTTTCCATCGCCGCCTTGTTCTTCTTACCCATCGCGGCGCGCAGGATATCGGCTTGCTGCAGCGTGTATCCGGCAATCGCCTGCGCCGCGCGCATCACATGCTCCTGATAGACGATTACGCCGTAGGTGTCTTTCAGCACCGGCTCGAGCAGCGGATGGTCGTACTCGACTTTCTCGCGACCGTGCTTGCGATCGACGAAATGCTGCACCATCGTCTTGCCGTCCTCGATCGCGTCGAGCGGACCGGGGCGGAACAGAGACACGGCCGAGATCACGTCCTCGAAACAGGTCGGCTTCAAATCGGACAGGAACCGGCGCATCCCGGAGCTTTCCATCTGGAACACGCCGACGGTGTCGCCGCGCGCGAGCAGCCGGTAGGTGTCGGCGTCGCCGAGCGCGAGGGTGTTTAAGTCGGGCGGCTCCTTGCCCGCGGCGCGAATCAGATCGAGTGTGTTCTTGATCTGGGTCAGGGTCTTGAGCGCGAGAAAATCGAACTTGATGAGGCCGACCTCGTCCACGCTCTTCATCGAATACTGCGTGATCGCGATACCGCCCTCGGTGGTTTCCTTGTCGGCGTATAGCGGCACCACCTCGGGCAGCGCGCAATCGGCGATTACTACGCCCGCAGCGTGCTTGGAGGTATGGCGCAGCAGGCCTTCGAGCTTGAACGCGTACTCGAACAGCTCGGGATGCGCCTTGCGCTCGTCCTTCAGCCGCGGCTCCATCTCGAGCGCTTCTTTGAGCGGAAAATCGCGGCCCTGCTTGGGCGCGGGATAGAGTTTGACGATCTTGTCGGTCTCGGCGAACGAGAGGCCCAGCACGCGCCCGACGTCGCGGATCGCCTGCTTTCCCTTGATCGTTCCGAACGTGATGATGTTGGCGACGCGGTCCGCGCCGTACTTCGCGCGCACGTAGTCCACCACTTCATCGCGGCGCTCGAAGCAGAAGTCGGAGTCGATATCGGGCATCGACTTGCGTCCGGGGTTGAGCCAGCGCTCGAACAGCAGGCGATGCTCGACCGGATCGACCTCGGTTATCCCGAGCGAGTACGAGACCAGCGAGCCGACCACCGAGCCGCGGCCGGGACCGGTCGGGATTCCCTGCCCGCGGGCGAAGCTGATGAAATCCTGCACGATCAGCAGGTAGCCGGCGAAGCCCATATCGCGGATAACCGGCAGCTCCTGATCCAGGCGCTGATAATAGGACGCCGCGTCGAGCTCGCCGCCGCGCCGCGCGCGAATTTCCGCCAGGCGCAGCTCGAGCCCGGCGCGCGCGCGCCGCTCCATCTCCGCGGCGAAATCGATCGGCTTGCCGTCGGCGGGCACGGATTCGGGGGTATAAACCGGGAAGCGGAACTTGCCGAACTCGAATTGAAAATCGACCCGGCGCGCGATTTCCATCGTGTTGCGGAATTCTTCGGAGTCGGCGCCGAACGTTTTGGCCATCTCCTGCGGCGTCTTGACGTAGAGCTCGTCGGTGTCGAAACGCCAGCGCGATTCGTCAGCCATGGTCTTGCCGGTCTGGACGCAGAGCAGGACTTCGTGGGCCTTGGCGTCGTCACGATGCAGATAATGGCAGTCGTTGGTCGCGACCAGCGGCAATCCCACAGTCCTGCCGATCTCGCGCAGCGCGTCGTTATACGGCGCGTGGAGCTTGTTGTCCTGCAGTTCGAGGTAGTAGCGATCTTTGAAGACTCGCGCGTACCATTCGGCGCATTCGCGCGCCTTGTCCATCTTGCCCGCGCGCAGCGCCCGCGCGATCTCGCCCGACAGGCATCCCGAGAGCACGAGCAGGCCGGCGTTGTATTGTTCGAGAATTTCCTTGTCGATGCGCGGCTTGTAGTAGAGCCCTTCCTGGTAGGCCGCCGTGAGCAGCTTGCACAGGTTGCGATAACCCTCGCGATTCTGGACCAGCAGGATCAGGTGAAAATTGCCGCCGCCGTCGAAGTCGTCGCTGCGCGGAGGCTGGCTGCGGTCGGTGCGTTTGCCGCCGGTCAGATACGCTTCGCATCCGATGATCGGCTTGATCCCTGCGGCGACGGATTTCTGGTAGAACTCGACCGCGCCGAACATGTTGCCATGGTCGGTGATCGCGAGCGCCTCCATGCCCGAGGCTTTCGCATGCTCGATCAGCGGACCGAGCTTGTTTGCTCCGTCAAGCAGGCTGTACTGCGTATGGACGTGCAGATGGGCAAAACTCACCGCGGCACCTCCGCCCCAACCGGCGGCGCGCACTTAGCGCATCGCCGAACACATTCCTGACGCAATTGCGCGTCGCAATTGCATCCGCCGCGCGGAAATTCGATCGCGCGGAACTACTTCTTGCCCGCCGCCTCGCCTTTCTTTCCGCCCGCGGCCTCGCCCTTCTTGCCACCGGCGGCCGCAGGCGCTGCTGCGGCGCCCTCTTTGGCTGCGCCCTCTGCGCCAGGAGCGGCGGCGGCGCCTTCGGCAGCGCCCTCGACAGCGGCACCTTCCACCGCCGCGGCGACGGGAACCGCAACCTCGGCGACGGTAGGCGGCAGGACCGAGACGACCGCGTAATCCTGGTCGAAATGCGGCTTGGCGTTGTCGGGAAACTTGATGGTCGAGACGTGAATCACGTCATGGATTCCCAGCGCGGAGACATCGACCTCGATCGATTCGGGAATCTCGAGCGGCAGGCATTCGACCTCGACGGCGCGGACCAGCGGCTGAAGAATTCCGCCTTCGGCCACGCCCGCGGCCTTGCCGGTGAACTTAAGCGCGACCTGGACGCGGATCGCGCGATTCAAATCGACTTCGTAGAGATCGGCGTGAAGGATTTCGCCCGACACCGGCGCGCGCTGCAGGTCCTTGAAGATCACGTGGCGGCCGTCTAGCTCCGCGGACGCCGACTTGAGCCGCACGATCCGGGTATGCGCCGACGCCGCGATCCGCGCCTTCAACTCGCTTGCGGCAACCGACAGCGTGGTTGGCTTCGAGGACGGTCCGTACAGCACGGCGGGCACGCGGCCCTGATGACGGATCGAGTGCTTGACGCCCTTGGGGCGCACAGGCCGCGCTTCACAATTCATTTCACCGGTTTCCATCGTGGTCCTTATTCCAGGTGGCGCGCGTCAACTGAACAGCGAGCTCACCGACTCCTCATTATGAATTCGCCGGACGGCTTCCGCGATCAGCGGCGCCACCGACAGCATTTTGAGCTTCTGCAATTCCGCCTGCGCCTTCGCGCGCAGCGGGATCGTGTTGGTCGTGATAATTTCCTTGATAATCGATTTGCTCAGCCGGTCGCACGCCGGGTCCGACAGAATCGGATGAGTCGCCACCGCGAAAACTTCGCTCGCGCCCGCGGCTGAAACCACCTTGGCCGCCTCTGTGATCGTGCCCGCGGTATCGATCATATCATCGACCAGGATCGCGATGGTGTCTTTCACTTCGCCGACCAGGCGCATGCCGGCGATCTCGCTGGCGCGCTGGCGGCGTTTGTCGATGATCGCAAGGTTCGCGTTAAGGCGGCGGGCAAATGCGCGCGCGCGTTCCACTCCGCCCGCGTCGGGCGAGACTACCGAGATATTCTGCCCGTCAAGGCGCTTGCGCAGGTAACTGATCAGCACCGGCATCGCGTAGAGGTTATCCACCGGGATATTGAAGAAGCCCTGAATCTGTCCGGCGTGCAGATCGACGGTCAGCACGCGGCTCGCGCCCGAGGTCGTGATCAGATCGGCCACCAGCTTGGCGCTGATCGGCACGCGCGGCGCGACCTTGCGATCCTGGCGCGAGTAGCCGAAGTACGGAATCACCGCGGTGACGCGCTTGGCCGAGGCGCGGCGCAGCGCGTCCATCATCAGGAGCAGCTCCATCAGATTTTCGTTCGGGGGCGTGCAGATGGACTGGATGACAAAGACGTCGCCGCCGCGGACGTTGTCGCGCACTTCGACCATAACTTCGCCATCGGGAAAGCGGCCGACGTCGGCCTGGCTGAGCTTCACCTGGAGATGCTCCGCGACCTCGCGCGCGAGCGCGGGATTCGCGTTGCCGGTGAATATCTCGAGTTCGTCCTTGGCCCGTTCAGACATCGTTACTCCCGCGCGAATTCGCGCCGGTCAAATCCCGCAAAGCCGTCCGCCGCGCTGCTTGCGCCGGATGGCTGGGCGGGAAGGATTCGAACCTTCGAATGCCAGGTCCAAAGCCTGGTGCCTTACCAGCTTGGCGACCGCCCAACGAAATCGTTTCGAAGGCTCCCCGGAAATTTTATTGCGCGTATTGCGCCGCCCCAACAGTCGGCGGGAGATCGATCACGCGCCGGGATCGCGATGTTATTGGCAGGGGTTTTTCCTGTCAATCCGATTGCGCCGCGGCCTTCCACAAGCGGCTCGGTTATTGGCCCAATACCGCTCGCAACATCGGAAAATGAAGGCGCCGCGCACTTGGGGGGGAGTAGCGCGGGGATTACTAGCTACGCGGCGCCTTCCGGGTCCGCATCGTCTCAGTGGCCTGCGTTTTTCAGCGCCTCGGGAGTGAAGAAGGCGTTGCTGACCACGCCCATGTCGATATACCAGCACTCGCGATCGGGCGCGGTCGGGCCGGGCATGAAAACGACCGAGCTGTTCGAGTTGGTCAGGTCGTAATCGACCAGCGCAAGCTGGAACATCCGCTTGTACGGATAGATCGCGATCTTGGCGTCGGGCACCGG
>DATKSB010000181.1:0-15175 GCA_035531855.1 Binataceae bacterium (SeqCode)
CGGCGCAGTGGCATGCGAGTATAACCAATGCGGCGCAGGGATTCGCGGCGGTATCGGCTCAGCCGATTGTCCCTGCGGCGGCATTCGCAAGCGGCGCGCCCGACCTGTTCACCAATTTCATAACGCTCGAGAAGAGTCGGATTCCCCGGCCGATCCAGGTGCGTGTGACGATTAAAATCGCCTCACTCGCGAAGCCTACCCAGTTTCGCTACGTCAACTACGTTCTGAAGGATTTGAAAATCACGCCGCTTGCGAGCGCGCCGCTCGCCGGAAAACAGAAATGATCGCTCTCGAGACCAAGCGCCTCAGCGGACGCGCGCCGCTGGAAACCGACCTGCCGCATCTGCGCATGATTCACGGCGATCCGCGCGCGATGGCGACGCTGTCCGTCGATGGGCAGCCCGCCGGCGAGGAATATAGCGCCGGAGTATTGGCGCGGATACGCGAGCATTGGGAGCGTTACGGTTTCGGGGTGTGGATGCTGTTTGAGAAAGATGCCAAACGCTTTGCCGGCTACGCGGGAATTCGTCATATCGAGCTCGAAGGCGCGGCGGAAATCGAGCTCCTCTATGCGATTCGATCAGACAGGTGGCGGACAGGATACGCGACCGAAGCCGCGGCTGAAGTCCTGCGGCTCGGCTTTCGCGATCTGGCGCCCGCGAGCGTGGTGGCGTTCACGCTGCCGCATAATCGTGGATCGCGCGGCGTCATGGAAAAATGCGGGATGCGCTTTGAGCGCGATATGATTCACGCGGGACTGCCGCACGTGCTCTATCGGATAACCGCGGCGGAGTTTGCGGCGCTTACGCGTAGCGCAGCCACCTGATGAGCTCGCGCAGCGTCGGGCGTTTGCCGTACATCAAAATTCCCACCCGATAGATCCGCGCCGAGATCGCAAGCGCAACCCAAACCGCAGCGAGCAGGATCGCGCCTGACAGCGCGATCTGCCAGATCGGCGGACGCCCCATCAGGATCCGCGCGTACATCAGCACCGGTGAGGAAAACGGGATCATCGATCCCGCGACGACAATCGGCGCATCCGGCCTCATGATCGCCGGCTCGACCAATGCTATAGTGGCGACGAGCGGCAGCATGATCACGAAGGTCCATTGCTGCGCTTCGTCGGGAGAATTGAACGACGCACCCACGGCCGCGTAGATCGAGCTGTAGAGCAGATAGCCCAGCACGTAATAGACCGCGAACCACGCGATCACACTCCCGCCCGGCGGGAACGCCTGCGCCGCAACCCGCGCTATCGGGCTCGCGGCGGCGATCAGCGCGGCGGCCGCAAACCAAATCGCCACCTGGGTCATTCCGAGCGCGCCGATTCCGATCACCTTGCCCGCCATCAACTCCTCGGCGCTGGTCGAGCACAGCAGCACCTCGCTAATCCGGGAGCTCTTCTCGTCCAGCACCGCGCGCATCACCATGATCCCGTACGACATCAGCGAGATGAACATCACGAACACGAGCATCGCAACCATCAGGATCGCGACCTCGCTTTGCGGACGCAGCGACGGCGGATTCACGTCGGCGGTGCTGAAATCCACCCGCGCCAGCAGCGTGCGCGCCTGATCGGGTTGAATTCCAAACGGCGCGAGCGCGCGCTCGGTCCATCCGTACCACACCGCGGCGTCGAGCTCGCTGGTCACGCCGAATCCGATCGAAGCGGGCCGCGCGAACACTGCGCGCCGCGCTCCTGACTGGCCGGAGTCGATCCAAAGATAGCCGTCGATCCGGCGCGAGCGGATTTCGCCGTCCAGATCCGCGCGCAACTCGGGCGACGGAGCCGAATCGAACGTTACGAGGAATCCGCGCGGGTCGCTGCGCGCCAAACCGGCGGCGATCGCGCCGCCGAGTTCCCGGTCCGCCGTGACGATCGCGATTCGCATGGTCGGATGCGCCCCTGGCGCGAAACCGCCGACGACGTCGGTGGCGTGCGGCAGCAATAGTATCGAGCTGAAGATGAACGGCAGAATCAGGGTCGAGAACCAGAACGAGCGCGTGCGCACACGTTCCAGATATTCGCGCCGCGCGATCAGCCATACGCTGCGCGGGCTCACGCGGCTACGCATCGCGGCGTCCCACGCGGTCAATAAAGATTTCCTCGAGCGACGGCTCCATCAGCTCGAAGCGCGAGATTCGGGCCGCCGCGGCTGCTGCGCGCAGAAGCTCCTGCGGGTCGGCGCCGGCGCGGAGCTTGAGTTCCAGATGATTGCCGAAGTCGCGGCGCGCCTCGACCATCGGATGCCCCGCCAGCAGTCCGTTTGCGCCCGCGTAATCGATCCGCACGAAGCGCTCGCCGTATTGCGATTTTATTTCGCGCAGATTGCCCTGCACGATCGCGCGGCCTCCGTTGATGAGGCAGATCGCATCGCAGAGTTTCTCGGCCTGATCCATCCGATGCGTTGAGAGCACGATCGTGCGGCCCTGCCCTTTCAGTTCGAGCAGAATTTCCTTGAGCTCGTTGGCATTGACCGGGTCGAGTCCGCCAAACGGTTCGTCCAACACAATAAAATCCGGGTCGTGAATCAGCGCCGCGACGAACTGGATCTTCTGCTGCATCCCCTTGGAGAGTTCTTCGACCCGACGCTCGAACCAGTCTTCGAGGTCCAGGCGCGCCGTCCACGCGCGTCCGCGCTCGAGCGCCTGGGCCGCAGTGAGTCCTGCGAGCCGGCCCAGGAACGACAGATTCTCGCGCACCGTCATCCGGCGGTAGAGTCCGCGCTCTTCGGGCAGGTAGCCGATTCTGCTGAGCGTCGCGCGCGCGATAGATGTGCCGAAGACGCGGACCGCGCCGCTATCGGGCCGCGTGATTCCGATCATCATCCGGATGGTGCTGGTCTTGCCTGCGCCGTTGGGACCGAGCAGTCCGAAAATTTCGCCGCCCGAGATCGCGAGCGACAGGCTATCGACCGCAACCAGTCCGTCGTAGCACTTGCGCGCGCGCTCGAGCTCGACGGTTACCGGCATCGCGGCTCAGTGCGCCCAGACTTGCTGCGGATTGGTCTCCCACGGATAGACGTGGACCATCCAACCGAACAGGACCGGATAGAATCTGCCGCCGGCCGCGCTGCATTCCGCTTCGGTAGTAATTGTTCCGCGCGGACCGAATTTGGTCCAATCGGCGGCGGTCGCGTCGGCGCCTTTTTTCGGGACACAGATATCGATGTGCTGATGCCACCGCGCGACGCTCAGCGGCACGCGCGAGTTGAGCCTATCCTCGCTCCACCGGCGCGGCGCGGTGTACATCGCGCCGATTAGCTTGTAGCCGCCGTCGGCGGTGTGCTCGTAGAGCAGAGAAGTCGGCTCGGAGGGATCGAACTCGAAGGCGGCCTTGAGCGCGTAAGTCCACTTGGTGAAATGGACCACCTTCTGGTTTTTGAACTCCGGATGGAACGGCTTGTAACCCGCCGCCTCGGCCGCGTGGTAGTCCTGGTACTTGGCGAGCGCGCTCTTAAGCGTCGCGACGAGCTGGTCGCCGCGTTCGGTGTCCGCAGGATTGGCGGGCCGCAGGTCGGTCCACTTCATGTGGTCCTTCATGTCGCCCATGTCGCCGCCGCCGATATGCGAGTCATGCATCCCGTTCATATCCATCGAGGACATCGCGTCGGCGTCACCGGGATTCATCGGCATTGCGCCGCCCTTGCCGTTGCTCATGTCCATCGCACCCATCGCGCCGGCATCGGCAGCGTGAGCGGAGGTCGCCAGAGCGAACACTAATGCGAGCGCGAGCAGCGGACGAAACTCGAAGTGTTTTGCGGGCATGATGACCTCTGGGGGGATTCTAAGATGCGTGGGTGATCATTTCCAATACGTATCACTCGACGATCAGTTTCACCTGCTGCAGCGGGATTTGAGTGCTGTCGGGCGCGAGGCCGTTTAACGCGCGGAATTGCTCCTGCGGATATTTGTCGAAAGCGCAGCGCCTGGCGAGCGTCGCGACGGTGTCGTTCTTCGCAACCGCGCCCAGCTTTATTTTGCGCGGCTTGAGGGAAGCAGCTTCGGCCGCCGTAAGCCTTTTGAACGTGCCCGCAGTCTGTGCGAACGCGGGCGCGAGCGTTTGCGCGAGCGGCGTGGGCGCAATGAATCGAAAGCGGTAGATATGCGTCGCGTCCATCCTGATCGCGACGATCCGCATGGTGACCGGACCCTGCCTGGTCTGCGCAGTCGCGATCGCGGTCGCGGCTTCGAGCCCGTTTATCTCGCCGCGCCTGACCTCGCGCACCTCGATATCTTTGGCCCACACCTGCCGGATATATCCGGTCATCGCGAGGCTGCTGGTCTCCGGCGCGTTGTCGAAGATGATCATCGCTTGGTCCGGACCGGCGGCATAGATCGCGTCGGAGGTGTCGAACAGCTCGAAGCCTTTCGGCACCTCGAAGGCGAAGCGGAGTTTCGGATGCGCGAACGTCCGGCCGCGGATAAAGCCCTGCTCGGGCGACTCGCCGTAGATGACGCCGTTTATCCGCGCAAGATATTCGCGGCGCCGCACTATCGGATTCGCGACCGGCGTCTGCGACGCCTGCGCCAGTGCGCGGCGATAACGCTCGAGCGCGTTGGGATGCGTCGCCATGTAGTCGAATTGATCGACCGAGCCTGCGCCGCGCCCGTCGATCAGCGCCTGCACCTGCTCGTAGTTGCGCATCGTGTTGAGGAACGTTGCGGTCGCGGCCGGATCGTATCCCGCGCGCGCGACATACCTGATCCCCAGCGTGTCCGCCTCGTACTCGGCATCGCGCGAGAACGAGCGCAGGTAGCTCTGCGCGGCCATCTGCGGCGCGCCAAGCAACAGCGGAGAGACGATCGCAAGCGGCAGCATCCCAACCTGCGCGATCTTGTCGCGCAACTGCCCCTGCGCATGATGCATCGCGGCGACGTGGCCGACCTCATGCCCCAGCACGCCTGCGAGTTCGGCTTCGTTGTTCATCAGCGCCAACAGCCCGCGCGAGACGTAGATATAGCCGCCGGGAATCGCGAGCGCATTGACGATTGGCGTGTCGAGCACCTGGAACTTGTAGGTGATGTCCTTGCGCTCGCTGCCGGCGGCAACCCGCTGTCCGACCTCGCTGACGTATGCGGCAAGGGACGCGTCCGCGTATGCGCCGCCAAGAGCGGCCAGCACCGCGGGGTTCTGATCGGCGCCAGTCTGGGTTTCGCTCGCGGTCGAGCTGAAGCCGGTCAGGCTCGATCCACCGGTTGCGGGATTGGGCGCGCACGCGGAGAGTTGAGCAGCGATCGCAAGCATCAGTGCCGCGAAGAAGAGGGTCTGGTTGCGCATCGTCGTCGCGACTTCAGGAATCGAGCATCGCGACGATCCGGCTCATCCAATCGCCGGCGATGTCATTTGCGAACCCGTAGCCCGGCGCGAGTCTCTCTTCGCCCGAGGGCGCCTTGGCGCGGCGCGCGTCGGCGAAAATCGCGATGACCTGGCTGGTGTTCCCGTCGCGCAACTTTAGCTCCATCGCAATCGCTCCGCGTCCGTTCAAGTTCGCCTCGCGCTGAAGCGCCGACGACGCGGAGGTCGTAGTCGGCATGCCGAACGCGTCCGCCGAGGACGGCTGCGTGTTCGGCGTAAGCTCGACCAATGCCATCTCGACGATGATCGTTTTCGCATCCGCCGCGGTCACTAGCGTCAAGCGATGCGAGGGATCGTTCTGGACCGCGTGGGTGAATTCCTCGCCCGCGAAAATCGCGATATCAACCGCGGCATGCCGGTTGTCCTGCGGAGTCCCGCTGCTCGCGGCCGCGGGAGGCGCAAGATACTCGAGGCTGATCGGCGCGAGCATCACCTTGGGGTAGTTTCTGAAATCGACCCCAGGCTGGACCCATGAATGCTGAAAGCGATAGCGACTATCCGCCGTCATCCGCGCGGGATCGGGCAGGAAACCGGTGGGCGGCGCCGTCGCGACGGCGGGCTGCGGCGGCGTCACGGGTGCGGGATTCTGACCCGGCGATTGCATCGCGCCGGAAGAGCATCCTGCGAGCGCGGAGGCTGCGAAGATGATCGCGGCTGCGCGCGCTGCAAGCATGATTTGCCGGCGCATCGCGTTTTCAGAAGCGGATACAACAGGACCGGCGCGTCACGCTGACGCACCGGTCCCGGTGACTTTCAAATCGATTCACGAGGCCTGAATATTATCCACGATCGCCTTGCCGAACTCCGAACACTTGAGCAGCTTTGCGCCAGTCATCAGGCGTTCGAAGTCGTAGGTGACGGTTTTGTTCGCGATGGTCTTTTCGAGTCCGCGAATAATTCCGTCGGCCGCTTCCTGCCAGCCCATATGCTCGAACATCAGAACGCCCGACAAAATCACCGAGCCGGGATTCACTTTGTCCTGATTCGCATACTTGGGCGCAGTGCCGTGAGTCGCTTCGAAGATCGCGTGGCCGGTCAGGTAGTTGATATTGGCGCCCGGAGCGATTCCGATTCCGCCGACCTGCGCGGCGAGCGCGTCGGAAATATAGTCGCCGTTGAGGTTCATCGTCGCAACGACGTCGAATTCGTCGGGCCGGGTCAGGATTTGCTGCAAGGTGATATCGGCGATCGCGTCCTTTACCAGCAACTCGCCCGCCGCCGGCTTGCCGCCGCAATCGTCCCATCCCACCGCCCTGCCCTTGTATTCGCGGCGGACCAGTTCATAGCCCCAATCGCGAAACGCGCCTTCGGTGAACTTCATGATGTTGCCCTTGTGGACGAAGGTCACGCTCTTGCGTTTGCGCAGAAGGGCGTAATCCAGGGCGGCGCGAATCAGGCGCTCGGAGCCCTCGCGCGAGATCGGCTTGACCCCGATTCCGGAAGTATTGGGGAAGCGGATATTCTTGACGCCCATTTCGTCCTGCAGGAACTTGATGAGCTTCTTCGCTTCGGGCGATTCGGCCGGCCATTCGATTCCGGCGTAGATGTCTTCGGTGTTCTCGCGGAAGATGACAACGTCGAGCTTCTCCGGATGCTTCACAGGGCTTGGCACGCCCGCGAAATATCGCACCGGCCGCAGGCATACGTAGAGGTCGAGCATCTGGCGCAGCGCGACGTTGAGCGAACGGATTCCGCCGCCGATCGGCGTGGTGAGTGGACCCTTGATCCCGACCAGGAATTCCTTGAACGCCTCGACCGTTTCATCGGGCAGCCAGGAGTTCTGTTCCTTGAACGGCTTCTCGCCCGCGTAAACTTCCATCCACGCGATCTTGCGCTTGCCGCCGTAAATTTTCGCGACCGCATGGTCGAACACGTACTGCGACGCGCGCCAGATATCGGGACCGGTGCCGTCGCCTTCGATAAACGGAATGATCGGGCGGTCAGGAACATTCAGCGTGTGGTTTTTGCCGAGGGTGATTTTCTGTCCGTCGCTGGGAACCTTGATGTGCTTGTAGGCCATGGCGATTGTTACTTTTCCTTCCTGATGGGGTGTGCTTGATCGATGTGAATTCTCGCCCGGCGCTAGAGCAGTCGCGCTTATCGGACGGCGGCTAATTGTTCAACGCTGCTAATCATATAGTAACCGCGCGCGGATTCCAGACCCGCGCATCGGACCCCCATCCGATCGGGTGGCACAGGTTTTAGCCTGTGCGGGATCATGGGGCCAAAGCCTGTGCCACTAATCATCAGCCATTACCATACGATGTCGTCTTCGGCTCGGGGCGGTTCGGGCGCGGCGGCCTCGGCGACCGGGGCGCCGGCCGGATCCTCGCGCGCATCTTCGATGGCTTCTTCCTGCATCGCGCGGTCGATTATCGAGGCCATAGCGTCGAGGTGGCGGCGGATTTCGGCGGCGAGGTCGAGGTTAATTCCTTTGACCAGAGCTATCTCTTCGATCGATGCCTCTTGAATCCGTTTGAGGCTGCCAAAATGGCGCAGCATCGCGCGGCGGCGGACCGGACCTATCCCTTCGATATCGTCGAGCACTGAGCGCATCCGCGCGCGGCGGCGGAGCTCGCGGTTGTAGGTGATCGCGAAGCGATGCGCCTCGTCGCGCACGCGCACCAGCAGGAACAGCGCGGTCGAGTTCCTGGGCAGGACGATCGGATCCTTGCGCCCGGGCAGAAACACGCGCTCCTCTGACTTCGAGACTTCCTTGTCATAGCGCCTGTCGAGCACGTGCTGCTTTGCGAGCGAGATGCAGTCGATCTGTTCGAGCAGATCATTCTCGCGCAGCACTTGCAGCGCGACATTGAGCTGCCCCTTGCCGCCGTCGATCACCCACAGGTCGGGAAACTGATTCTCCTGCCGGGCGCGCTTGACGCGGCGTCCGAGCACTTCATCGAGACTGGCGAAATCGTCCTGGCCCTCGAAACCGCGAATCCGGTAGCGGCGGTATTGCGCCTTCAGCGGCTCGCCTTCCTCGAACGTGACTTGCGAGCCGACCACCATCGAGCCTTGCAGATTCGAGATGTCGTAGCATTCGATGCGTTTGGGAGAATTCTTGAGATGCAGCCGCGTGCGCAGATCTTCCAGCATCTTCTCGCGCGTCTGTTCCTTGTCGCGGCGCGCGGCAAAGCTCTGGCGCGCGTTCTCCTGCGCCATCTCGGCCAGCCGCACCTTGCCGCCCCGTTGCGGAACGACGAACTCGCACTTCTTGCCGCGCCGCTCGGTCAAAAGCTCGGCGCGCACGGCGGCATCCTCGAGCTCGACCGCCACGATCACTTCGTCGGGAATCGCGCGCGCGCCCTGGTAGTACTGCGTCAGCAAATCGGACAATACGTCGTGATCGGAGAATTCCAGATCCTGAAAACTCCAGCCCTGCGTGCTGGTGAGCTTGCCGCCGCGCACGATCAGCACGATTGCCTCGATCGCGCCGCCCTCGCGGTAGAGGCCGAACACGTCCTGATCGATTCCCATGTGATGCAGCACGGTCTGGCGCTCGACGGTCTTCTCGATCGCCTTCACCCGGTCGCGAACCCGCGCGGCGTCCTCGAATTCCAGGCGCGAGGCGTGCGCCTTCATCTGCTCGCGCATCTCGCGCAGCAGCTCCAGGTTCTTGCCCTCGAGCAGCAGCTCGGCGGCGTGCAGATGCTTCTCATATTCCTCGCGATCGACGGGCAGGCAGCACGGCCCGAGGCATCGCTTGATCTGATACTCGAGGCAGGGGCGCGTGCGGTTGCGGAACACCCCGTCGGAGCAGGTGCGCAGCGGGAACACCTTGCGGATAACGTCGATCGTCTCGCGCAGTCCGTCGGCTGATCCGAACGGGCCGAAGTAGCGGCCGCCATCTTTCACGATCCGGCGCGTGACGGTGATTCGCGGCCACGCATGTCTGGTTACCTTCGCGCTCAGGTAGGATTTGTCGTCTTTCAGCCGGATGTTGTAGCGCGGCTTGTACTGCTTGATCAGATTGTTTTCGAGGATGAGCGCTTCTTTCTCGCTCGCGGTCACGATGGTGTCGAAGTCGCGCACCTTGCGCATCAGGAAGCGGACCTGGTAGCGCCCGTCGCCCGCTTCGCCCTCTCGCGCGGGACGAAAATACGAACGCACTCGAGGACGCAGCGACTTTGCCTTGCCGACGTAGAGGACTTTCCCCGCACGATCTTTCAGCAGGTAAACTCCGGGAGCGGGCGGTGTGATCGCAAGCTTGCGCTCGATCGGGTCGTCATCCGGCGCGATGTTCTCCGGCGTGAGCTCGAGCACGGCCGGCGCGCGCGCAGCGGCATCCTCAGGATACTCGACCAGCGAGCCATAGCGCGGCCCGATCGGATTGCCCCGCCCCGTGTCGTGTTCGCTCGCCATCGCGGTCAGAATTATAGCATCGCGGTAAGGATCCAATCAGCCACGACTCACAGGCTAAAAGCCTGTGCCACCCGGAATAAGACACGCAGACACGAAGGACGCCCTGCTTCCGCCGCTTCCCGTCGGACGCCATTGCTTGCTATTCAGCAAGCGAGGTTATCGTGATGGGCAAGCTTAATGGGAAGGTCGCGGTTATCACCGGCGCCGCCAGCGGGATGGGCCGCGCAACGGCGATGCTGTTTGCGAAGGAAGGCGCCGCGGTGGTTCTGACCGATCTGAATTCGCAGGGCGGAGAAACCGCCGTCGCGGAATGCGCCGCGGCCGGCGGACGCGCGGTGTTCCAGCGCACCGACGTGACCAGCGAGCCCGATATCAAGGCGGCGGTCGATCGCGCGGTGCGCGAGTACGGGCGGCTGGATATCATGTACAACAACGCGGGTGTGGCCGGCGCGGTTGGACCGATCGACAAAGTCGCGGCGGAGGACTTCGACAAGACCGTCGCGATTTTGCTGCGCGCCGCGTTTTTGGGGATGAAGTACTCGATTCCCGCAATCCGCAAGTCGGGCGGCGGCTCGATCATCTCGACCGCCTCGGTCGCGGGCCTGCGCGGGGTCGGATTTTTGGCCGCATACAGCTCGGCCAAAGCCGCAGTCGTCAACCTGACCGAGGCCGTCGCGATCGAGGTCGGGCACGACAAGATTCGCGTCAACTGCATCTGTCCGGGCGGCGTCAATACGCCGCTGATTCATCGCGGGAGGCCGGGCGCCGAGGAAGCGGCCGAAAAGAATATGGCGCGGATGCAACCGATACCGCGCGCCGGACGTCCAGAGGATATCGCGAAGATGGCGCTGTTCCTGGCCAGCGACGACTCGGAATGGATTACCGGCACCGCGATGGTGGTGGATGGAGGAGTGAACACGGGCAACGCGCGCTTTCGGCTTCCCGGGATTGCGGGCGACGGCGTCTTTTCGGGTCCGTCGTTCGAGAAGCGCGGCAAATAGCCCCTACGCCGCGCGCGCTTGAGCGTGAGCGGATTGGCTCGCCCCGATCAGCCTGAAGACGGAGCGCTTTGCGTCACGTTGCCCTAACGGCTATTAGGTTGATAGATCGCCGTCGGACGACACCGGCTATTATTGTAAAGGAAAGAAAACCATGGGCAGACTCGAAGGCAAAGTTGCAGTAATCACCGGCGCGTCCAGCGGCATCGGCCGCGCAACCGCGATTCGGTTTGCGGGAGAAGGCGCAGCGGTAGTGCTGGCCGACCTCAACCAGGAAGGCGGAGAATCCGCGGTGCGGGCGTGCAAGGAAAACGGCGGCCGCGCGGTGTTTCAGAAGACCGACGTCTGCGCCGGTGAGGAGGTCAAAGCGGCCATCGATCGCGCGGTGCGCGAATTCGGCAAGCTCGACACCATCTTCAACAACGCGGGTCTGGCCGGCGCGGTCGGAACGATCGACGAGATCACGTTCGAGAACTGGGACATGACGATGGCGGTACTGCTGCGTGCGGTGTTCGCGGGAATGAAATATGCCGTGCCCGAGATGCGCAAAGCGGGCGGCGGATCGATCATCTCGACCGCCTCGGTCGCAGGCCTGCGTGGCGGCGCGGGTCCACACCCCTACAGCGCGGCGAAGGCGGCGGTGATCAATCTCACGCGCTCGGTCGCGCTGGAAGTCGGCAAGGACAGAATTCGCGTCAACTGTATCTGTCCGGGCGGGATCAACACCCCGCTTATCAGCGGCCGGATCCCCGGCGGCGAGGAGACCGCGGCGCAGGTCCTCGCGCTGATTCAGCCGATCCCGCGCGCGGGACGTCCGGATGATATCGCCAACATGGCGTTGTTCCTCGCCAGCGACGAAGCCGAATGGATCACGGGCGCCGCGATGGTCGTCGATGGCGGCATGACAGCGGGCGGTACGGTGGTGGGAAACAATCGCCCAACGCCGCCGGCGGTTCCCGGAAATTTTGCGGGGCCGTCTTACAAGAGATAGCGCGCAGCGCTCACGGAATATCCTTCTCCCCCCGGGAGAAGGTGCACGGCGCGAGGCTTGCGTGTTTTTCGCAAGCATCGTGACGCGCGGATGAGGGCGCGCTGCACAATTGGGAATCGTGGTCGAGCGAAAAGAGCTGAGGAGTAATCATCATGGGCAGACTCGATGGAAAAGTGGCAATCATCACCGGAGCGGCGAGCGGAATCGGACGCGGCACCGCGGCCCGTTTTGCGGGCGAAGGCGCGGCAGTCGTTATCGCGGATCTTAATGCCGAAGGCGGAGAAGCCGCGGTCCGCGACTGCAAGGAAAATGGCGGCCGCGCGGTGTTTCAAAAGGCCGACGTCTCGGCCGAAGCGGAAATCAAGACTCTCGTCGCCCGCGCGATCAAGGAATTCGGCCGCCTCGACGTTATCTACAACAACGCCGGAATCGGAGGCGCGGTCGGACCGCTCGAACAGATCAGCGTCGAGGATTGGGACAAGAGCTTCGCGGTCCTGATGCGTTCGGTGTTCCTTGGAATGAAGTATGCCGTACCGGAGATGCGCAAGGCCGGAGGCGGCTCGATCATCTCGACCGCCTCGGTCGCAGGCATCCGCGGCTTCGCTGGCCTGCATGCGTATTGCGCGGCTAAGGCCGGAGTCGTCAACCTGACGCGCTCGGCGGCGCTCGAGTTCGCCAAGGACAAGATTCGCGTCAACTGCATCTGTCCGGGCGGAATCAACACTCCGATACTGCATCGCAATCAGCCGGGGATGAAAGACGCGATGGAGCAGTGGATGGCGCATGGGCAGCCGATCCAGCGCGCGGGGCATCCCGAGGATATCGCGAACATGGCGCTGTTCCTGGCCAGCGACGACTCGCAGTGGGTCACGGGACAGGCGATGGTGGTCGATGGCGGTCTGACGATCGGGAGCCAGTTCTTCGAGAGGCCCGACTCGCCGCGCCAGCAGACCGCGATTCCCGCGCAGGGCTTCATCGGCCCGTCGTTCGAGAAGTAAAGGCAAAGATGAACGCGTCCACAGATTGCACGGATTGAAGAGAATTAAATCCGTGAAATCCGTGTAATCTGTGGATTGTATTTTCCTTCCGCGCCGCGTTTCAAAATTGTTCCCGACCAGCGCTATACTCGCGTCGCGGAGACACCGATGGACTTCAGCTATACGCCCGAACAGGATGCATTCCGCGCCGAACTGCGCGCATGGCTCGAAAAGAATTCGCAGGAAACTCTCGGCCGCGGCGGCGACGGCATGGGGGCCTCGACCGCGAGCCTGCTCGATGTCCGCGACGACGCGCAGTGGAACAAGATGCGCGAATACCATCGCAGGCTCTTCGCGGCCGGATACGCAGCGCTGCATTGGCCGGTCGAATGGGGCGGCACCGGAGCGGGAGTGATCGAGCAATCGATCTATCAGGACGAAGTGCTGCGACTGGGCCTGCCTCTGTATGGATGCAATCAGCTCGCACTTGATCGAATCGGCCCGACGATCGCGCTGATGGGCACCGAGACGCAGCGCAAACGTTTTCTGCCCAGGATGCTGACCGGCGAGGAAATCTGGTGCCAGGGATACTCCGAGCCGAACGCGGGATCCGACCTTGCCGGACTGCAGACGCGCGCCGTGCTCGAGGGCGACAACTTCGTCGTCACCGGGCAGAAAGTCTGGACCAGTCTGGCGCATCGCGCCGACTGGCAGGTGCTGCTGGTGCGCACCGATCCGTCCGCGCCCAAGCACAAGGGAATCTCGTATCTGCTGGTGGATATGCACTCGCCCGGAATCACGGTGCGGCCGCTGGTACAGATAACCGGCGAGTCGGGCTTCAATGAAGTGTTTTACGACAGCGTGAAGGTGCCGAAAGAGAATCTGGTCGGCGAGATCAATCAGGGATGGCAGGTCTCGATTGCGACCTTGATGTACGAACGAGTCTCCGGCGGCACGCGCCATCCGATCGAGCGCACGATCAACGAGTTGGTCGAGATGGCGAAGAAGGTGGATTTTCAGGGCGCTCCCGCGCGCGAGAATCCCTATGTCAGGCAGCGGCTGGCGCAGTTCACGAGCGACTCGCGATGCCTGCGGCTGTCGCGCTACCGGTCGCTCAGCGCGCAGTTGCGCGGACGCGTGCCGGGGCCGGAGAGTTCGTTCGGAAAGCTGTTCGCGACCGAGCTGAATCTGCGCGTCGCAATGTTCGCCGATGAGTTGCTGGGGCCGTACGCCGCACTCGAAGGCGGCACCGGCGCGGTCGAGCACGGCAAATGGGCGCATCGATTGCTCGCGGCGCGCGGACTGACGATCGCGGCCGGTTCGAGCGAGATCCAGCACAACATTATCGGCGAGCGAGTGCTCAAGCTGCCCAAGGGATGAGCGCGGCGCGCGGGCGGTTGCGGCGCTCTGGCCGTTAGTCATCACGCGGGAATTTCCCTACAATTTCCGTCTCGCGGAGGCGCGAAATTGCGGGCGGAGGCCGAACCATGAAGCTGCAAGATATCGACCTGATGGACAACGAGATGTTCCTGCGCGGGGAGCATCTCGATGCGTTCAAGCTCATGCGCGCCGAGGCTCCCGTCTATTGGCATGAGCGCGCCGCGGGCCAGGGCTTCTGGTCGGTCACGCGTTACGACGACAGCCTGAAGGTCTATCACGATCCCAATACCTACAGCTCCGAGCGCGGGATGTCGCTGCAATTCAACTTCAACGCCGACGCGGGCAGCCAGTCCGGCTTCGGAATGATGCTGCTGACGACCGATCCGCCGCGGCACGGCAAGCTGCGCCAGATTGTAAACCGGCGCTTTACCCCCAAGGCGCTTGCGCCGTACGAGGCGCGGGTTCGGCGCCGGGCCGAGGAAATAATCGACGGGGTGATCGAGCGCGGCGAATGCGATTTCGTGGTCGATGTGGCGGCGAAGCTGCCGACCGCCGTGATCTGCGAGATGATGGGCGTCGATCGCGAGCATTACGATCTGATGTTCACGCTCGCCAACATGTCGATCGGCTTCGAGGATCCCGAGTATCAGCAGGGCCGCAGCGCGCTCGAGACCGGGCAGTATGCGCAGATGCAGTTCTTCAGCTTCTTCTCGAAGCTGATCGAAGAGCGGCGGAAAAATCCCGGCGAAGATTTGCTGACCGCATTGGTAAGCGGCGAGGCCGAGGGCGATCGCCTGAGCGATATGGAGATCCTGTTCAACTGCCTGTTGCTGCTGGTCGCCGGCCAGGAGACGACGCGCAACGCGACCTCGGGCGGGATGCTGGCGATTATCGAAAATCCGGAGCAGCGCGCGCTCTTGCGCCGCGACCCGGATATAACCGCTACCGCGATCGAGGAATTTCTGCGCTATACCAGTCCGGTCACGCATATTTTGCGCACCGCGAAAAAAGACGGCGAGCTGCGCGGGCAGAAGATCAAGAACGGCGACCGCGTGGTGATCTGGAATGCGTCGGCGAATCGCGATGCCGCGGCGTTCCCGAATCC
>DATKSB010000182.1:0-16126 GCA_035531855.1 Binataceae bacterium (SeqCode)
ACCGACGAATCGACGCCGCCCGACAGTCCCATGATTACCTTATCCGCCGCGCCGACCTGCCCACGAATCTCCGCAAGCTTGGTCTCGACAATATTTGCGGTGGTCCAGTCGCCGGGCTCTCCGCAGATCTTGAGCACGAAGTTGCGCAGGATCTGCGCGCCGCTCGGCGTGTGCACGACCTCGGGATGGAACTGGATCGCGCGCATCTTTCCGTCGGTGGTGCGCATGGCCGCATACGGCGAATTGTCGCTATGCGCGATCGGCCGCAGCGCCGGCCCGATCGATTCGACCCGGTCGCCGTGACTCATCCACACCTGGTGCTCCCGGCCCGAAAGCCCCTCGAACAATTCATCCTGCTCGTCGATCACCAGGGTCGCGCGGCCGAACTCGCGCGCATGCGAACCCACGCTGCGCGAGCCCAGATGCTGCGCGATCACGTACAGGCCGTAACAGATCCCGAGCACGGGACATCCGAGGTTCAGGACTTCATCGGAGATATCCGGCGCCTCGTCTTCGTAGAGGCTCGCAGGCCCGCCCGACAGGATGATCCCGCGCGGGTTCAGCGCGCGGATTTTTTCCACCGGGAAATTGAACGGATGAATTTCGCAATACACCTGCGCCTCGCGCACGCGGCGCGCAATTAGCTGCGTGTATTGGCTTCCAAAATCGAGTATCAGGATCACGGCGAATTGCCTTGAATTGAGCGACTAATATAGCGGAGCCGCCGATCGCGGTGAAACCCGCGCCGCATCACGTTTCAACAATCGTCAGCGCCGCTTCGCTCGTCCGCGCGAGTCAGGCGCACGCGTGCGCCCGGCCTCGACGAAGGTGCGGCCGGTGCGCCGGAACTCCAGGCGCAGCGGAGTACCGACCAGGCCCAGCGCGGTCCGAAAGCGCGACTCCAGAAAACGAATATAATGCGCCGGAATCTCGCGTTCGACGTTGGCAAAAAAACGGATGCGCGGCGGCGCGCTCGCGACCTGCGTCACATACATCAGGTTGAGCCGCCGACGCCCGACCAGCGGCGGGTCCATCGCTTCCATCGCGCGCGCCAGCGTCCGGTTGAGCGCGGAGGTCTGGAACGTCGCGCGCCATGAATCGCCCGCCTTGATCGCAGCGGGTATAATGTCCCGCACACCGTCGCCCGTCAGCGCCGAGGTGAACACCAGCGTCGCGTACGCGAGGAATGGAAACCGCTCGTGAGCGTCGCGCACGAACGCCGCGACCTTGCGCCCCAGCGCCGCGGCCGCGTCCCACTTGTTGCAAATCAGGACCATCGCGCGATCATTGGTATCGACCAGCCGCGCCAGGCGCGCGTCCTGATCGGTAATTCCCTCGGTCGCATCGATCACCAGCAGGACCACCTCCGCGCGGCGGATCGTCTCGATCGCGCGGCCGACCGAATGATGCTCCAGCTCGCCATCAACTTTGGTCGGGCGGCGAATTCCCGCCGTATCGATCAGCAGAACGTCGCGGCTCTCCGCCGAGAGGCGCACGTCGACCGGGTCGCGCGTCGTGCCGGGAATCGAATCGACGATCGCGCGCTCGAAACCTGACAGCCGGTTAAGCAGCGAAGATTTTCCGACGTTGGGACGGCCGACCAGCGCAAGCCGCAGGTCCGGACCTGCGGCGGCAGCGCCGGATTCGAGCGCCGGCAAGCGCAGGGCGATCTCCTCGAGCAAATCGGCCACACCTCCGCCGTGCGCGGCCGAGATCAGGAACAAGCGCTCGGCGCCGATCTCGTAAAAATCGATCGCGGCGGATTCGTTGCGCGGATCGTCGATCTTGTTGACCGCGATTATCAGCGGGCACCCGGTTTCGCGCACCAACGCCAGCGCCTCTTTGTCGGCGTCGCTCAAGCCGGCGCGTCCATCGAAGATGAACACGACCACATCGGCGACACCGACCGCGCCGAGCGCCTCCGCGACCAGCCGCTCGGACATCGTTTCGCGGCCGCCAAGTTCCAGACCGCCGCTATCGACGACGACGAACTCGCGATCATCGAACGAGGCGCGCGCGAAATTCAGATCTCGCGTGGTGCCGGGAATCGGACTGGTAATCGCGCGCGAGCCTTTCGCGATCCGGTTGAACAGCGTCGATTTGCCGGCGTTGGCGCGACCCACCAATACCACCGTCGGCAGCCCTGCCCCAAAGCCGCGGCCGGCGCGAGCTTCGCGCCCCGCGGCATTTTCCGATTTCGCGGCGCGCGGACTCATAACCCGAACTCCGCCATCTTGCGCGGGTCGCGCGTCCAGTTGGGTTCCACCTTGACCAGCATCTCCAGGAATATGTGAGCGCCGAGCAGCTTTTCCAGTTCGAGGCGCGCGGCAGTGCCGATTTCTTTGAGCGTGCGTCCGCCTGCGCCGATCAGCATCCCCTTGTGCGACTCGCGTTCGATCACGATCACGGCTGAGATCCGCTTAAGGTTGCGCTCGGCTTCCTCGACGAAGTCTTCGATCCGCACCGCGCTCGAAAACGGAATCTCCTGGCGCATTTTCAAAAATATCTTCTCGCGGATCACCTCGGCCGCGATCATCCGCTCGGTCTGGTCGGTGTATTCATCCTCGGGCATCAGCGCCGGACTCCTGGGCAGCATCGCCTTGACGGTCGCGAGCAGCTCTTCGATATTCTCGCCGCGCAGCGCGCTCACCGGCACGATCTCGCAGTCAGGAAACTCGCCGTGAATCTCTCCGATCAGGGGCAGCAGATTCTCGCGCGGCTGCGTATCGACCTTGTTGATCACGATCACCAGCGGCGCGCCCAGCTTCGCGAGCTCGAGCAGCGCGGTGCGATCGCGCGGATCCAGCTTGCCCGCGGCCTCCACCACACCCAGCACCACCTCGCCCTCGCCGAGCGCGCGGCGCGCGTTATCGACCATTCGGCGGTTAAGTTCCTTGGGCGACTCATGGATTCCGGGCGTATCGAGGAACAGGAACTGCGCGTCGGGATCGGTGCGCACGCCGAGAATTCTCGCGCGCGTGGTCTGCGGACGCGGCGTCACGATCGCGACCTTGTGGCCGACCATCCGGTTCAGCAGCGTGGACTTGCCGACGTTGGAGCGTCCGCCCAATGCGACAAATCCCGCGCGATACTCACTTGCCGCGGCGGTCATTGGATTCCCGTTCAAGCCGCGCCAGCGCCTGGCGCGCGGCGGATTGTTCGCTCTGCTTCTTGCTGCCGCCCTCGCCTATCCCGAGGTCGCGCCCGGCGATTTTGATCCGGGTGGTAAACCGCTTGGCATGATCGGGTCCCTGCGCAGCGACCAACTCATAGATCGGTTGCGTGCGAAAACGCCGGTACGCGATCTCCTGCAGTTCGGTCTTGTAGTCGCGCTCGGCCGAGGGCCCGCCCACGTCGTGCTCGAACAGCCGCTCGACTACCTGCTGCGCGGGCGCCAGCCCGCCGTCCGTGTAGATTGCACCGATCATCGCTTCGAACGCGGCCGCGAGAATCGAAACCTTCTCGCGTCCGCCGCTTTTCTCCTCGCCCTTGCCGAGCTTCAGCAAACTTCCCAAATCGATCGATTGCGCCTTGAGCGCCAGCGTGCGCGCGTTGACGATCGACGCGCGCAGCTTCGAGAGCGGACCTTCCTTGGCCGCCGGAAACTGACGCATCAGCAGGTCCGCGATCGCGAGGTCCAGCACCGCGTCGCCCAGAAATTCAAGCCGTTCGTAATGCGCGTCCGAGCCGATCGCGGCGCTCGGATGAGTCAGCGCGATCTCCAGCAATTCCGGACGCACGAAGGTGTAACCAACCTCCTCCTCCAGGCCCGAGCGTCCGGACTCAGGCGACGGTTGCGCCGCGGCCGGAGATTCCGTCTTCGCCGCGCGCCGGAACAATCTGTCCCACCAGTTGAGCCGCATCGGCAACCGACGCCTCCACCTCGACTTCGTGATTTATCAGCGCGTCCGGACCCGCGGTCAGCACCCGGATATAGTTGCGGGTATAGCCTGACAGCGCGCCGCCGGCGGCACGCTCTTCAAGTAATACATTAACTCTTGTTCCGGCGAAGCGCCGCGCGAAATCCGCGCGCTTGGCCTCGCCTATCGCGCGCATCACCCGCGCCCGGCGCTTGATCTCCGCCGCCCCGACCTTCTCCGGCATCTTCGCCGCGGTGGTCCCGGCTCTGACCGAATACGGAAACACGTGGAAGTAAGCAAGCGGCAGCGACTCGATGAAGCTCCGCGCCGAGTCGAAATGCTCTGCGCTCTCGCCCGGAAAGCCGACGATCAGATCGGTCCCGATCGCGGCGTCGGGCATCGCCGCCAGCACGCGCTGGACCCGTCCGCGGTAAAACTCGCGGTCATAGCGCCGGCGCATCCGCGAAAGAATTTCATCCTCGCCCGATTGCAGCGGCAGATGCAGATGCGGGCAGAACTTCGGACTCGCCGCGACGATCGCGATAATCCGATCGCTCAACTCCTCGGGATCAAGCGAGCTCACCCTGATCCGGTTTATCGGAGAGCGCTCCGCGATCATCTCGAGCAGGTCCGCAAGCTCGACTGTGGGCTCAAGGTCTTTGCCGTAGCCGCCCAGATGCACTCCCGAGAGCGTCACTTCCTTGAAGCCGCGCTCGTGCAGCCCGTCGAGTGCGGCGATAACCCGGCGCGGCTCGACGCTGCGCGAGGTTCCGCGCGAAGTCGGGATGATACAGAAGCTGCAAAACTGATCGCATCCTTCCTGCAGCTTCAGAAACGCGCGCGTCTGTCCCTCGAGCGCGACCGCGCCCAGCTCGATCGGCGCGCGCACCTTGCGCAGATTGGTGACCATCACGCGCTCGCCCGCCCCCTCAGCGATCGCGCGCTCCAGATCATCCAGCCGTCCGACGCCCACCACCGCATCGACTTCGACCGCTCGCGCCAGCGCCTGCGGATTGGCCTGCGCGAAGCATCCGGTCATCACGATCCGCGCGGCGGGATTAAGCCTGCGCGCGCGCCGCGCGAGTTTCAGACTTTCGGAATCGGCACGGTCGGTCACGGTGCAGGTGTTGATCACATAAACGTCGGCGACTTCGGAAAACTCGCGGCGCGTCATCCCGCGCGCGCCGAGACGCGATTCGATAATCGCAGAATCGTACTGATTGACCTTGCAGCCGAGTGTCGCGATCGCGAATTTCATGGAAGTCGTGTCGATCATGATTGCCGCGCCGTCATTCTTCGATCGCGCGGTCGATAAAGCCGCCGCCCAACACTTCGTCACCGCGATAAAATACGCACGCCTGCCCGGGAGTCACCGCCGGTCCGCCGCCCGCGAAGCGAACCTCCGCGCCGCGCGAAGAATCAAGCGTGACGGTCGCGGGAAGCGCAGGATGCCGGTAACGGATCTTCACTTCGGCGCGCACCGGCCCCGCGGCTGCGGTCATCGGATCGACCATGCTGACCTCGCGCGCCACCAGACCCGACGCGCCAAGCGCCGCGCGCGGAGCGACGATCACGTCGCCCGACTGGGCGCGGATCTCGCGCACGTAAAGCGGCTCTCCGGACGCGATCCCGAGCCCGCGCCGCTGTCCCACGGTGAAGCGATGCACCCCGCCATGGTTCGCGAGTGCGCGGCCTTCGAGGTCAATAATTTTTCCCGGACGAATTTCTCCGTTCAGCTTCGATGCGCGCTGCTCGACGAAACGCGCGTAATCGCCCTCGGGCACGAAGCAGATTTCCTGGCTGTCGGGCTTTTCGGCGTTCGCGAGGCCCAGCGCCCGCGCGCGCGCGCGAACCTCGGTCTTGGTCATCGCGCCCAAGGGAAACATCGTGCGCGATAGTTCATCCTGTGCGAGCGAGAACAGAAAGTACGATTGATCTTTCGACGAATCGGCCGCGCGCAGCAGATGGAACCGGCCCGCGCCGTCGCGCTTGATTCGCGCGTAATGTCCGGTCGCGACAAATTCCGCGTCGAGCGCCCGCGCCCGCTCCCACAGCCGGTCAAACTTGATTTCGCGATTGCACATCACACACGGATTCGGCGTGCGCCCGGCCAGATACTCGCCGACAAAGTTATCGACCACGCGCGCGCCAAACTCGGCCCGCAGATCAATCACGTAAAATGGAAAATCCATCCGCTCCGCAACTCGCCGCGCGTCCTCGAAGTCTTCGTAGGAGCAGCACGTTGCTCGGGTCCGCGCCGGCCGAGCGTCGGTCTCGGGCGCAAGCCGCATCGCCACGCCGACGACGTCGTAACCCTGCTCGCGCAGAATCGCCGCGGCCACAGAGCTGTCCACGCCGCCCGACATCGCGACCAAAACCCGCGCGCTCATCGCAGCGCCTCAATCGCGGCCGCCGCGATCGGCTCGGCCTGCGACACGCGACGCCACACCCGCGCGATAGTCGCCGCCGCCGCCGCGATCTCTTCGGCCGTCGTGCTCCATCCGAGGCTGATGCGCAAAGAACTGCGCGCCTCGGCTGCGCTGCGGCCCATCGCGAGCAGCACGTGCGAGGGCTCGACCGCTCCCGCGGCGCACGCCGATCCCATCGAGACTTCGACCCCTTCGAGGTCGAGCGCGAACAACATGCTCTCGCCGAGCACCTGCGGAAAAGTAAGATTGATCGTATTGGCAACGCGCCCATCGCGCGAACCATTGAGCCGCAATCCGGGAATCTCGTCGCACAGCCGCGCGAGCATCGACGCCGCAAGCGCCGCGATTCGCGCCCGCTCAGGTTCGAGCGCGATGCCGCAGGCCTCGGCGGCAGCGCCGAACGCGACCGCGCCGATCAGATTCGGTGTTCCCGCGCGCATCGCGCCTTCTTGCGGCCCGCCCAGGATAGCAGGTGCGATCGCGCAACCGCGCCGGATATACAGCGCGCCGGTTCCCGCCGCGCCGCCGAGCTTGTGCGCGCTAAGGGTCATCAGATCGCATCCCAGCGCGCGCACATCCGTATCGATTCGGCCCGCAGCCTGCGCGGCGTCGAGATGAAAGATCGCGCCCGCGCGCGTGGCCGCGGCAGCAATCGGCGCGGCGTCCAGAATCGAACCTACTTCGGCATTCACAAGCCCAAGCGTTACGAGCGCGGTCGAGTCGTTGAGCGCTTCGACCACCGCGGCAGGCGAAATCCGTCCGTCGCGATCCGGCGCGATTCGCACAACCTCGGCGCCGCCGCGCTCGAGCTCCGCAAGCGGCATCAGGATGGACGAATGCTCGATCGCAGCAGTGATCACGCGCCGGCGATTCCCCGCGAGCTTGAGCGCGCCTGTGATCGCAAGATTGTTCGATTCGGTTCCACCGCTGGTAAATACAACTGCGCGCGGTTCCGCACCGATGAGCGCCGCCACCTGTGCTCGCGCGTCCTCGAGCGCGCGGCGCGCCCGCTGACCCGCGCGATGCACCGACGCGGGATTGCCGTCGGACCGCGCCAGCATCTTGAGCGCAGCCTGTCCCGCCTCGGGCCGAATAGGCGAGCCCGCGTTATGGTCCAGATAAATCGACATGATTAGTTTGATAGGATCGCCGCGAAGTAATTAACTTTATATCACTGCGCGCGATGGCAAAAGACGTTCGCGGCGGGAGTTATTCGGATGCCTCGAGCTGAAAGTGGGCCTCGCGTAATCGTGGTTGGAGCGGGGGTGGTGGGATGCAGCCTCGCATTCCATCTTGCGCAACTGGGAGCTGAGGTTACCGTCTTCGATCAGGGCGCCTCGGTCTGCGCCGGGATGTCTTCGCGATCGGGCGCTCTGGTGCGGATGCACTACTCGTTCGCGCCCGAAGCGGCGCTTGCATGGAAGAGCCTCGCATACTTTGAGAATTGGGCGCGGATGGTCGGGGGGCGATGCGGTTTCGTGCGGACAGGCTTTGCCGTCGTGGTCGCGCCCGATAACGCGGACAAGCTGCGCGCGAACGTCGCGATGCTGAAGTCGCTCGGCGTCGAGACCGACCTCGTGGATCGCGATCAGTTGAAAAAGATCGAGCCTGCCGTGCGGGTCGATGACGTCGGTCTCGCCGCGTACGAGCCGCGCAGCGGCTACGCCGATCCGGTCGCGACAACCGAGGCATTCGCGGCGGCGGCGCGAAAGCTCGGCGCGACGTTTCTGCTCAATACCGCCATCGCGGCGCTCGCGATTAACGCCGGGCGCGCAACAGGAGTTACCGACAGCAGCGGCAAGACTCACGACGCGGATTTTGTCTGCCTCGTCACTGGCCCGTGGACGGACACGTTGCTGGCTCCCTTCGGGTTGAAGATTGGAATCAAACCCGAGCGCGCGCAGATCGCGTTCTTTCGCAAGCCGGCGACTGTGCGCCACAGCATTTTCATCGATACGATAGCAGGCAGCTATTTTCGTCCGCACGGCGACGGCCTCACGATGGCGGGTCTCGGCGCGCTCGGTCCGGACGCGCCGGCCGATCCAGATTCATTCAAAGTGACCAACGACGAGGAGTTTATCGAGGCGGTGCGTTCGCGCCTGGCCGAAAGGATTCCGGCCCTCAAAGATGCAACCTACGTGCGCGGCCATGCGGGAATTTATGATGTGACTCCCGACGCGCGCGCCGCGCTCGGACCGATCGCGGCGGTCCCCGGCCTCTACGTCGCGGCAGGCTTCAGCGGCACCGGATTCAAAACCTCGCCCGCGGTGGGAGCCGCGCTGGCGGAGTTGATTATCGAAGGAAAAAGCAGGACCGCCGACCTCTCGGCGTTTTCATTCGCGCGCTTCGTGACCGGCAAACTCATCCACGCACCGAACGAATACGCGATGGGCGCGGGTTTCGGGCATACGCTGTAGGCGTTACGCGGCCGCGCGCAGCGGCGGAATCTCGCGCCGCGAGGCCGCGCGTGTCAGCACCGCCAGGTAGCCCGGCTCGAGTTCCATTTGCGGTCCGTAGCCCTTCGCCAGCATCAGCGCGTGCGCCTTCGGCAGGTTGTAGCACGGCACCGCCATCAGCAGGTGATGCTCGAGGTGGTAGTTCACAAAGTACGGCGCAATCAGCGCGCGTTCGAGCCAGTTCGCGTGCGTCGTGCGCGTGTTGCGCATCGGATCGTCGTTATCCGTCAGCATCGAATGCTCCGCGATACTGCGGACCCGCGTGATGAACTGATTGAAGGTCATTAGCGGGAGGATCCACAGCGTCAGGAAGAACCACGGATGCCCCGCCAGCGCGAGAATCGCGAACAGAATCGCGTTGGTGATGAAAAATCCGCCGAACCGCGTGAGTCCCTGCCCGAACTGCGATTTGACCGTCATCGCCGGATCCCCCTTGCGAAACGCGCGGCGGAGCGCGGCCGAGCGCTGCTTGTATGCGGTCTGCCCGGTCAAATCGCGAATCGTCTTGCGCCAAAAACTCGCACGCGTGATCGGAAACGGCGCGCCCAAGGCGAGGTCCGGATCATTCGGCTGCTGCGTAAACCGATGATGCAGCACATGATATTTCCGATACGCGTACATGTCGGACATCTGCGGATCGCCGCATAGCCACGCGCCCACCCAATCGTTCAGGGGAATATTGGCGAACAGTAATCCGTGCGCCGCGTCATGCATCAGGATCGCAAGGCCTAGCTGGCGCGCACCGATTATCAGCACCGCGGCGATGAAGGTGAGCGGATTCGGCCAGATCGCGAACATCGCCATCGCGGCGAAAATCAAAGCCCACGCATGGAACACCATCCATCCGCCGCGCAGATTGGATTTTCGCTTGAGCATCAGCAATTCGTCGGGAGAAAATACGCTGCTCGCTTTGAACATCATCGCCATGGGAATAGGATATAACAAAATATGGCGGTAATTGCAAATAGCGGTTATAAATCCGAACGTCCGCTAACCGCACGCGCGCTCGTGCTCGATTTCCTTTCTAATCGCGCCCCGCGCGAGATCTCGGCGCGCGTCGTGCTCGCCGCTGGCGCGGTGTTCGGATTCTCCGCGCAGAACCTGCGGATGGCCCTGATGCGGCTGGTCGATCAGGGCGCGGCGGTCACCTCGACCCGCGGCCGCTACCGGCTGGGCGCGCCGAGCGAGACGATGCGGGTCGAGGTCCGAAAATGGAAGCGCGTCGCCGACCTCGTCCGGCCGTGGCCGGGCGGATGGGTTGGCGTTTATGGCGCGGAGATCGCGCGCAGCGACCGCGCCGCGATTCGCCGGCACGAGCAGGCGCTGCGTCTGCGCGGTTTCCGCGAGTTCAGCTCCGGCTTGTGGATCCGACCGGCGAATCTGCGCGATTCGGTAGCCGAGCTGCGCGCGCATCTGGCCGCGCTGGGGCTGCATCGCGACGCGATCGTTGTCGGGCTAAGCGACTTTGACGACGCTGCGAGCGCGCGCGCCGTCCGTCTGTGGGACACCGCCGCCCTCGAGCGCTCATACGGTGCGTTGCTGAGCGCCCTCGATGTGAGCCAATCAAAAGTCGCGCGACTGCCGCTTACGGCGGCCGCGGCAGAAACCCTGCTGCTGGGGCGCGAGGTTATCCGGCGCATCAATCTTGATCCGCTGCTGCCCGAAGAGCTGATGCCGCAGCGGCGCCTGCATGAGCTGGTGCGCGCGATGATCGTTTACGACGAAATCGGCCGAGAGATCTGGCGGCGCTTCATGCGCGAAATCGAAAACCGCGATTGAGGTCGTTCAGCGGTCTTTGCCTCCGCCGATCGCAGCGGTGCGGTCGGGCGGATGATGTTCGCCGACCTTGTCCTCGAGGCAATCCTGCCGCTCTTCGACTTCCTCGATCCGCACGCCGATCCGGTTGAGCTTCTCGACTAGTCCGTTGATCGCGCGCGCGACCGGGTCGGGTAGCTTGCCGTGCTCGAGTTCGGCAACTTCGTGGCGCGCGCTGTCGCCCTCGATCACCTTGCCCGGAATTCCGACGATCGTCGAGTACGGCGGCGCCGATGAGACCACCACCGCGCCCGCGCCGATCCTGCTGCCGCGCCCGATTCGCACCGGTCCGATCACCGACGCGCCGGCGCTGATCATCACGTGATCTTCGATCGTCGGATGGCGTTTTTCCTTTTTCAGGCTGGTGCCGCCGAGCGTGACCCCTTGGTAGATGAGCACGTCCTCGCCAATCTCGGCGGTCTCTCCGATCACCACGCCCATCCCGTGATCGATAAACAGGCGCCGCCCGACTTTCGCGCCCGGATGAATTTCGATGCCCGTCATCCAGCGCGAGAATTCGCTAACCAGCCGCGCGAGCAGCTTCAGGTGATGCTCCCAAATCCAGTGCGCGAGATGATGAAACCAGATTGCGTGCAGGCCCGGATAGGCAAGCACCACTTCGACCGTGGTGCGCGCCGCGGGATCGCGCTCGAACACCACCCGAATATCCTCGCGCATGCGGCTGATTATACCCATCGCGATTCTCCCCGGACGCTGCGGCGCGTCCTAAGAAGTCTTGTCGGCAGCGCCGGCTCCCGTGCGCGAGGCCCGCGGCATCGCGCCGTTTGATTTCGCCTGCGCGCGGCCGCGCGGCTTGGCGTTATCCTTGTGCAACTTGTACTCGACCGAATCAACCAGCGCCTGCCAGCTCGCTTCGACCACGTTGTCCGACAGCCCCACAGTTCCCCATCGGCGCTTGCCGTCGGTGGATTCGATCAGCACCCGTACCCGCGCCGCGGTGCCGCGGCCGTTGTCGAGCACGCGCACCTTGTAGTCCGCCAGATGCATCGTCGCCAGGTTCGGATAGTACGGCACCAAGGCGCTGCGCAGCGCGGAATCGAGCGCGTTTACCGGACCGTTGCCGATCGCGGCGTTGCGCGTGCGCACGCCGTCAGGTCCTTCGATCACCACCACCGCTTCGCTGAACGGCGCCTGATCCTCGTGCCACTTGTCGTCGAACACGCGAAAGCTCACGAACTCGAAATGATCCTTCGCCCGGCCGAGCTTGCGCAGCATCAGCAATTCGAACGACGCGTCGGCGCCGTCGAAGACATAGCCCGCGCCCTCGAGCCTTTTCAGCTCGTCGAGCAACGGCTCGATCTTGTCGTTGGCCGGATCGAGCTCGATTCCGAATTCGCGCGCCTTGTAGATCAGATTCGCGCGGCCGGAAAGCTCGGAGAGCAGCACGCGCCGATCGTTGCCGACGCTTTCCGGCTCGATATGCTCATAGGTATGCGTGTTGCGCTGGATTCCCGACGCATGCAGCCCCGCCTTGTGCGCAAACGCGCTGCGTCCGACGTAGGGCTGGCGCGCGAACGGCGAGATATTAGCCAGCTCGTACACCAGCATCGAGAGTTCGCGCAGATGCTTCAGCTTCGCCTGCGGGACGCAGTTGTAGCCGAGCTTCAATTGCAGATTGGCGATGATCGAAACCAGGTTCGCGTTGCCGCATCGCTCGCCGACGCCGTTGATGGTGCCCTGCACCTGCGTCGCGCCCGCCTCGACGCCCGCGAGCGTGTTCGCGACCGCGACCTCGGAATCGTTATGGCAATGAATCGCGATCGGGCAGCTCACCGCCGCGCGCGCGGCTTTGAGTGCGGCGTCGATTTCATGCGGCAGGCGTCCGCCGTTCGTGTCGCACAGGCAGATGATATCCACCTTCGCTTCATCGACCGCCTTGAGGCACGCGATCGCGAATTCCGGATTCGAGAAGTAGCCGTCGAAGAAATGCTCGGCGTCGAAGATCGCCTCGTCAACGTGCTTTTTCAGAAACGCGATCGAGTCGTTCAGGATCTCGAGGTTCTGCGCCTCCGAGATCCGCAGCGCCTCGCGCACGTGGAAATCCCAGGTCTTGCCGACGATCGTCGCAACCGGAGTTTCCGCGCGCAGCAGCAGCATCAGGTTGCGATCCTGCGCCGCGCGCACGCCCGCCCGCCGCGTCGATCCGAACGCCGCGACCTTCGCATGCTTCAGCCTGGCCTTCTTGATCTCGCCAAAGAACGCCGCGTCGCGCTCGTTCGAGCCCGGCCATCCGCCCTCGATATAGTCGAACCCCATGTCGTCCAGCCGCTGCGCGATCTGAACCTTGTCCGCGATCGTGAGCGAGACGTCCTCTGACTGGCACCCGTCGCGCAGGGTGGTGTCGTAAACCTGGATATGTTTTGCAACCGCCATCGGTTAAACCGACTCCGTCTTGACGGCGCTCGCGCCGCCGCTTACGAACGCGTCATGCAGCGCGCGCATCGCCAGTTCTCCATACTTCGCGTTCACCACGACCGAAACCTTGATCTCAGAGGTTGCAATCATCTCGATATTGATTCGCTCAGCCGCCAGCACGTCGAACATCCGCGCCGCGACGCCCGCATGCGTGCGCATCCCGACGCCGACAATCGAGACCTTCGCGACCTGCTCCTCGTGCCGCACGCCCGCCGCGCCGATCTCGTCCGCGATCTTTTTCACCAGCTCGAGCGCCCGGCGCAGGTCGTCGCGCCCGACCGTAAACGTCATGTCAGTGCGCCCGTCCTCGCTGGCGTTCTGGATAATCATATCGACCACGATTCCAGCCCCCGCGATCGGACCGAAAATCTTCGCCGCGAGGCCGGGCCGGTCGGCCACTCCCGCGATCGTTATCTTGCTCTGGTTTTGGTCGAGCGTGACGCCGGAAACGAGCACGTCTTCCATCGACTGATCCTCTTGTCCCACCCAGGTTCCCTCACCTTCCGCGAAGCTTGATAGCACCACGATCGGAACATTGTAGCGCCGCGCCAGCTCGACCGAGCGTCCCTGCAGCACCTTCGCGCCGAGAGCGGCCATCTCGAGCATCTCGTCGTATGAAATGCGTTTGAGCTTTTTCGCGTTCTTGCAGATATTCGGATCGGCGGTGTAAACCCCGTCAACGTCAGTATAGATTTCGCACGCGTCGGCTTTCAGCGCCGCCGCCAGCGCGACCGCGGTCAGGTCCGACGCTCCACGCCCGAGGGTCGTGATATCGCCATTGGAATCGACCCCCTGGTAGCCCGCGACCACGACCACGTTGCCGTTGCCCAATTCTTTTTCGACCCGATCGCATTCGATCGATTTGATCCGCGCCCGCCCATGATTCGAATCGGTCGCGATCTTCAACTGATCGCCAAGAAACGAAATCGCCGGCAGCCCCATCGCGCGCAGCCGGATCGCCAGGAGCGCGGCAGAGACCTGCTCGCCCGTCGCGACCAGCGCATCGGTCTCGCGCGGATCCGGCGTGTCGCTCAGTTCTGACGCGAGACTGAACAGCCGATTAGTCTCTCCCGCCATCGCCGACACGACCACGACCATCCCATCGCCCGCGCGGCGTCCGCGAGCCACGCGTTCGGCCACAGCCTTGATTCGATCGACCGAGCCGACCGAAGTTCCGCCATATTTTTGTACGATGAGAGCCAAGCGAATTGCGCCTTTCCCCCAGCTTTTCGGGGTGATCTAGCATTATGTGCGGAAATCAGCACGCAAACCAGCCCTAGCGCCTCCTGATAGTCGGTCAGTTTCAAATTCCAGATAGTCCGAGCGCGCCCAAGACCTCGCGCTCGCGCTGGATAAAAAGTGGCAGGGGCTTCAGCCGGTGCGGACCACAGGCTAAAGCCTGTGCCACTTAAGACTCAATCTTGTTCTTGAGAAGGCAGGCGTCTCGCCGGCCGTCGACCTCTGGCGATAGGCCCGGCGCCTCCAATGTCCATCCGCCGGTCCGGGGACCGCCATCGCGGGACGACAGGCCTCAGGATGTCATTCCCGCGCGTGGCTGCCGCGCGAGAGCCTGTCCTGAGCGACGCCGAAGGAAATCCCGGTTTCTCGACCGCTTCTAGCACACCAAAAACCCATTGGAACTAAAGGATTTCTCTGTCGCCTGCAAAAGTTTTGCAAGTTCAGCGATCTGGGTGTACAAGCGGCGCTCGATTCGGCATACGGACAACGGCTGACCTGCAGGCGCGGTAAATTGGATGGTTCAGGAGGTCATATACATGAGAGCAACCCAAGTGCAACGTGAAATCCGATATCGCGAGGAAAGCGACGACGCTCGCTTGATGCGAATCATGCTCGAGGAGCGAAATCCGCTCCGTGTTGAATTCGAAGCTGCCGTAGCGGAAGGAGGTATGACCTATCGCACAAGGCAAACCGTAGGCATGAGCGTCAGCCTGAGTCCCGAATCCTTTCCCGAATCCTTTGGTGACCGGATCCTGTATTGGGCGGAGAGCCTCGGCTCGAAAGAGGTCCTGCTCCAGTACGGACACACCTTGGTTCACATCGACCAAGGACCGACGGGACGCCTGGACGTTGAAGTCGCGGCGCGAGAGTTAAAAGCCGCGCGTGAGATCGCGCAGGAGTTCATTACGAGGTTCGAATGCAAAGAAGAAAAGGAGCAGAGTTCGCGAGTACGCGTCTCTTTCTGGCGCAACTGCTCACCTGTACCTGACTCAAACGATCGGTTTCTCGACGCGGTCCAATGGCAGGACATCTCGGAGAATTACGCTGCCACTACCACTGTGAAACTCAGCCGCCTGATGGATTTGACTGGCCAAGAAGTTAAAGGCGGACGGTTGATACTCTGGCACGGTAAACCCGGGACGGGCAAAACCTACGCGATTCGGGCGCTGGCCCAGCAATGGAAACGATGGTGCGACATTTACTACATCACCGATCCTGAAGCACTCCTTGGCAACCCATCGTATCTGCTCCACCTGATCCTTGAAGATGCCGAAGATGAAAACCGATGGCGGCTGCTGGTAATGGAGGACACCGGCGAGCTGCTTTCGATCGACGCAAAACACAGCGTGGGACAGGCGCTATCCAGGCTCCTGGACACCACCGAAGGATTGTTGGGGCAAGGACTAAGAGTTTTGTTCCTGATCACGACAAACGACGAACTTGGAAAACTCAACCCTGCCGTCACGAGACACGGAAGATGCCTTTCCGCGGTAGAGTTTTCGCCACTCACACGCGATGAGTCGCGAAAATGGTTGGTAAGATCCGGAGTTGATACGCAGCCAAATGGCGCCTTGACGCTCTCGGACCTGTACGCATTTGTTAACGGCGATTCGACAGCCAGTCAGCCGGCGAGGATTGGCTTTCAGGCATGCGACCCGCTCCCGTAAAAGGCGATTTTCGCGTGACGAATCTTCGAGTCTCGAAAGGAGAATCTGAGGTGAACGAGAAAGAATTGGCGGAGCTCAGGAAGCGACGGAGGCCTGAAATCGAGTTGCTGCGCTGTGCCGCGCAAGCGGTCGTGTCGAGCAACGTTTTGGGACCATCCGAAAAGGTAGCGGGGTTTTTGGCTATGGTCGGTCACAACTATTCCTCGGAGCTGATGGTTGTTGGA
>DATKSB010000183.1:0-28282 GCA_035531855.1 Binataceae bacterium (SeqCode)
GGCAACACGCTTCCCGGAATGCCGATGCCGCCGGAGATCAAACAGTCCACCGACGCGTTGCGCGGATACTTCGCCGCCGAAATCGAAAAGCGCCGCAGTCATCCGGGGCCCGACCTGGTGAGCGCGCTGGTCGCCGCGCACGACGACAACGAAGCCATGAGCGCCGACGAGCTGCTCGCGTTCGTGGTTCTGCTGCTGCTCGCGGGCAACGAGACGACGACCAATCTAATAGGCAACGGGATGCTGGCGCTGGGCAGGAATCCGGAGCAGATGGATTCGCTGCGCCGCAATCCGGAGCTGATGCCGCGCGCGATCGAAGAGATTTTGCGCTACGACGGGCCGGTGCAATCGACCTCGCGCAACTCGAATGTCGAAGTGAATCTGGGCGGCACGGTGATTCCCGCTGAAACCCGGTGCTTCATCGTTCTGGCGGCGGCGAATCGCGACCCCGCGCAGTTTCCCGAACCGGATCGATTCGATATAAACCGCGAGCCGCGCGATCACGTGGCGTTCGGCGAAGGAATTCATTTCTGCATTGGAGCGCCGCTGGCGCGGCTCGAAGGCGCGATCGCGATCGGAGAGATGCTGTGGCGCTTTCCGAGGCTTAGGATGAAAGATCCGGCGGCCGCGGTCGAATACAAAGGCTCATACTTCTTGCGCGGGCTGGCCGCGCTGCCGATGGCGCTGGAGTAGCGCGCGCGGCGGGGAGATATCGCGCGATGGCAGAGCAGGCTTACTATTTTAATCCGTGGGATCCCGACTTTCGCGCCGATCCCTATCCGCACTATCCGGCGTTGCTCGCCGGTCCTCCGCGCGTCACGATTCTGCCGGGAGCGCCGTTCGCGCTGGTCGCGCGCTATCGCGATGCGGGCGAGGTGCTGCGCGATCACGCGCATTTTTCGAGCGTCGCGCCGCCGCCGCCGCCCGATCAGTACCAGGGGCCGTTCGCCGACTCGCGCAACGTGCTCGGCTCCGATCCTCCCGACCATTCCCGTCTGCGCAGGCTGGTGAGCCGCGACTTCACTCCGCGGCGCGTGCGCGAGCTCGAACCGCGCATCGGCGAGATCGCGCGCGAGCTGGTCGATAAGGCCGCGGCGCGCGGCGAATTCGAGGTAATGGCGGATCTCGCTAATATCCTGCCGGTGATGGTGATTTCAGAGATGCTTGGGGTGCCGGCGGAAAAATACGCGATGTTCAAGAACTGGTCGGATCGGATCATCGCGGCGGGAACCGCGCTTCCCGGCGCGCCGCCGCCAGCCGAATCAATCGAGGCGCTCGAAGCGCTGGCGGAATATTTCGGGCGCGAGATCGAGCGGCGCAGGCACGACCCCGGCGCCGATCTGGTCAGCGCGCTGGTCGCGGCGCATGACGACTCCGAGGCGTTGACCGCGGGCGAGCTTCTGAGCTTTGTTTCGCTGCTGCTGATTGCGGGTAATGAGACCACGACCAATCTGATTGGAAACGGAACCCTGGCGTTGATGCGAAATCCCGCGCAGCTCGAGATGCTGCGCCGCGAACCCGCGATGCTGCCGCGGGCGATCGAGGAGATGCTTCGCTACGACGGTCCGGTGCAATCGACCGCGCGCTTCCCGAAAAGCGCGATCGAGCTGGCGGGAGTCGAGATTCCGGCAGGCGCGATCGTGGTGGTGGTGATTGCGGCGGCCAATCGCGACCCGGCGCAGTTTTCCAATCCGGAACGGTTCGATATCACGCGCGACCCGAATGAGCATCTGGCTTTCGGCGAGGGGATTCACTTCTGTATCGGCGCGCCGCTGGCGCGGATGGAAGCCAATCTCGCGTTCAGCGCGATGCTCGAACGGTTTCCGCGGATGCGGCTGCGCGATCCGGGCGCGAAATTGAATTACAAAGGCTCGTACTTCCTTCGCGGACTCGACTCGCTGAAGCTCGCGATCGAGTAGCGCGCGCCGAGGCGGGATCATGCAAGCAGATCGCCTGATCGCAATTCGGCAAGCTAATTTTGAAAACATACAGGCTGAAGCCCGTGCTGCCTCACCATCCGCTGCAGGCCCATCGCTTGACCGGGCGCCGGTCCCATCCGGAGAGAACCCCCGCGGGGAGCTCTCGCGCATGGAGGATCAGGTTGACGACCTTGCCCTCGCGGAACTCCGTTGCGGGCCCGCTCTGCCGCCGGGACTGTCCGATCTGGAAGGCCACGTACCCGAGCGATTTGAACTCGTTCCACAGGCGCTCGGGAGTCCAACCCAGCCGATCCAGCGCGGTCCGGTTCATTTCCATCAGCAGTGCGGGTTTGAAGCGCGCCAGCGATTCGCGCGCCCCCTGCATCATGAACGGCTCGGCGCCTTCGATGTCCATCTTGATCAGATCGATCCGGGTGATGCCGTGATCGCGCACGTAGTCGTCGAACCGGATCGCACTGACCTTGACCGCCGACGGGTCCGTGGCCGCGAATCCCGCGCTCCAGCGTCCGGACTGTGCCTGCTCGGTTTCGTTGCCGAGGCTGAGTTGGGTGGCTTCGTTCCACAGGGCGGCCTGATTGACCGTCACATTGCCGAATCGATTAAAGCGAACGTGCTCCTCGAGAATCCTGAACGTCTTGGGTATTGGCTCGAAGCTGTGCACCGCGCCAGCGGCTCCGACCGCGCGCGCGGCCAGCAGAGTGTATTGTCCGCAGTTCGCGCCCACGTCGAACACGGTCATGCCGGGCGCGATCATCTTGAGAAACAGGTACGACTCGATGGGTTCGAACAGGCCGCCGAAGTATATCTGGCGCTGCACGAAGTCGGAGAAGTCGCATCGCATCACCGAGCCATCCGGCAGCCGCGTGGGCATCGGGGCGGAGGCAAGCCGGGTGGCGAGACGCTCGACCCTCAGATACCGCGCGTAGGTTTTCCAACCGGTCCGCGCCCACAGGCGGAGCGCACCGCGCGCCAGTGGCCGTAGCGGCGCGGGCCACAGTGTATTGTCATGCGATATCATTTTAGCAAAACGAAGCCATCATATATGACCGCGCGAGATATAGCTGCGCGACGGCAGCCGCAGACGAGAATCAATCAATGAGTGAACCGTTTCCCGCCGTCGCCGAGTCTTCCCCGTCGGACCAGGAGGCGCGGCGCAGTTTCCATCTGGGAATGTTCGGGAGAACGCCGCCGTTCACCGAACGCCAGTGGCGAGTGTTTCTGATCGCGTGTACGGCGGGATTCTTCGACAACTACGATCGCGCGCTGCTTAGCCTTGCGCTCGAGCAGATTCAGAAAGGGCTCAAGATCGCCGAGGCGCAACTCGGCGCGATGCTCTCGCTCATCAGGTTCGGCTATATCCTGACGTTCTTTCTCACTCCGCTGGCCGACGTATTCGGCCGCCGCAGGCTGCTGCTCTATACGATTTACGGCTACACGATCATGACCGGACTGAGCGCGCTTGCGCCGGACGAACGCAGCTTTGTGATCCTGCAAATCCTCGCGCGCGCGTTCGCCGGCGCCGAAGGGATTGTCGCGCTGGTGATCCTGGTCGAGGAAGTCGATGCGGGGGTGCGCGGATGGACGGTCGGGCTGCTGGGCGCGCTGACCTCGGTCGGATACGGTCTGGCGGCTGGAGTGTTCGCGCTGGTCAACGTGATGCCCTACGGATGGCGCGGCCTGTACGCGCTTGCGCTGATTCCGCTGGTGATCATCATTCCGCTGCGCCGATCGCTGCCGGAAAGCCATCGCTACGAGGACGAAGCTCGGGCCTCGAAGCGCACCTCGAATCCGCTGGTGCCGGTGATGGAGCTGTTTCGCGCGTATCCGGGACGGCTCGCGTTGCTGATGTCGGTCGCATTTCTAGGCAGCATGGGCGGCAACGCGGCGGGGATGTTTTTCCCGAAATACCTGCAGGAGGCGCACGGCTACTCGCCGGGCAACGTCTCGACCCTGTTCATAATCGGCGGGGCGGTCGGAATTCTGGGCAATATCGTGGTTGGCAGGCTGAGCGATCGAATCGGGCGGCGCGCGATGGGTTCGATCTGCTTTTTCGTTGCGCCGCTGCTGACTATCGTGATCTATAACTCCTCGGGCGCGGTGATTATTCCGGCATGGATCCTCGAGCTGTTCCTGGACTCCGCCTCCGGCACGATCGTCGCGGCCTACAGCGCGGAGCTGTTCCCGACCTCGCATCGATCGACCGCCGGCAGCGCGCTGGCAGTCGCAGGCACCACCGGCGGCGCAATCGGGCTGTTAATCGAGGGAGTACTGTTTTCATATTTCCATTCGCACTGGACCGCGATTAGTTATCTGACGGTGTTCTGGATGATCGCGCCGTTCATCATGTACTTTGGTTATCCGGAAACCGCCGGCCAGGAGCTGGAGGAAATTTCGCCCGAGAAAGATGCGGCGTCGCACGCGTCCGTCAAGTAATCTGATCCCGATGCGCAAGCCAAACTTTGTCCCGCGCCGGCAGGCATGCGCCGCAGTGTTTGCGCTGGTGCTGATCGCGTGCGCGCGCGGGCCTTGCGTCGCGATCGTCGCGCCGAACGGCAAGGAACAGGCGCAGGTGCGGGTCGAGGTCGCGGATACGGCGTCCGAGCGCGAGACCGGGCTGATGTACCGAAGCCATCTTGATGACGACGCCGGAATGATCTTCGTGTTCGGCGATCCCGCGCGGCTCAGTTTCTGGATGAAGAACACCGAAATTCCGCTGGACATGATTTTCGCGGACGGCGACGGCAAGATCGTGGGAATTGTCGCCGACGCGGCGCCCTACACGCTGACGCCGCGAACGGCCGATGCGGACGCGAGCTACGTGCTCGAGGTCAACGGCGGTTTCTGCGCGCGGCATCACATAGCGGCGGGCGACAAGCTCGTCTTCAGCGGCTTCACCCCGCATGCGGACGAGTAGCGCGCGTCGATGTTTTGGCAACGCCATCTCCTTTCGCGCACGGCGGTCGCCCGCGCGGTGTAGTGGCCGCTTTGTCGAATGTGCTGTCGCGAAGGCGGCAGAGGATCGGCCTCGATGATTTATAGAGCGTGTACGACGACCTTCGAGTCGCCGCGCAAAAGATCCGTCTCGGAGCGAGCGGTCACAGTCTTTTCGAGGCTCGTCCGTTTCACGAGTTGGTTATCTCAGCCCGCGCGATTGCGAACCGTCGCATTGCGCGGACCAGGCGCTAAAGGCGCCAGTGCGCGCTCGCGATCATTTCCGAGAACGGTCCCGTTTGTCTTGGTTGACCGCCTCATCCAGCGCGCTAACGCTTTAACCATCTCCGGACATGCGGTATCTATTCTGCCGGTGGATTGCATTGCGCCGCTCGGCGCTACTGCCGTATCATTTCTTGATCACCCGGACTTGAGATCGGATAGTTGCAGGCATGGGGCTTAAAGAAAATATCGAACGGATGAATCAGCTCTCGCGCCAAGCCGAGGGCGGCGGCGGCGAGGAGCGGCTAAAGAAGCAGCGCCAGAACGGACGCATGACCGCGCGCGAACGCGTCGAGTTCCTGCTCGACCGCGGCTCGTTCGTGGAACTAGACAAGTTCAAGACTCATCGGATCACCGACTTCGACATGGACTCGAAGAAGATCCCCGGTGACGGCGTGATCACCGGCTACGGCACGATCGACGGGCGGCAGGTGTGCGTGTTCTCGCACGACTTCACGGTCTTCGGCGGCAGCCTTTCTGGTGCGTTCGCCGAGAAAGTCTGCAAGGTGATGGACCTTGCGGCCAAGACCGGATGCCCGGTTATCGGGATCAACGACGGCAGTGGCGCTCGAATCCAGGAGGGCGTCGTTTCGCTGGCGGGGTACGCCGATATTTTTCTGCGCAACGTGATGGCGTCGGGCGTGGTGCCGCAGCTCTCGGCAATCATGGGACCATGCGCGGGCGGCGCGGTGTACTCGCCCGCGATGACGGATTTTATCGTGATGGTGCGCGACACCTCATATATGTTCATCACCGGCCCGGACGTGATTCGCGCGACGACGCACGAGGAAGTCACGATGCAGGAGCTGGGCGGCGCGGACACGCATTCGCAGAAATCCGGCGTCTGCCATCTGGAGGCGCTCGACGACGAGAGCGCGCTCCACGCGCTGCGCGAGCTGCTGTCGTACATGCCGTCGAACAATGTCGAAGATCCGCCGTTCGTCCCGACCACCGACGATTCGAATCGCACCGACGCGTCGCTCGACGCGATCGTGCCCGAGAATCCCAACAAGTCGTACGACATGGCGGACATTATCGGCCGGGTTGTCGATGACGGCCACTTCCTCGAGATTCAAAAAGACTACGCGCGCAATATGCTGGTCGGGTTCGCGCGGATGGGCGGATACTCGGTCGGCGTCGTTGCGAATCAGCCGGCGTTCCTGGCCGGATGCCTGGATATCGACGCGTCGGTGAAAGCCGCGCGCTTTGTCCGCTTCTGCGACGCGTTCAATATCCCGTTGGTGACATTCGTCGATGTGCCCGGATTTCTGCCCGGCACCGCGCAGGAGTTCAGTGGGATCATCCGCCACGGCGCCAAGCTGCTCTACGCGTATTGCGAGGCGACGGTGCCGAAGGTCACCGTCATCACGCGCAAAGCTTACGGTGGCGCGTATGACGTGATGTCGTCGAAGCATATTCGGGGAGATTTCAACTTCGCCTATCCGACCGCCGAGATCGCGGTGATGGGACCCGAGCAGGCGATCAATATTATTTTTCGCAACGAGATGACAGCGGCGGAGCGCGCCACGCTGGTCGATGACTATCGCGCGCGGTTTGCCAATCCGTTCAAGGCGGCGGAGCTAGGCTATATCGATGAGGTGATATTCCCGCGCGACACGCGGCCGCGCCTCATCACGGCGCTGCGCGCGCTCGAGAACAAACGCGACAAGAATCCACCGCGCAAGCATGGCAATATTCCTCTTTAGGCGATCTCAATTGAGTAAAACGAATTGATAACGAATGCTCCGCTTCGGCGGGAACCGGAACTGCTGGAATACTGATGTTCAAACGGGTCTTGATTGCGAATCGCGGCGAAATCGCGGTGCGAGTTATCCGCGCCTGCCGCGAGTTGGGCCTCGAGTCGGTCGCGGTTTATTCCGACGCCGACCGCGGTGCGCTGCACGTGCGCGAGGCCGACTACGCGGCGGCGGTGGGCGCGTCTCCGGCGGCGGAAAGTTACCTGAAGATCGATCGCATCCTCGAGGCCGCGAGGAAAACCGGCGCCGACGCGGTGCATCCGGGCTACGGATTTTTCTCAGAGAACGCGGGCTTCGCGCGCGCGGTCGAAAAAGCCGGTCTGGTCTGGATCGGTCCTCCGCCCGAGGCGATCGAGCGCATGGGCGACAAGGTCGAGGCGCGCAAACTGATGTCGGCGGCGGGAGTTCCTGTCGTGCCGGGATCGCCGGGCACGCTCGAAACGGAAGCGCAGGTGCGCGAGGTCGCGAACAAGATCGGATTTCCGATCATGATTAAGGCGGCGGCGGGCGGCGGCGGCAAGGGCATGCGGATGCTCGAGAGCGACAAGGATCTCGCATCGATCGTCCGGACCGTGGCGAGCGAAGCGAAGTCGTCATTCGGCGACGGGCGTTTCTACGTGGAGAAATTTGTGCGCCGCCCGCGGCATATCGAAATCCAGGTGCTGGCCGATAAGCAGGGCAACACGGTCCACGTATTTGAACGCGAGTGTTCCATCCAGCGCCGCAATCAGAAGGTGGTCGAGGAATCTCCGTCGCCGTTCGTCACTCCCGAGATGCGCCAGAAGATGGGCGCGGTCGCGGTGCAGGCCGCGAAAGCGGTCGGATACTACAGCGCCGGGACGATCGAGTTTCTGGCCGACGCGGATCGCAATTTCTATTTCCTCGAAATGAACACCCGCATCCAGGTCGAGCATGCGATAACCGAGATGGTGACCGGAATCGATCTCGTGCGCGCGCAGATCGAAATCGCGGCGGGGAAATCGCTCCCGTTCAAGCAGAAGGACATCGCGCAACGTGGCTGGGCGATCGAATGCCGCATCTATGCCGAAGATCCGGAGGCGGGTTTCGTTCCGGCGCCGGGGAAAATCCAGACGTTGCGGTTTCCCGAAGGGCCGGGAATCCGCAACGACGCGGGCGTCTATGCGGGCGCGGAAGTGCCGATGTTCTACGATCCGATGATCTCGAAACTGGCGGCGCACGGCGCAAATCGCTCCGAGGCGATCGACCGGATGCGCCGCGCGCTCAGCGAGTTTGTGATTTCGGGCGAGCTTACGACCAATTTGTCGTTTCACCGCTGGATCATGACGCATCCGCGGTTTATCGCCGGTGACTTCGACACTAATTTTATTGCGCAGGAATATCATCCGGGCGTGGTCGCGAAGGGCGACGATCACGCGCGAACTGCCGCGATGTTTCTGGCGGCGATCGCAGCGCAGCGCGGCGCGAATCACAGCAATGGTCAAGCGCCGTCGCGTGCTGCGCAACCTTCCGGCTCGGCGTGGCGCAGCCTTGCGCGATTCGACTCGCTTCGGAGATAGAGATGCGCTACGTCGCGACCCTTGATGACGCGGAACACGAAATCGAGCTCGAAGAGATCTCGGCCGAGAGTTTCGCGATTACCTTCGGCGGTCATCGCTTCGATGCCGACGTGCGCAAAATTGGACCGGCCTCGTTTTCAATCATAATCGACGGGCGCTCGTTCGACCTTGATGTCGCGCGCGATGGCGACGCGACGGTGGTTGCGTCGCGCACCGGCTCGACACGCTTGACGATTGTCGATGCCGCGCGGCGCGCGTCGAGAGGGGCGGCGGACAAACGCGAAGTCAGCGGCAGGATCGAGATTAAGGCTGGAATGCCGGGTCGCGTGGTAGCAGTACTGGTCGCGCCCGGTGATGAGGTCCAGTCGGGGCAAGGGGTTGTGACCGTCGAAGCGATGAAGATGGAAAATGAACTCAAGAGCCCGAAGGCGGGAAAGGTGACCGAGGTGAAGGTGGTGGCGGGCCAGACCGTGGAAAAGGGCGAGCTGCTCGTGGTGATCGAGTAGCCCGGGTTATCGACGATGGCGGACAACGAACGCACCACACTCGACAACGCGCGCAAGAAATGGGAAGAGCGCAAGCTTGCTTCCGCGCTCAAACGCGGCGCCGAGCGCAAAAAGAAATTCACTACGACCTCGGGTATCGAGATCAAGCGCCAGTACGATCCGTCCGACCTGGACGGCTCCGAATATGTCACCGATCTGGGCTTTGCGGGCGAGTATCCGTTCACGCGCGGAGTGCAGCCCACGATGTATCGCGGGCGGCTGTGGACGATGCGCCAGTACGCGGGCTTCGGCACCGCGGAGGAATCGAACAAGCGCTATCGATATTTGTTCGAGCAGGGGCAGACGGGGCTTTCGGTCGCCTTCGATCTTCCGACCCAGATGGGCCGCGATTCGGACCATCCGCTCGCCTCGGGCGAAGTTGGGCGCGTCGGCGTTTCGATCGGATCGCTGGCGGACATGGAGATGCTGCTCGACGGACTTCCGCTCGACAAAATCTCGACCTCGATGACGATCAACGCGACCGCATCGATCCTGCTCGCGCTGTACCTGGTGGCGGCGGAGCGGCGCAAGGTCGGGTGGGACAAAGTCAACGGCACGATCCAGAACGATCTGCTGAAAGAATATATCGCGCGCGGGACGTACATCTATCCGCCGCGCGGTTCGATGCGGATCATCACGGATATTTTCAGCTTTGCGTCGAAGGAAGTTCCGAACTGGAATACGATTTCGATCTCCGGTTACCATATTCGCGAAGCCGGCTCGACCGCGGCGCAGGAACTGGCGTTCACGCTCGCCGACGCGGTGGCGTATGTCGATGCGGCGGTGAAGGCAGGACTTGAAGTCGATAGCTTCGCGAGCCGGCTGTCGTTCTTCTTCAACGTCCACAATAATTTCTTCGAGGAGATCGCGAAGTACCGCGCGGCGCGGCGGATGTGGGCAAAGATCATGAAAGAGCGCTTCGGCGCGTCCGACGAGCGCTCGATGATGATGCGGTTTCACGCGCAAACCGCCGGCTCGACTCTCACCGCGCAGCAGGTGGACAACAACGTGGTGCGCGTTACGCTGCAGGCGCTGGCCGCGGTGCTGGGCGGGGCGCAGTCGCTGCACACGAACTCGAAAGATGAAGCGCTGGCGCTGCCGACCGAGTCGTCGGTCCTGCTCGCACTGCGCACGCAGCAATTGATCGCGTACGAATCCGACGTCGCGGACACGATCGATCCGCTGGGCGGATCGTACTATGTCGAGAAGATGACCGCGGAGCTCGAGAAGCGCGCGTTCGAGTACCTTTCCAAGATCGACGATCTTGGCGGTGCGGTGGCGGCGATCGAACGCGGCTACCAGCAGCGCGAAATTCAGAACGCGGCGTACCTTTATCAGCGCGAGATCGAGACCAGAGAGCGTATTATTGTAGGCGTCAATCAGTTTACCGGCGGTGGCGAGCTTCCCAAGGATATTCTGAAGGTCAATCCCGAACTCGAGGACAAGCAGAAGCGCAACCTCGCGCGAGTCCGCGCCGAGCGCGACGCCGCCACGGCCTCGGCCGCAATCGCGCAGGTCGAGCGGGCCGCGCGCGACGGCGGCAACCTGATGCCGCCGATTATCGACGCGGTGCGTTCGTGGTGCACGTTGGGCGAGATCTCCGACGCGATGCGCCGTGTGTTTGGCGAGTATCAGCCGGTGAACACCCTCTGAGGTAGCGCGCCGGGGCGCGATTGTATAAAAGGATTGCGATTTTGGTTCGTGCGGCGCGCCATCCTGTGATGCCGACGCGCGCCATGCGAAATCGCTAAATCAGTACGCCGCGGCGCCACCGCGGCCTTGTGGAGAATCAGAACCGATGGGGCCGCTTCCAAAAGGAGTGTTTTTGACCAAGGGCGTCGGCAAGCATCGCGAGAAGCTGACCTCGTTCGAGATGTCGCTGCGTTCCGCCGGCATTGCGGAGTTCAACCTGGTGCGGGTCAAGTCGATCTTGCCGCCGCGCTGCAAGATGCTGAGCCAGCAGGAAGGACTCAAGTACCTGAGCTCGGGCCAAATCGTGTTTGCGGTGATGAGCGAGAACGCGACCAACGAGCCGCATCGTCTGATTGCGGCCTCGGTCGGCGTTGCGGTTCCCGCTAATCCCGATCAATACGGCTATCTATCGGAGCATCACAGCTTCGGCGAAACCGACCAGAAGGCTGGCGACTACGCTGAAGACCTTGCGGCGCAGATGCTCGCGACGATCCTCGGAGTCGATTTCGATCCTAATGCGAGCTACGACGAGCGCAAGGACGTGTGGCGCGTGTCGGACAAAATCGTGAAGACGCGCAACGTCACCCAGTCCGCGATTGGCGATCGCGACGGGCTGTGGTCGTCGGTCGTCGCCGCTGCCGTGTTTGTCGATCTACCCAACGGCAAATAGCCGGCGAATTGAATCGGGGCGCCGGTCGGCTTACGCTCGAACCATGGCAACCGAAATTCTTTACTGCTCGGCCTGAGGCTACAAGCCGCGTGCGGCCAGTCTGGCCGCCTCACTCACAGATCGATTCGGCGAAGACACGGAAATCAAAGCCGGCAAATCGGGACAGTTCGACGTTCTGGTTGACGGAAGGTTGATCTTCTCGAAGGCGCAGAGCGGACGGTTCCCGCTCGACGACGAAGTCGAAGAGAACTTCGAGGCGCTTCGCGACGGACGCGCGCCCGAGGCTCCGCGGAGCGCGCCGCCTCCCGCGGGCTTTGTGAATCGCGTGCTGGGCAAGCTGCGCAGGTAACTCTGCGCGCGAGGCATCGCTAACGATGCATATCGAGCATGCCTTTTAGTCCGCTCGGCGCGTGCGGGCCGATGATCAGCATCTCGAGGATCCCCATTCCCTCGCTTGCGCCGAGCTTCGCGCGGCATACCGCCTGGATATGCTGGAAGAGCTGCTGCGACTGATCGACGTCGGCGAGCTTGAACGACTCGTATTCCGAGGCGTTGGCGCCGACATACATTCCGTGGCCCCATTTCGGATGTCCGTAGCCGATTCCCTGCATATAGAAATTGTAGATGGTCTGTAACTCGACGCGCTGCTCTCCGCTGGCGGTGCGCAGGAGAATTTCGGCTTCGCGGGCGTGGCGCGTGCCGGGAAGATAGTTCACCTTGCACTCGACGGCGCTCGCGGCTTCGATCGGGGCGGTGGGATCGGCTTTCGCGATCGCGCCGAATTGATGCCACCGGGAGCCGTCGGAGTTTTCGTTCACGTCAAAATGGGTGCATAGATTTTCGAAATTGTTCGGCGACCATAGCCAGAAAAACTGCGGCGGCTCGGTCGCGGGAACTCCGGCTGGGTCCTGCGGGCCGATATTGCGCACGCCCCATGAGCGATCGCGCGAACCCCAGACTCGCGCAGGAGTCGCGTCGAACTTGCGCCCGCCGACGGTCAGAGATCCGCTGTAGCCGCCGTGCTGCGTGAAACGCGTGATGTCGAACATCATCCGCGGGCCGTTGCGGCGCGAAAAACGCGGCTCCTCGATCGGCATCGCGCGAGCTTCAAACGTCAGGTCGGCCTTGATTTCAGGATGATCGACGCGCAGCCGTATCTTGCGCATCGGATGCACGATCTCGATCGAGATGGGGCCGACCCTGGTGTCCATCCGATCGGCGCCGAGAACCCGGGAGGCGCGCACGCAATGCTGAACGCCCGCCCAGATGACATTGACTGACGCGTCGATGATGCCGACGTTGGGATAGATTCCCATCGCGACGGCGAAGTAGGGTTCGCCTTCGCGCCAATATCCGTTGAAGAAAAAGCGGTCGTAGAAATTCCGGTCGCTGGTGAAGACCTGCTGAACCGGTTCCGGCGTCTGGTGAATGGGAAAATCGTCGCCTGACGTGATCATCGGTAATCTCCTTGCGAACTCTCTCAGGACGCGAGAATTTTTTCAATTTCCGCGGGCGCGAGCCTTATTCCGACATAGAATGGGCCGAACTTCGCGTACGCCGCGCTCGCTTCATCGAAGCGCATCTCGTAAACCAGCTTTTTGAACACCAGCGGGTCGTCGGCGAACAGATCGACGCCCCATTCCCAATCGTCGAACCCGATCGAGCCCGAGATTACCTGTGTGACTTCGCCCGCGAAGCGCCGCCCGACCAGTCCATGCTCATGCATCAGGCGGCGCCGATCGTCCATCGCGAGCCGGTACCAGTTGTCGGCGCCCTCGCGCTTTTTGTCCATCGGATAAAAACACAGGTATCGGCGCACCGGAATTTTCGGATAGAGCCGGAGCGAAATTTTCTGGCGCTGCGAGGCGATTTCGGCTTCGACCTCGCGATTCCATTCAGGGGTTCGCGGACGGATATTCTGCGCGGCGAGGCGAGCATGCAGCGCAACCGTCGCCTCGTAGAGGCCGATTTCGATAACCGACAGGTACGAGGAGGTCGGCTCCAGATAGTCGCTGAGCTTGAGTTTGCCGATCACGATTTGCGCCTCGACGAGATCGTCGAAGCTGCGGCGGAAATGCACGAGAAGCAGATCGCCCTTGTGCCCCAAGGCCGCGAACGGCGCGGACTCGCCGTCTTCGCGTTCTCCCATCTGGCGGAGCGCGGCCGATGCTTCCTGCGCGATACTGGCGCGTTCCGGCGCAGCCAGTGCTCGCCACGGCGCGCGCCGGACTCGGAACATCTGATGAAGGACGCTGAACCCTTCGAGCGTCAGCGGAGCGGCGGGCGGGTCTTCGCGATGACTCGCGGGGCCGGATGGAGCGTCGGTCTTCATGGATCGAATCCTAGATTCTTTTTGGCCGCGTGTCTTGCGCAGCTACTGGCTCATCCGGAAATGTTCGCACGCCGCGACCAGGCCGCGCGCCGCTTCCGGATTCGACGCCCAGTGCGCGTGGACGTAAGTTGCGAGCACGCTGCGAGAGGTGAAGCCCTCATCGAATTCGCCGCGGCCCCATCGCGGAGTTACCCGATATCCGCGGCTTGCGCGAACGGAACTGCCGGAATCCTCGAGGGTCGAGTAACGGAACTGATGCCCCCGAAAGCGTATCCCCGCCGGGCCGAGAATAGTCTCCGCGCGCGTCTCGACCTCGACGTAACCCAACGCCTGCAGGCGCGGCTGCATCACGGCGACGCCCGGCACCAGGGCCGCCATCGGCCATTGCTGTCCGTCGAGGGTGCGAATTGCTTCGCACAGATACATCAGGCCGCCGCACTCGGCGTATATCGGACCGCCGCGTTCCGCGAACGCGCGAATCGCCGACAGCATCTCCACGTTTTCCGCGAGCGCGCTCGCGTGCGCCTCCGGATAGCCGCCGCCGAAGTATAGGCCGTCGGCCACAGGGAGCGCGGAGTCGTGGCAGGGCGAGAAACGGATCAGATCCGCACCTAGTTCCTCGAGCCGGCGAAGATTATCTTCATAGTAGAAGTGGAACGCTTCGTCGTATGCGATCGCGATTCGGCATCGCGGCTCGGAATGCTCGCGGCGCTCGGCGGAGGCTGGAACTGCGAGCGAAGGCGCTGAACGCGCGATCGCCAGAATCGCATCGAGGTCGAGCCAATCGACCGCAAGCTGCGTCCACGCGAAGAATAGTTCATCGGGGACAGCGGTGTCAGTCGCGCTCAAGAGCCCCAGATGGCGTTCGGGAAACGCAAGCTCAGGCTGGTCAGGAAATCCGCCGAGGATCGGAACCTCGGGCCGCGCCTGTCGGAGCAGATCGAGATGCCCCTGTCCGCCGACGCGATTGCAGATTAGTCCTGCCATGCGGAGCGCGGGATCGAAGCGCGCAAAACCCGCCGCGACCGCGCATACGGTGCGGGCGATTCCCGACGCGTCGAGCACGAGGATCGCCGGAGCGTCGAGCCACTTCGCAATTTCCGCGGTGGAACCCTCGTCGCTCGTCGGCGTAGTTCCGTCGAACAGCCCCATCATCCCTTCGATCACGGCGATATCCGCGTCCCGCGCGGCGTGCGCGAGGGTCGAGACAATCGCCTCGCGGCCCATCATCCACGAATCGAGATTTTGCGACGGGCGGGCGAGAGCGCGCGCGTGATAAGTCGGGTCGAGATAATCGGGTCCGCACTTAAACGCGCTGACGCGCAAGCCGCGCGCGCGCAGCGCCGCGATAAGTCCGACCGTTACGGTGGTCTTTCCTACGCCGCTGGCGGTCGCGGCGATCACGATCCGCGGCAGGTTGCGCTGAGAGGTCATCCCACGATCGATCTTACACCAGCGTTCGGTCCGAAAAATCAGGGGTAGATATCAACCCGCGGCAGGACTTCATTCACCAGGCGCTCGAACGGTCCTTGCTGATCCCATCCGGTGCCGTTGCGTCATCTTCCGACTAGCTCATTCGACTGCGAGCCGCGCGGAGCGCAGCAATTCCGTATGGGTGAGAGTTTGCGCGGCAGCACGGGCGCGCAAGGTCGCGGACCATAACGATTGGCCGCGCACTTTCAGCCATTGCGCGAGGGGGCTTTGCTCGCTGCGCGGCGCCATCAGTTCGACTTCATAAGAACCGATCGCGAACGCCACTCCGAAGGCGTCCAGGTCGGGACGCCGGCGCGGCGCAGCCGGCCGCCCGAGCACGCGCGCGTAATATCCGCTGGTTGCGCCGGGATTTTCGACCGCGACGGTGACGCGCGCGATCCCGCTAATCCCGTTGCGATGCGAGCGTTCGCGCGGGACGCGCTCATCGCGCGAGGTCTCGTCCTTGATCAGAAAAGGCAACTGGCCATTGAAAGGAGGCTGTGGAATAACGAGAACCCAACTCAGGCGGAAGCCGTCGGGGCGGTCGCGCGTCATCGCCGAGGGACCGCCAATCGCGGCACCCGCATGACGCAGCGCGGCGATGTCAGCGCCAAGGTCGCCGGTCCGCATGCAGAAGTCGGTGACGCCCCCGCCGAGTTCGAGCGCTTTGAACCATGGATGGCCGTGAACAGGATTGAGGAACGCGATCAACTCGAGGTAGGAACCGTCGGCGAATGCGATCAGCGCGTTGTGCGTGCCGATATTATGCCTGCCGCCGCGCACGACGGTGAACCCGGCGTGCGCGTAGTTCGCGATGGCGCTCTCGAGATCGGCGACCGCGATAACGACATGATCGATTCCGGTGAACATCGATGCCTCCGCGAGGTGCGCGCCTCGTGAGGCAGGGAATACTCGGACTCGCGCGCCGCGGCAAGCGCGTTGGGCGCGGAGATCAGGTGAAAGCGGGACTGAGCGGCGCGATGCGAGCGCGCTGATTATCGCGCGCGTAGCGGCCGGCCAGGTTGAACCATTCGAGCCCAGGCAGCCGCTGCGTCATCGTATCCACCGCGCCGAGATCTCGCAGGCCGCCGTCGTCGGGAAACAGGAATCCGCATACTCGGCGCATCGAAGGGTCTCCGCGCACCGATACTCCCACCGGAGTCCAAAAGCGGCGAAGTAGAAAACTGGTGAGCTTTTGCGCGGCGGGTTCCCGCAATCGCCGGCGCGCCTGATTGAAATAAAAGGCGAAGTGACGGCGTTCGTCCTTGATGATTCTTTCCAGGATAGTCGTGAGCAGCGAGGGCTCCCGGTCGCGCGCCGCGTCGCCGCCGGTCTGTCGGATGAGAGCCTGATAGCCAGTCAGCGTCGAGTATTCATTGATCGCGCCCAAGGTCATGTGGACCGCGGGAAAGTGACGCGTCAGGCGCGAGACCATGCGCGCGACCGGCACGATAGTCCGGTCCAGAAGGCTGCGGCTGCTGCGCAAGTCGGCGAAGCGGCGGTCGTCGAATTCGACGCCCTGCGCGGCAAGCAGCCGGCGCAGCAGCAGCGAATGAAAAAATTCCTCGTACGCCCAGCACGAGAGAAATGAGGTGACCTCATTTTCGCGAATGACCGCGGTCGAGAGCAGGTCGTGCATATAGACAATCGTGTGCGACTCGATATCCATCATGTAGGCGAGACAGAACAGCGCCTCTTCCCCAAGGCGCGGCTGCGGCGCGTTCCAATCGAAGGCTTCGGGTTTGGTTGCGCCCGCGACGCGCAGATAACGGTCGAGATCGAAATTGCTATTTATCGGCATCACACCAGATATACGTGGTGGCGATGAATTTGGATTTTTGCGTGGCGAGGAATCTAGCGCGGAAAATCGCCCTTCAGGTACATCGAACCCGTCGGTTTGTCGGTGCCGCCAGCGGGTTCCAGCGTCACCGCGGACGCGAGAATCAGTTCGCCCTCGGGCGGCATGGTCAGATCGACGGAGCTGGTGCCCTGCGCGGCAGGCTTAAAGGTTCCGGCGCGCATCGGGCCGGACTTCTTGCCGATCCACCATACCTCGTAAACTTTGTCCGCGGGCGCCATCGGCAGTCCGGCGACTTGCAGCAACGCGGTGTGGTTGCTCGGGCTGAGTGCGAGGGTCGCGGCCGCCTTCGGCGACGCGGGCATGCCGGCCAGATGCATAAGTTTGGTGTCGGGCGAAAAAGCGGCAAGCGTCAGCGCGGTGGTGCTATCGAGCCGCGACTTGAGCGCGGCGATCCGCGCGGACGCCGATTCGATCCCTTGCTGCAACGCATCAATCCGCTGGTGCATCGCGTCGATCTCGACATCGGTGGCCGCGCGGGTGGAAGCCAAATGCGCGCCGAGCTCGAAGTTCGAATAGCCGAGCGCGAGGATCAGAACCGCCGCGGCGGCGCCCATGAATGCCGATGCGCGGCGCATCCGTCGGAAGCGGCGGTCGATCGGGTCGGTATCGAAGGACGCTGGGCGATCTGTATGCAGCCCTGCGCCGGGGTGAGTAGCCGCCGACCCGTCGGCGCCGGCAAGCCGCGTCGAGAGAAGCTCCCAGACCCGATTGGGATGCTCGCGATCCTCGCCGACCGAAGCGAGCGCCAACGCGGCCAGCGCCTCGCGCAAGGACGCCAGCTCGCGTTCGCACTCGTCGCATCCTGCCGCCAGATGCTGCGCAAGCGCGCGCGCCTCTTCGCTCTCGAGCCGGTCGAGTGCGTACAGTGGCAGGAGAGCTTTCAGTTCCTCGTGGGTCATCACGCCTACTCGACGCGCCCCTTTAGCGCGTCGCGAAGTTTCATCATTGCAGCGCGCATTCTGCTTTTCACGGTACCCAGAGCGATACCGGTGCGGCCTGCGATTTCCGACTGAGACAGATCCGAGAAGTAGGCAAGCTCAAGCAACTCGCGCTCTTCGCTTTTGAGTGCGGCCAAGGCATCGCCGACCTGGCGCCGGCGCTGCGCGCTGTGAATTTCGAGCGTCGGATCATCTGACATCGTCTCCGCGGCCGGATCCTCATCGGTGCGCTCGCGCGACTTACGGGCGCGCAAGCGATCAATAGCGCGGCTGCGCGCCAGCATCATGACCCACGCTGCCGCGGAGCCGCGACCGCGATCGAAGCGCGATGATTCGCGCCACACCTGCCACAGCACATCGGCGGCGACCTCTTCCGCATCGGCCTGATTGCCTACGATTCTGCGCGCAACAGCGGTAACTGCGAAACCGTAGCGTTGATGAAAAGCCCGCAGCGCGTCTTGCCTGCCGGCCGCCATCTCGCCGATCAATTCCTCGTCGGGTTTCCGGTTAGCGGCGACGCTGGCCACGTATCCCTACCCCAATGTACGTCGCGGATGTTCCGGTGGATTGCGCGGGTGATTGGCGCATCGTGCAACTCTCGCCGGCCCCGCCGATGCGAGGCCCATGGCGGACGATAAATCAGTTGAGCGAAGTGCGCAATAAACTATCTCGACACAGAGCGCGGTTTGCCTCCCGCCCAGGCCGCATATACGAAGAATACAGGCGCACGCGCGCCTCATCCGCCTGAAATGAACCCGGCAAAGCAACTCAATACCTGGCAGCCAGAATCATACGACCGCAATGCAAGGTTCGTGAGCGACCTTGGCGAGCCTGTGCTCGCAATGCTTCAGCCGGTTGCGGGTGAGCGAATCCTCGACCTTGGATGCGGCGATGGCGTATTGACCGAAAGGGTTGCCGCGGCAGGCGCGAGCGTGGTCGGCGTCGATGCGTCCGAGGCGATGGCGGCGGGGGCGCGCGCGCGCGGACTTGACGCACGCGTCGTCAACGGAGACTCCTTGCGGTTCGAGTCCGAATTCGACGCGGTGTTCTCGAACGCGGCGCTGCACTGGATGCGCGAGCCCGACAGCGTGTTGGCCGGAGTGGCGCGGGCGCTTAGGCCGGGCGGAAGATTCGTGGGCGAATTTGGCGGACACGGCTGCGTGGCTGCGATAATCGTCGCGCTCGAAGCGGTGCTTGCGCGCCGCGGCATCAGCGGGTCCGCGCAAATTCCGTGGTATTTTCCGACCGCCGACGATTACCGCGAAAGACTGGAGCGCGCCGGATTCGCAGTCGATTACCTCGCGATCATTCCGCGGCCCACGCCGCTGCCAACCGGAATCGAAGGATGGCTCGAGACGTTTGCCGAAAATTTTTTCCGCCCGCTGCAACCCGCAGATCGAAAAAAGGCTCTGGCCGAGGCGATCGAACTGCTGCGCCCGGTTCTATGCGACGAGCGCGGCCGCTGGACCGCTGACTACATCCGCCTGCGTTTCGCCGCGCATCTGAGCGATAAAACGCCGCGCTGAGATATCGCACGCGCGGGCTATGCGCGCTCGATACGATGACGCCCGGCGCCGAGCCGCACGCCGCGCAGGGCGGCATCGTCGAAGCGAACGATCGCATCGACGCCGTCGGGAAGCGTCACTTCTCCGCCGCGCTCGCGATCAAGCTCGATCTCGATCATTCCCCTGGGAGTGGGGACCGCGCCTTCGAGATGGCGCAGCGCGCCGAACAGCGGGGCAATCTCCACTTGCGCGTACCCTGGCTTTGACGGACGCACGCCAAGCACGTGGGTGGTGAGGTCAAAGGTGGGAGTCGCCGACCATGCATGGCATCGGCTGCCGGTTCCGGGACGCGCGTTCCAATATTCCTCGAACGCGTTGTTGCCGCGCTCGATTTGCGGCCACCATTTGAGGCATCGCGCGGCGAGCAGATCGCGCCGGCCGGCGCGCGCGATCGCGTCGTGGACCAGGTGCGAGAAAAATGGTTGCGCCGCGACCACGTTTCTCTCCGGGCTGAACTCGCCGTAATCGGCCGGATCCATCCGCTGCGCGATGTAGGCGGCGTGATTGTCGGAGATGGTCGGAGTCACGACCAGGCGCGACTCGTCCAGGATGTAGTCGAGGATTCGCGGCCATCGCTCGCGCGGAGCGCATCCGCTCGCAATCGCGATCGCGTTGGTCTGCTGACTTACGCGCTGGCGCGGCCCGCTCTCATCGGCTGCATCAACATAGATTCCCCGGCGATCGTCCCACAGCAGCTCGAAGGCGCTACGGGTGCGAAGCGCGCGGGCGCGAGCCTCGGCGGCCACGCGCGCATCGCCGAGCGCGGACTCGGCGAGCAGTGCGAAGTCTTCCAACGCGGCGGCATAGAGGGCGTCAACCGCACCGGTGACTTCCGCACGTTCGGTCATGGCCCAATCGATGAACATCCATCCGGGCATTCCGCGGATCAGGCCGTCGTCGGCGCGATAGCGCTCGAATGCGCCGAGGGCTCCCAGAGCCACCGGCGCGAGTTCATCAATCAGATCGGAATCACCGGAATAATCGAAGTAGCGGGCCAGCGCGCGCACCCAATGCAGCGAGTAATCGGGAATTGTGGTCGAGGCAGTGGCGAAATCGCCCGCGGCGACCATCGCGAGCAATCCGTCGGCGCGCGCCGAATGCGCGCAGATTCGCAGATGACGCCGCACCAGGCGCCAGTCGGTATTGGTGACAAAACTTAAGAGTGCGTGGATATAGGAATCGCCGAGCCACGCGCGTTGCTCGCGGCCGGGGCAGTCAACAAACGCGTCGGAAGAGCAAAGGTCGAGCGTGCGTGCGCCGACGCGCCAAATTTTGTTGAGGCGCAGATCGTCGCATTCAAAGCGCGCGTCGCCGCTGCGCGGATAGCGCCGCTCGATCGCGCCGGCGGATTCGAGCGTCGCGCCGTCGCGCGTGACAACGGTCAGGTAGCGGAAACCAACCGTCTCGAATCCTTCGACTCGTTCCGATTCGCGCCCCGCCAGGACGTAGCGACTCGCGTAAAATCGCGGTGCAATTTCGGCGGTGCCGTCGGCGCGCAGATCCTCGCCGACATAGACGTCGGCGACAGAGCCCGCCGGCCCGCGCACCAGCAGCCACGGCGTCGCGAGCGTGATCGCGCCCGCGTCATAGGTGATAGCGTTGGCGTCGTCGCCAGGGTGAGCATCGACGGCTGGGTAGGCGGTTAGCGGATCGTCGCCCGCGCGAGAAGACAGTGAGCGACGCGCGAGTTCGGTGAAACCAACCGGAATCGCGGTGAGCGGCGCGATATCTGCGGCCTCGGGCGCGGAGTAGGGCTCGACTGGAATCCGCGCGCGATTGGGCGCGAAGGTCGCCGCTATCAACTCGGCTGCGCTGTCCCACGAGGAGTCGTCGAAGCCAGCGCCGGTCCACCCGTACGGAATGAGCGCGCCATCAAGAATCTCGAGCGGCGGTTGCGGCAGAATCGGCGGCGCTGGGACGTCCTGACGATAGGGCGCGTCCGCGGCCTTCCAGGTTCGATCAGAGATCAATTTGATCGCGGGCGCTTCGAAGGCGAACGAACCGAAGCCAAGCGTGAAACTCGCGGGAGCGGGAATCCACCACGGGGTCGGCGCGCCGTAAAATCTCACGAGCGCCGCGATCGTGTTGGGTCCGCGCACCAGCATTGGTGCGAGGTCGAGATCGGTCCACGCCAGGCGTGCGGGAGTGGAGCGGGCCGGGCCGCGCGCCGCCTCGATTCCGTTGACGTACAGGATGAAACGCGAGTCGGCGGTGACGCGTGCGGGAACCGAGGGCGGAACGACGTCGAGATCGATCGATTTGCGCAAATAGCAGAAACGGTTCCACGTTTCGCGCGGAGGAACCGGGTTCGAGGCGACGGCGGCGACCCGGCGCAGCTTCGATGGCGCCCAAATCCATCGCGCATTCCACAAGATTGGCCATCCGCGGTTCGCCATCACCGGGTCCTCAGTAGGGGCGCGCCGTCTTGCCGATAATCTCGCGCGCCACCAGGAGCTTCATGATCTGCGCGGTGCCGTCCCCGATCTCGAGGCCAATCACGTCGCGCATGCGCTGCTGATGCGGCAGTTCGAGGCTGAAACCCATGTGCCCGTGCAGCAGCAAGCACTGATGCAGCACGCGCGCGCAAAGTTCGGGCGCGAGCCACTTGGCGCCCGCCGCGATCCATCCGTGCGCCTGACCACGGTCGCGCAGCCATAGCGCCTCGTAGCAGAGCAGCCGCGCGGCGCGCAGCTCGACCGCGGCTTCGGCGAGAGGAAACGACACACCCTCGAACCGCGCCAGACTTCCGCCGAAAGCGTCGCGTCCGGCAACGTAGGCGCAAGTCTCTTCGACGCTTTGCTCAGCCGCGCCGATACACATCAGTCCGATCAGCGAACGGCTGAAATCGAACCCCTGCATCACCTGGATGAAGCCCGCGCCTTCCGCGCCGACGCGCGCGGCGGCGGGTACGCGCACCGCGTCGAAGAAGATCGAGCCGCGGCCGATCGCGCGCGAGCCAAGATCGCGAAAGCGCGTGCGCGAGACGCCGGAGGAATTGAGATCGACGTAGAACGCCGTGACGCCGTGCGCGCCCTGCTCGAGCGTGCCGGTGCGCGCCATTACCAGCGCGGTTGCGGCCGACGAGGAAAATGAAATCGAAGTCTTCTCCCCGTCAAGGACGTAATGGTCGCCGTCGCGGCGCGCGGCAAGCTTTACCTGCGCCGCGTCGGAACCGCCGGACGGTTCTGTCACGGCGAGCGCCGCGATGACGTCGCCGCGGCAGATCGGCGGCAGAAATTCCGACTGCTGGCGCTCGTCCGCGCTGCGCGCGATGATCGAGCCGACCAGCGCTGCGATCAGCAGAACGTAAGCCGCGTTGAAGTCGCCCCGTGCGATTTCCTCGTGCGCGATTCCGAGCGAGACAAAGTCCAGCGCCGAGCCGCCATTCGCCGCCGGTACCATAGGCGCGAGTATGCCCATATTACCGAGCTTGCGGACCAGCGCCGAGGGAAGATCCTGGTCGCGGTCGCGCGATTGATATTCTGGCAGCAATTCGCGCGTCGAGAATTCGCGCAGGGTCGTCTGCAAAAGCTGTTGCTCGGGCGATAGTCCAAAATCCATCGGTATGGCTCTCAGTTTGGTGCGTCGTCGGGTACTGGAGATGAAGGCGCGGAATTTTGCGGAGCCACCAATTGCGGCAGGTTCTGCAAACCTGCTCCTCCGGCGGGCACAATCCGAGTTACGCCGCCGTCGCCCTCCTGCTCGGAGCCGGCTTCGTCCTGGTAATGCTGCATCACCTGCTTTTTGATTTCGCCGGGCGAGACCTGCGGCGAGACGCCTTCGCTGCGCGCCCATTTCGCTCGATCCTCGGCCGACATGTTGAGCCAGATCTGGCTGGCCTCGGCGGAATGGCCGTGGTTGAGCGCGTCGAGGTACTGCTGCTGCGCAGTGGGGCCGCTATGGCCGAACGGCCAGCACCCTGCCAGAGCGAGCGTGCATGCGAACAGCGCGATCGCGCGGACGGCCGCGGCGCGCAGGTTTGAGCGATTTCGTGACCGGTCCATTGCGAGCTTCAGAATGTCACCACGGTGCGAATCGACTTGCCCGCGTGCATCAAATCGAAGGCATCGTTGATTTGTTCGAGCGGCATCGTATGCGTAATCAGGTCGTCGATATTGATCCGGCCTTCCATGTACCAATCGACGATCTTAGGAACGTCGCGGCGGCCGCGCGCTCCGCCGAAAGCGGTGCCTTTCCAGGTGCGTCCGGTGACGAGCTGGAACGGACGCGTTGAGATTTCCTCGCCCGCGCCGGCGACGCCGACTATCACGCACGTGCCCCATCCGCGATGACAGCACTCGAGCGCCTGGCGCATCAGCTTTACGTTGCCGACGCACTCGAAGGCGTAGTCCGCGCCGCCGCGCGTCAGGTCAACGAGGTAGGGCACAAGATCGCCCCGGACCTCTGAGGGATTTACGAAGTCAGTCGCGCCGAACTTGCGCGCGATCGCTTCACGTGCGGGATTCAGATCGATTGCGACGATCATCCGTGCACCCGCGAGCCGCGCGCCCTGGATTACATTGAGGCCGATACCGCCGATTCCGAATACTGCGACCCGATCACCGGGAGCGACTTTTGCGGTGTTGATCACCGCGCCGATTCCGGTCGTCACGCCGCATCCGATGTAGCAAATCTTGTCGAATGGCGCGTCGGCGCGAACTTTCGCCAGCGCGATTTCGGGCACGACAGTGTAATTCGCGAAGGTCGAGGTGCCCATGTAGTGATGAATCATCCGGCCGCCGCGCGAAAAGCGGCTGGTGCCGTCGGGCATCAGGCCTTTGCCCTGGGTCTCTCGAATCGCGACGCACAGGTTGGTCTTGCCCGACAGGCACGCCTCGCAATTGCGGCATTCGGGGATATAGAGCGGAATCACATGATCGCCGGGCGCAAGCGTGGAGACGCCCGCGCCAATCTCGACGACGACGCCGGCGCCCTCGTGGCCCAGGATCGCGGGAAATAATCCTTCAGGGTCTCTGCCCGAGAGGGTGAACGCGTCGGTATGGCAGATTCCTGTCGCCTTGATTTCGACCAGGACCTCGCCCGGCTTGGGCCCCTCGAGATCGACTTCAGTGATTTCGAGCGGCGCGCCCGCCCGTGATGCGACTGCGGCTTTAACCTTCACGATCCTCACTTCTACGCGCGGGCGTTCGCAACGTCCACCCGGATTCAGTTCGCGCCAAAATCCCCCAGGTCCATGCTCATGAAGGTCTGCCGAGTCATCTCGTGCGTCGCGCCAAGGGTCAAGCCGACAGGATTCTCGCCCTTCATCTCCATGTGATAGTCGCGCCGGACAAATTTGTTCAGCAAAAATGGTTCGCCTTCTCCGCCCAATGGCAGAGGCGAGTTGGAAATTTGAAAATGGAGATGCGGCTCGCTTGAATTGCCCGAGTTGCCCAAGAGTCCGAGCAGCTGTCCGTCTTTAACTCGATCGCCCGGCTTTACGCGGACGGTGCCGGGAATCAGATGCGCATAAAGTGCGTAGCGGCCACCGCCAAGGTCCTCGATCACCGAATTGCCGGCGATATTCGCAAGCGTGATCGTCACCGCCATCGTGGGCGAATTCGGAACGTTCTCGGGAATACCGTCAAGTGCCGAAACGATTCGTCCGTCGCCGACCGCGTGAATCTGCGTCCGGTAGGCGTAGTAGTTGCGATTGTCCTTAGGATCGCCGTGGAAAGAATTGCCGTCGGGACCGAGCTTTACCCAATCGACGGCGTAGCGCTCGGGAAGCACGACCACCGGGCCGAGTGCGATAATTGTGCGGCGATGGATTGAGTCGTTTGCGGGACCGTTGGGCGTCCACCAATTGTCGCCGCGCAGCGGCGAGGAGATAACAACAGGCGATGTGTGGCTGACGTCGATCGTGGCGGGAGCGACTTCCTGGCGCGTATCCGGCTTGCCGTCTTCCTCGACCTCGAGAGTGTTGAAAACTTTCGCGCCGGGGTCGCGATCGAGAAATACATAGAGCACAGCCGTCGCGCCGGGCTTCAGGACGGGTTCTTGCGGGGTCAGCGGATTTCCAGCGATCGAGCTGAACATGTGGCGCAGCGCGTCGCCGGAAAAGCTCTGGTCCGAGGCGCCGGCCGCCGAACCAGCCGGTTCATTCGGCGAAAGCTTGAGTGCGTCGATCCGCACGGCTTGCTCGTTGAAGTTCGAGACGAACAGCTCGTATGCGACGTGCGGCTTGCCGTCGCCCTCGAACCTCAGCGTGGGAACCGGTTTGGCGATCACGGCGATTTTGAGCGGCAACGCAGGGGCGCCATGCGCCGCCGTGGTGGCCAGTGTGAGGATCGTAACGGCCGCAAGGATTCGATTCACGAAATTGATCATCTACTTGTGCGCCTTTACGAATTCGATCACCGCCGCGTTGAACTCGGCCGGATATTCGGTGAAGAAAAGATGGCCGCCGGGAAGCTCGACGAGCTTCGCGCCCGGAATCCGGGCCGCGATCAGTCTCGCGTTTTCCGGCGGGACCAGAATATCGTCGCGCCCAGTCATCACCATCGTGGGCAAGTGAATCTCGCCAAGCCGCTTGCTGACATCATATTTCATGGCGGCATCGATCTGGCGCTGATACGCGAACTGCGGAATCAGGTACTGCATCCGGATGCGTTCGTCTTTTTCGACAATTTCGAGGCGATTCTCAATTGCGGTGTCGGTGAATGCGGAACGCTGCCGGATACGCCGCTGTTCGGCGTTGGCGTTCTCTCCCGCGACCAGCGCTTCCATCACCTCCGGAGCGGCGCGCACCGCTTCGACTCCGCCGAAAGTGGTGCATCCGAGGATGAGGCAGGAGAGCTTGGCCTGATGCGCAAGGGCGAATTCCTGCGCGATCATCCCGCCCATCGAGATTCCCAGCAGCGCCGCGCGCCGGACGCCGAGCGCGTCCATGAGACCTGCCGTCTCATCGGCCATCTGGCGCAGTGAGTAGGGCGCGTCGGGTTTATCGGTTCGACCTGCGCCGCGATTGTCGAACACCACGACGCGAAAGTGGCGTGAGAATTCAGGAACCTGCTCGTACCACGCGGTCAGGTTCGAGCCGAGTCCGCGGATCATCACCAGGGTCTGCGGTCCGTCGCCATGAATCTCGTAGTAAATCTCGATATCGCCGATTCGTTGTCTGGGCATGGCCGCGAATCTAGCGCCGCCCGGGCGCGATGCCAACCGCGCGTGAACCACGACCCGGCCGGGATGAAGGTGCTGATGCGGCGTCGCTGCTTATGCGGGCGCGTCCACCGTCAGCGCCGGCGCGCGCGCGGGCGGCAGATTGTCGTACAGGTCGGCAAGAAGATCAGATTTGATTTTCCGGTAGCCGGGGTCATTCCAGAGATTGCGCCATTGCAGAGGATCTTCATTGAGCTTGTACAGCTCGCCCTCAGTACCTTCGTAGCGGATGTCCGGAACCGGGTTCTGCCTGCGCAATGCCTGGTACAGCAGCGCGAGGTTGAAGCCTGCGTCGCGCGTGGATTTCTCGTAGGCGGTGAGCATCCATCCGTCGCGATAGATCGATCGCAGATGCATCCCGATTTGCGCGAACTGGCTGTCCCATTCGGTAATGACGCGTTGCCGCGCCGATCCCGATCGCACCGGCAGCGCCGCGCCCTGCATCCAATCCGCCCGCGGCACACCCGCTATTTCGCAGAATGTGGGCGCGAGATCGAGATGGCCTACGGGTTCAACAATTTCCGCCGGAGTGACTCCCGCCGAGGGCGCCGGACGCCAGATGAACGGCACCCGCATGAGAGCATCGACGTGATATGGCCCTTTGAACATCAGGCCGAAGTCTCCCTGCAGCTCGCCGTGATCAGTGGTGAAGAAAATGTCCGTGTCGCGAGCCCATCCGCGCTCGGTGATTCGCTTGATCACGCGCGCGCATGCTTCATCGATCAACTCGTTCTTGACGTGGATGAGCGCGTTGATCTCGCGCACCTGGTCGTGCGTCATCTCGCACGGCACGAAGTTCATCGTTCCGCCTTCATCGTTTCCGAAACGTCCTTGGTACCAATCGAGCCAGTGGCGCGGTTTTTCCGCGAGGATTTTTTCGATTTTCTCACGCGAGCCCGGATGCCCCTGCGGCAGATCGAGATCGCGCCAGCTGATGCGCCGCGCTTCGCTGGCCGGCGGATCCCACGGATGATGCGGATCGGGGAAGCTCATCCAAATAAACCAGTCTTCGTGTTGCGCGAGTTGATCGATGTACGCGACGGCGCGATCTGCGACCCAGTCGGTGTGATAGTGGCCCCGCGGTATCGGGTTGTAGCCTACTTCCGGCGCGCCGGTGTCGCCGCCGGCCTTGTTACTCAGCATCGTGACGAATCCGGCGACCTCGTCGGGAAAGTTGTCGCGCAGCCACTTGGTGTAGTGCCATCGCCCCATCGGCCCGTGCATCGCGAGTTCCATGTGCTCGAAGCCGCGATACGGTCCGAAGCTTCCTTGGTCGGCCATATTGTTCTCGAACCAGCGCCCGCTCGGATCGAACAGCGGCTCGAAATGCGCTTTGCCGATAAGCGCGGTCCGGTATCCTCCCTTGTCATGCAGCCATCGCGCGACGCTCGGAGCGTCGGCGGGGAGCGGCACGCCGTTGGAGAGCACGCCGTGGGTGCGCACGTACTGGCCGGTGATCATCGTCGAGCGCGCGGGCATGCAGACCGTGTTCTGATTGTGCGCGCGCCGGTAATTGATTCCCTGCGCGGCCAGCGCGTCGGCACAAGGAGTGCGTGCGATCTTTCCGCCGTTGCATCCGAGCGAGTCGTAGCGT
>DATKSB010000184.1:0-10747 GCA_035531855.1 Binataceae bacterium (SeqCode)
GTGACACTGATCTTTAGCTTGCGCTTCAGATACGTTCGCCTTGCCGCCGCCACGTCGGACGCGATTAGATCGCCCGGCTTGAAAACTTTGTGCACGATTAGGCCGTGGGCCAGCGCCTCGGCCATGTTGCCGCCGCCAATAAATCCGAGTTTCTTCATCGCGTCCGTTCGCCGAATACCGCGCGGCCGACACGCACCATCGTAGCGCCCTCCTCGATTGCGATCTCGAAGTCGTCCGTCATACCCATCGAAAGCTCGCTTAGCGCAAGGCCGCTATGCGCCGCAAGGCGATCGCGCATCCCGCGTATCTGCGCGAAGTACCTGCGCGAGGCGGCAGGCGTTGCGCCGGGCGGCGGGATCGTCATCAGTCCGATGATTTCCACCCGATCGCGCGCCGCTTCAATCACCGCCTCGGCGCTGTCCGGCGTGACGCCGGTCTTTGTCGCCTCCGCGCCCAAGTTCACTTCAATCAGCGCGCGGACGGGCGGCGCGGGATACGCTTTGGCGATCGCGGATACCAGCCGCCCGGAATCGACGCTCTGAATCAGATCGAAAATCGAAACCGCGAGTTTCGCCTTGTTGGTCTGCAGATGCCCGATGAGATGCCATCGCGCACCGTCCAGCTTCCCAACCGCCGCGAGCTTGAGGGCGGCCTCCTGCACGTAGTTCTCGCCAAAGTCGCGCGCGCCTGCGTCGTATGCCGCGTGAATCGCTTCGGCGGGCTGCGTCTTGCTCGCCAGCACAAGAGTGACGCTATTCTCCGCGCGGCCCGAGCGCCGCGCCGCGTCGGCAATTCGCGCGCGCACGATTGCCAGCCGCTCAGCGATCTCGCTCGCGGTCAGCATCGTTCGAACCCAACGCGCCGAAGAGCGGCCAGAACATTGTCAACCGGCAGGCCCATCACGTTGTCGCGCGGGCCGTCCACTGCCGAGATGAAGCTTCCGCCCACGCCCTGGATTCCGTACGCGCCCGCTTTGTCGAACGGCTCGCCGCCGGCGATGTACTCATCGATCTCGGCCGCGCTGAGGGTGCGGAACGTCACCCGGCTTTCGACCGCCTCGGCCGCGAGTATCTGCACGCCGCGCGCGATCGCGAAGGCCGTGACGACAGTATGTGTCCGCCCCGCCAGCATCGTGAGCATCCGGCGCGCGTCGTTTTCGTCCACCGGCTTTTCGAGTACTTGTCCAACGCATTCGACAACGGTATCAGCGCCCAGCACGATCGCTTCGGGAAACCTGGCCGCGATCGCGAACGCCTTGTCGCGCGCCATCCGGGGCGCATAGTCGAGCGCGCTCTCGCCGCCCTTGCGGCGCTCGGGGATTGCGCTTTCGATCGCCTCGAATGATAGCCCCGCGGCGGTCAGAAGCTGGCGGCGGCGCGGCGAGCCCGAGGCAAGTATCAGTTTCTGCGATTGTGATGAAGAAGTCATTTTGCAGCTGCGAGCCAAGGATACCGGTTGCGGCGCGTCGCGAGCCAGCGGTGCGCAGTAGCGATGGTCGATTGAAGCGCCGCGCTGCGTGCGCTAACCACGATTAGATGAAAATCATTTTGCGCCGCCGATTGCGATGGACAATCCTTGGCGCGATTGTGCTCTATGGATGCGCCAGTGCGGTGGCGCACTCGCGATCCGCGAACGCTCAGCCGTCGGCGACGGCTCCAGGAGCCTCCGCGCAGGCGACACCTCCCACGCTGCCTCCCGACGGCGCGCCGGCGAGTGCGCGCCAGGCGTTCGCCGACGGCTACCGCGCGTACCGGTCGCGCGACGCGGCCGGCGCGATTCCGAAACTGACCTACGCGGCGAATAATTTTCCGGCGCTCGCCGATTACGCGTTATTCTACCTCGGTTCGGCCCAGCGCGATCAGCGCGACCTCGCCGGCGCCGCGACCACCTTCGAGCGGTTGCGAAATACCTATCCGCAGAGCGTGATGACTCCGCCCGGCGAGCTTGAACTCGCGCGCGCGCTTCTGAAGCTCGGACGCGCGTCGGAAGCTGCCGCGGTCGCGGCGCATCTCGCAACTCAATCATCCGGCACGGCGCTGGAGCAGAACGCGCGTCTGTCCGAAGCCATGGCGATGGCCGCGATGGGGCGCCAGAGCGACGCCTATGCGCAGGCGATGGACTTGCGAAATCTTTATCCGCACAGTGGCGCCGATACCGACGCGCGCACGCTTGCGTATTTGATGCTCACGGCGAATCCCGCGCTCGCACCAACCGCAACGCTCGATTACCGGAAGAGCGAGGCCGAGCTGCTGTTGCGCGAGGGGCAGCCCGTACTCGCAATGGCGCAAATCGAGCGCGCGCTCGCGTCGAGTCCGTCCACCCCGATTCGGGCCGAGCTGCTGTGGCTCGAAGCACAGGCCTCGCATAGCGACCCATCGCGCGAGAAGAGCGCACTGCTCAAATATCTTGCGATCGCGCCCGCGGGGCCATCCGCCGCGTCGGTGCTGAACGCGCTCGCGCTGCTTTACTGGCGCGAGGACGATTCCGATCGCGCTCGCGACGCGTTTCAGCGAATCGTGGAGGAATTTCCGGGCAGCGCGCATGCGCCGGGAGCGATGCTACGGCTCGGGCGAATCGATGAGGAGCTTCGCGATTACGACGCGGCGCGCGCGCAGTACGCGCGGCTGTACGCGAAATACCCGTCGAGCGAATCCGCCGAGGATGCGCGTTTTCGCGCGCCGTGGACCTATTTCATGACCGCGCGCTACGCATCGGCGGCGCGGATGTTTTCCGCGATGCGACCGCACGCGCACAGCGCCTCGGACCGCGACATGTTCGACTATTGGCACGCGCGAGCGCTCGAAAAGAGCGGCGACCCCGCGGGGGCGCGTGCCATTTATCTGCGTCTGGCCGGCAGTATCGACAGCAACTACTATCCGGCGCTCGCGAGCCGCCGCGTCGCAGCGGCCGCACCCGAACTGCCGGCGGCCTCGGCGTCCGATCCGTCGTTCGCCGGTGTCCCGTCGAGTAACTCGGCGATTGTTCGCTTTCATTTGAGCCGCATCGATGCGCTGCGGGCGGTTGGAATAAAGGAGCTCGAGGCGGGAGAGCTCCGCGCATTGGAAGGCGAGTCGGCGGGCGATCCGAATCTCCGTGCGTTTGTGCTCGCCGGATTGATCTCGGCCGACGCGTGGTACGACGCTATCGGTGCCGCAGCCCGGATGGAGAAGCGCGGCGATCTGGGTCCGGCGGAGTCCGAGCGGATCCGCTATCCGCGCGCGTACTGGAATTTGTTCAGCTCGGCCGCGCACCAGCGCTCGCTTGATCCGTGGCTGGTGCTGGCGCTGGCGCGGCAGGAGAGTCTGTTCAATCCGCGTGCGAAGTCGGGTTCCGATGCGCAGGGACTGATGCAATTGCTGCCCTCGACCGCGCGGCGGGTGGCTCGGCAAAGCGGGATGGAGTCGAGCGGCGGACTCGACCTCTACGATCCCGCAGTCAACGTTTCGCTCGGCACCTCATACCTCGAAAATCTTTTCGCGATGTTCGGGGGCGACGAATTCAAAGCCGTAGCCGCATACAACGGCGGCGAGCACGCGGTGCAGAACTGGACCAGCAAATTCCCCGGACCCGACGACGAATGGGTCGAGAATATCGGCTACCGCGAGACGCGCGACTATGTGAAAAGAGTTATCGGCGGCCGCCGCGAGTACCTGCTGCTGTATCAGCGCCAGGCTCCAACCGCGTCCACGCACGCCAGCGTCCGATCCGCGGGCTAGCCACGCTTGACAAGCGCCGAGGCAAAGGGCTTCTAGAGGCAGAACATCACGGCCGCTTCGGTCTGTTTGGGTTTGTTCGGGCGGCGCAAAGGTAATCCGGTTGTCAGCGCGGGAATTTAAGGCGATATTTTTCGACCTGGACGGTACGCTGGTCGATATCCATGGCCCGCTGTATATCGCCGCGCGCAACACTCTGCGCGATTTCGGGCATCAGCCGGAACTGACCCGCGAGCGTTATCACGAGGCGCTGCGCAATTCCGATCTCTGGCTCGGCGTTCCCGAGCATAAGCGTCCCGAGTACATGAAGCTCGCGTTTGCCTACTTTATGACGGAGATCGATCAGACCGAGCGCCTCGAAGTGCTGCCGCACGTGGTGGAAACGCTGGCCGAGCTGAAGCGCCGCGGCTACGCGACCGCCGTAATCACCAGCCGCCCCGGCGACCCCAGGCAACTTGTCGCCAAGCTCGCGATGGTAGGAATCGCGGCGCATCTCGATCAGGTGGTGACGCAGCCGGTCTCCTCGATGAAAGAGCTGCTCGACAAGACCGAGCTCTTGCGCCAGACCGCCGCGCGCGCCGCGATGGTTCCTCGGGCGTGCATGTACGTCGGCGACGAGCCGCGCGATATCATGGCGTCGGCGCAGGCGGGATTCGGCGCGTCGGTCGCAGTCGCGACCGGAACCGCGTCGGCCGATTACTTGCGGACCCATCCGAGCTTCCGGCCCGACCATGTGATCAACTCGATGGGCGAGCTGGTCGGGCTGATCGATCGCATCGCGGAGGCGCGTATCTGATGGCGCAGTCCGCGGAACATGCCGAGCCGCCCGAGGCGCTCGCCGGCCTTTCCGTTGTCGAGTTGCCGTGCTTCGACACGATGCCGTTTCTCGCGGCGGCGATGGCGGCGAAATCATTCGCCGACTTTGGCGCCGAGGTGATCAAGGTCGAGCCGCCGCGCTCGGGTGCGCGCGAGCGGCAGCTCGGTCCGTTTCGCGACGATAAGCCCGATCCCGAGACCGGCGGGCTGCATCTGTTTCTCAACACCAATAAACTTGGCGTTACGCTCGATTTGGAAAATTCGCGTGCGCGCGATCTGTTGATGCGGATGCTCGAGCGCGCCGATATTGTTTTCAATCCGAACGCTCCGGCGGTTTGCGCGCGGCTCGGGCTGGACTGGCGCACGCTTACCGATCGATTTCCGAAGCTGATCGCCGTGTCGGTTACTTATTTCGGCACCGATTCGCCCTATCGCGATTATCGCGGCGGCGATCTGGTCGCGACCCACATGAGCGGAGTCGGCTTCGAGACGCCGTGGCATCAGGTGACCGATCCGCCGAACGAACCGCCGCTGAAGCTCGCGGGGCGGCAGGCGGATTATCTGACCGGATATACCGCGGCGTCCGCCGCGATGGCGGCGATATTCGATCGCAAAAATACCGGACGCGGGCAGCATATCGACGCGAGCCAGTGGCTTGCGATGGTTTCGATGCTGCGGCCGAATCTCGGCGTCTATTCGCACGAGTCGCCCGACGCGCCTATCTACGAACGAACCCGCACCCGGATCAAACGCGGCGCGCAATGGGTTTATCCATCGACCGACGGATGGGTCAGCTTTAATGCCGGCACCGATCGTTTCTGGCGCGGATGGAAAAAGGTGATGGGCGACCCGGAATGGATGGAGAGCGAGATGTTCGGATCGCCGGTCGCGCGCGCCGCGCATATCGACGCGATCGAGGCCGCGGTGATCGACTGGCTCTCGAACGAAACCCGCGCCACCGCGTTCGAGAAGGCGCAGGCCCAGCACGTGCCGTGCTTTCCGGTGCATACCGCGGCCGAAGTCGCGGACAACGCGCAATACAGGGCGCGGAATTTCTTCGTCGATCATGACCATCCTGCCGCGAAGAAAGTGCGGATGCCCGGGGCGCCGTGCCGCATGAGCGCGACGCCGTGGCGGATCAAGCGCGGAGCGCCGCGCCTGGGCGAGCATAATCGCAAAATCTTTGTCGAACGGCTGGGACTTTCGCCAAACGAACTCGAAAGCCTGCACGCCGCACGGGTGATCTGATGGCGCGGCTTCCGTTCGAGGGAATCAGGATTCTCGATTTCGGCTGGATTTTCGCGGTGCCACACGCGACCGCGTGGCTGGGCGCGCTCGGCGCCGACGTGATTCGGGTCGAATCGACTTCCGCGCCGGACCTGGTGCGATTTCTGACCGGCACCGACGGAGTGCCGGGCTTCAACCGCAGCGGTATCTACGACGCGATCAATTTTTCGCGGCGCGGAATCACGCTTCATCTGGCGCATCCGAAGGCCCAGGAGATCGCGCGGCGACTGGTCAAGCTCAGCGACGTCGTGACCGAGAATTTCACCGTCGGAAATATGAGCAAGTACGGCCTCGGCTACGAAGACCTGCGCAAGATTCGTCCGGACATCATCATGCTCTCCGGAACTCCTCTCGGACAGGACGGTCCTTACGCGCGCACCGTCGGCTTCGGGCCGACCACGCAGGCATACGCGGGCCTGTGCCATCTGACCGGATATCCAAACGGCTTCCCATGCGGGATCGGCGGGACGTGGCCGGATTTCGCGGTCGGCACCGGGATGGTCTTCTTCCTGCTCGCCGCGCTGCACCATCGCGATCGCACCGGCGAAGGGCAGTACCTCGATCTATCGATGGCCGAGATGGTCACCACGATGATCCCCGAGGCGATGCTCGAGCATTTTATGAACGGGCGCGACCCGGGTCCGGCCGGTAATCGCGACGACGCGATGGCGCCGCACGGAGTCTATCCGGTGTCCGGCGACGACCAATGGGTGGCGATCGCGATTTCGAGCGACGCGGAATTCGCCGCATTGTGCGAGATCCTCGGCGTCGGCTCGATGGCGACGGATCCGAAATTCACACGGGTGGCGGAGCGGCTGCGCAATGTTGACGCGCTCGACGCGGAGGTCGCCGCGCGCACGCGGAATTTCGCGCGCGAGGATCTGGTTGCGCGGCTGCGCGAGCGCGACCTCGCCGCCGGACCGGTGTACAATACTCAGGACCTGATGCACGACCACGCGTTCCTGTCCTCCGGGATGCTGGCCACGTTGAAGCATGGCGAAGTCGGCGAGCGGATGGTGCCGACACTGCCGGTGCGCTTCGGGGCGATCGAGCCGCGCTACTCCGGCGCGCCGATGATCGGCGAGCATACCGGCGAAGTGCTCTCTGAACTCCTCGGGATGAGCACGGACGAGGTCGCGCAACTAAGGGAAGACAAGGTTCTGCTGTAGAATCTCGGAGCAATTTTAGGCGTGACAGACGTATCGGCAATTTCGCAGGGCGGCGGCGCGCGTCCCGGAGCCTTCGGAATCTGGATTCAGGCGATTCGCGCTCCTTCTCTCAGCGCCGCGGCAATTCCGGTCCTGCTCGGAGTCGCGATCGCGGCGCGCGACGGTTTCTTTTCGCCCGGACGAATGGTCCTCGCGCTGGCCGGCGCCATGGCAATCCAGGCGGGCACCAATCTCATCAATGACTATTACGATTTCCAGAGCGGCGCCGACTCGAACGAGTCGCTCGGCCCGAGCATGGTTATCCAGCGCGGATTGCTCGCCCCCGACGAGGTGTGGCGCGGCGGAATCGCGGCGTTCGCGATTGGCGCGGCGGCGGGACTGGTCCTGGTCTATCTATGCGGATGGCCGATTCTCGCGATCGGAATTCCGTCGGTCGCGGCCGGCTACTTCTACACGGCGCGCCCGGTTTCGCTAGCGTATATCGCGCTCGGCGAGTTGACCGTGTTTATTTTCATGGGACCCGCGATCGTGGTGGGTTCGTATTACGTGATGGCTTTGCGTTTCACGTGGAACGTGCTCGCGGCTTCGGTTCCGCTGGGTTTTTTGGTCGCGGGAATCCTGCACGCAAACAATATCCGCGATATCGACAGCGACCGAATTCACGGCAAACGAACGTTGGCGACGATGCTCGGGCGCAGCGGCGCCAACTACGAATTGCTCGCGCTGGACCTGCTGGCCTACTCGACCACGTTGCTCGCGATCGTCGCCGGCGCGATTCCTTGGATCGGACTGATCGCGTTTTTGACCGTTCCGCGCGCCGTCAGCCAAATCAAAATCGTGATGCGCGAGACGGCAGCAAAAAAACTCAACCTCGCGCTGATGCGCTCGGTCCAGCTCCACCTCGAGTATGGCGTGCTGATGATCGCGGCGTTCCTGGCCGCGGCTTTCTTCCACCAGTGAAGGCTTCGATCGGCCGCGAAGGTTCCGGATCCGCGCCAGGCGATTTTAATAGAAGCGCTGTTCGCCGGGGGGGCGGGTTTTCCAGCGGCGATGGATCCAGTTCCAGTGGTCGGGATGCGCGCGGATCATCGATTCGATCGGCCGGACGAAGCGCTGGGTGTTCTCGATTATGTCGACGGCGCGATCAGCGGTGTGCTGAATCTCCACTGGCGGATAAATCGTGATCTTGTTCTTTGCGCCCGCGCCCTGACGCACCATGAAGGTCGGTACGACCGGCGCTCCGGTGGCGAGCGCAAGGCGGGCGGCGCCGTCGCTGGTCGAGGCGAGAAGGCTGAAGAAATCGACGAATACACCTTTGCGCACATCGAGGTCGAGCGTGATCGCGACCTGCCAGTTTTTTCTGAGCAGGCGCATCGCGGTCAGACCGCCGGTCTTGCGCTCGATTAGAGCGTTGCCGAAGCTGACGCGCGCGGCGCGCACCGCCTTGTCCATCAGGGGATTGCGCAACACACGGTTAACGATCGCGATCCGGTAGCCGTAAACCGAATGCGCGACGTTAAGCAATTCCCAATTGCCGAAGTGCGCCGTCAGCACGATAATTCCGCGGCCCTTCGAGATTCGTTCGGCCTCGTCCCAATGTTCCTTGCCCTGGTAGGTGACAACCTCTTCGATATTGGAGCGGTTGAGCTTGCGCATATGCGACCACTCGGCCGCCATCCGGCCCCAGTTGCGGTAACTGCCGCGCAGGATTTCGAGATGCTGCGCGACGGACTTTTCGGGAAACGCGATTTCGAGATTTTTTAGCGCGATCGGACGATTGGGCCGATCGACTTCCATCGCGATTCTGCCGAGCTTTGCGCCCAGGCGCACCGCGCGGTCCAGCGGCAACGCGCGCATCGCGGCGATATACGCCGCGGCGCCCGCCCATTCGACGCGCGCTTGCAGTCCGCCTATCTGCCGGGGCATCGCGGTTCGCGAAGAGCGGCGCGCGGAATCAAGTCCGCGCGCCAGGTGCGGGAAGAAATTGGGTTCACGATCAAGTCAAGTGTGGATGCAGCTCAGGGCGCCGCCGGCGCCGCTCCAGCCCGGGTCGCGTCGAACGCGCGCGAAGAAGGCATGATGCCCGCGCCGCTGCTGGCGACGGGAACTCCGCCGGCGCCGGACGGAGCGCGCATGCTCGAAGGCCCGATCTCTTCGGTATTGAAGGGCGTCTCACCCGAGGGCGAACTGCCGCTCGACGCGGGTGGCGGAATATCGCCGGCGGACGGCGCTCCCGGAGGAGCCGAAGGCACGCCAAGGTCGGCTGCCGGCGGCACGGCGATCGAGAACGACGGCTTATACAGCTCGTGAATCTGCGAGGCCGGCATGTCGTGGACTTCCTTGCGGCCGATTGAATTGATGAACTGATGGCGCTCATCAAGCGCGAGGTCGCGCAACTGCCCGCGGTCGCGAACCACGTGCGGGGTCAGGAACACGATCAAATTATCTTTCTGCCGATCGCTATTCTTGAAGCTGAACAGATTGCCGATCACCGGAATATCGGAGATATACGGGATGCCCTGGTTCGAGGCGCTGTCCTGGCTCGAGAGCAATCCGCCGATTACGGCAGTGCGATGATTCTGCACCATCACGCTGGTTGACGCCGAGCGGATGGTGGTGGTCGGTCCGAGCGGATTGTTGGCGGTGCTGGCGACCACGTTGGAAACTTCCTCATACATGTCGAGCTTGACGTAATCGCCTTCGGAAACTTGCGGCACGATATCCAGCGTGATCCCGACGTTCTGGCGATCGACCGAATTGAAGATCTGCCCGGGCAGGCCGGCGTTGGCCGAAGCCGAGCCGACAAAGGGCACGTTCTGGCCAACCACGATCATCGCCTCTTCGTTGTCGGCGGTGAGCAGGGTCGGCGCGGAAAGGACGTTGGTGTGCGTGTCGGTCTCGAGCGCTTCAAGCAGGGCGACGTCGCACGGAACCGTGATCAGGGTAGCGGCGGCAGCGCCAGTGGTTCCGGTCGCTCCCACGCCGGCGGCTATGGTCGAGGGGATCTCGCACAGGCTCTTTGAGGCGACACCGATCGCGAGGCCGCTCAGCCCAAGCGGATTGGTGAGGGCGTTAGAAAGGTTTCCATAGTTCAGCGCGGCGGTGCCGATTCCGTTCAAGGCGCTGTATTCGAAGCCGAGCTGGCGGCTGCGTTCGGCGCTGACTTCGACGATCACTGCCTGCACAAAAACCTGCACGCGCGGAACGTCGAGCTCATCGATAATCTGCTTCAGGGTAGCCCAGTCCTGCGGCGACGCGCTGACCACCATCGAGTTGGTTGCTGGATCGGCGGTGATATTTACCGGGTTCAAGAAATTGGTGCCCTTGCCGCCGGTGGTGCTGGCCGAAGCGGAACCGGAAGTTCCCGATGAGTTGCCGCTCATCATTCCCATCCCGCTGCCCATGCCGCCGCCCATTCCCCCCATTCCACCGCCCATGCCGCCCATCCCGCCCATTCCGCCACCGCCCATGCCGCCCATCATGCCGCCGCCCATGCTCGAGCCGCCCATCCCGCCGCCCATGCCGCCGAAACCGCCGCCCATTCCACCGCCGCCCATCCCGCCCATCATGCCACCCATGCCGCTGCTGCGGCCAAGCGAGCCGCGGCCGGTGGTGGGCGAAAGCGTGGTTGGAGCGCCGCCGCCGTTGAGCAGGTTGTTCATAACCTGAACCATCTCGAGCGCCTGCGCGTTCTTGAGCCGATAGACGTGGATGCGGGAGGTCACGTTGGGAGGCACGATATCGAGCTTGGTAATGATCTCC
>DATKSB010000185.1:0-8483 GCA_035531855.1 Binataceae bacterium (SeqCode)
CGCGCCGAGCGGGCTGCGTCCCATGACCTCGCACAGCGGAGCGTATTCGTAGTTTTTGAGACCGGCGCCCCATTTTTCATCGGGCAGGAAGAGGTTCCAGAGCTTCTCAGCTTTGGCCTTCTTCCTGATGTCTTTCATTACGGGATGTTCTTCGTGGGAATCGGCGCGTTCCTGCGTGATAACCACCTTCTCGGCCGGATAGACGTACTGGTCCATGAAGGCGGAAACGCGTTTACGCAAATCTTCGGTTTTCGGGCTAGGCGAAAAGTCCATCTCTCATCCTCGCAGGTATGGTGATTGATCAGGCTAGACATAACCCAGATGGGAAAAAAATAGAAGCGCGCCCGAACCTGCTCAGTGGACCGTATTGCGCGGGGTCTTCCGGCGCCTTACGATGGCTGCGATGCTGCGCCGTGCCGCCATGTTTGTGCTCGCACTTGCGATGCTCGCCTCCACCGGCGGAGTCGCCACGGCCGGGCTAAGCGCGTCGGCGGCGCTGACCTGCTGCTCGACCTCCTGTCCCGCGCCCGCGCGAAATAGCCGCGATGCCGCGCGATGCTGCCGTGTCGCGCCGCACGATGCCGTCACGGCATCCGCCAAGGCGTCGGTCAAGGAGCCGGGTGCGCAACGCCACGTGAGCGCGTCCTGGTTCGCGGTCCTGACGCCGGTCCGGCGTATCGCGGTGACGATGATCGCGCGGGACGAATCTCCACCCGCGGAATCGCCGTCGCCGTCGCGGCTCTGCTCGTTCCAGATCTGATTTCGCCAAATTGTTGATGAGTCTTTGAGCGCGATTACTCGCGCCGACGCGCCGATACGCGCGCGGCGCCGGTAATCGCGGTTCAGGAATCTCGCTCGCGCGCAATTACGCGCGGCGAAGCCGACTAGGTGACGGGTGAATCGAGATGGAGCCGAAGCATAAGCCGCGGCAAAAACATTTTCACACAAAGCTCGCGCTAGCGATTGTGATCGGAATTGGAATCGCCGCGGGGCGCGGATCGGCGGCCGAGCCCGACGCACCGGTCGCGGTTGACGCGTTGGTGACCGAGGCAATGCGCGCGAGTCCGGAGATCGCCGCCGCGCAAAGCCATTGGCGGGCAACGACGCGCGCGCCGATCCAGGCCGCGACCCTGCCCGACCCGGAAGTCTCGCTCCAGCATTTCACGGTTGGCAGCCCGCAGCCGTTTTCCGGCTATGAATCGAGCAACTTCTATTACACCGGATTCGGCTTCTCGCAGGAGATTCCGGGGCCGGGAAAGCTGAGGCTCCGGTCCGAGCAGGCGAAAAAAGACGCTGAGACCGCCGGCGAAAGCGTGCTCGCCGCGCAGCGCAATGTCGCCGAGAAAGTTCGCGGCGACGCGTTTAATCTTTTTTTCCTGACTCGATCGCGCAGCCTGCTCGAACAGACGCGTGCCGATCTCGGCTCGATCGCGAGCGCGACCGCCGCGCAGTATCGCACCGGCAGCGCGCCACAGCAGGACGTGCTGAAGGCGCAGCTCGCAATGACCGCTATCCTCAAAGATCTCGAGATGAATCACGACGATATCGAGGCGGCCGAGGCGAATCTGAAGGCGATGCTCGGACGCGAGCAGGATTCGCACAATATCGAGATCGCCGATATCACCCCGACCCCGTTCAAGCTCGGCGAAAAGGAAATCGCGGCCGCCGCCGACTCCGGTTCTCCAGATTTGAAGATGGCGCAGACTGCCGTGGCGCGCACCGAAAATGCGCTCGAAATGGCGCGTCACGATTACTGGCCCGACTTTGACCTCGGTTACACCTACGAAAAGACCGGGCCGGGCTTCGCCGATTACTACATGCTCTCGGTTGGCGCGAAGATTCCGCTCTACTTCTGGCGCAAGCAGACGCCCGCGGTCGAGCAGGCCGCGCTCGAAAAGCAATCGGCCCTAAGCGCGCTGCGCGCAGCGCGTCTGGCAACGCTGTCGGACCTGCAGGCGAGCCTGATTTCGATTCGCACCCAGAACAGGATTATCGACATGTACCGTGACGGGTTGATCCCGCAATCCGAGGCGACGATGAACTCGGCGCGCGCCGCGTATCGCACCGGCAAGGTCGATTTCCAGACCATGCTGTCGTCGGTGACCGCGGTGCTCGAACTGCGCGAGGGCTACCTGCGCGCGATCGCCGACCATGAAATCGCAGTCGCGCATGTCGAGCGGATCATCGGAGAAAATTCATGAAGTCCCTGAAATTTGCGATCGCGATTCTGCCGATCGCGCTCGTGACGGCGGCGTCGCGTCCCGCACGCGCGCAGGGCGCGGGAGCGCCGCATCTGGTTCCGATCGAAGTGTCGCCGGAGCGCCGCCAGATGATTGGGCTCCAGCTCGCGACGGTCGAAGAGCGCGCGCTTACCGACCGAATCGACGCGACCGGCACCGTCGAGGCCGACGAACAACGCGAAAGCTATGTCCAGACGCGGTTTCCCGGATGGATCCGGCGCGTCTTCGCCAATGAAAACTGGCAGCTCGTGCGCAAGGGCGGGCCGCTGTTCACGATCTATAGTCCCGACCTGGTAAACGCCGAGAACGAATATCTTATCGCAGTCGGCGAACGCGCCGGCGTAAAGGACAGCACCGTCGAAGGCGTGGCGGGCGGAGCTGCCACGATGGTCTCGGCGTCGCTCGATCGGCTGCGCCTGTTTGGCGTCCCCGAGCGCGAGATTCGCCGCCTGCAACGCGAGCGCACCGTTCATAGCGAAATCGAAATCGATTCGCCCGCGACCGGTTATATCACTGACCGCGCCGCGCTGCCGAATATGTACGCCGACCCCTCGACGCGGCTTTACACGATCGCGAATCTCGACACGGTATGGGTTTATGCCGCGGTGTTTCAGGATCGGCTGGGCGAAATCAAAATCGGCGATCCTGCCGCAGTCACGGTCGATTCATATCCGGGCCGCCTTTTCAGCGGCAAGGTCGATTACATCTGGCCCTCGATCGATCCGGCGACCCGCACTGCGCGAGTCCGCACCGTGCTTAATAATCCCGACGCCGCGCTGAAGCTCGGGATGTTCGTGCAGGTGGCGCTGACGCGGCGGCTCGGACGAGCGCTGGTAATTCCAGCCGCGGGGGTATTGCAGACCGGCACGCACAATATCGTGTTCGTCGATCGCGGCGACGGCTACCTGACTCCGGTCGAGGTCGCGCTGGGCGCGCGCGTCGGCGACAACTTTATCGTTCGCAAGGGTCTGCGCGCGGGCGATCGGGTCGTGAGCTCGGCGAATTTCTTGATCGATTCCGAAAGCCAGCTTCAGGCCGCGATCGGCGGCTATACTCCGCCTCCGCCCGGTTCGACTCAGCAGGCTGTCGCCAACTCGGGTCAGAGCGCCGCGCCCGCCGCAACGCTCGCGATGACCACTGATCCGTCGCCGCCCGCGAAGGGAAAAAACACCGTAAACGTAACTCTCACGGAGCCCGGCGGCGCGCCGATCACGGGAGCTACGGTGCAGGTGGTCTTCTTCATGCCGGCGATGCCCTCGATGGGGATGGCGGCGGTTCGGGTCGAAGCCGATCTGGCCGATCAGGGTGGGGGAAAATACAGCGGCGCGATAACGCTGGCGGGCGGCGGGACCTTCACGGTCACAATCTCCGCGCAAAAAGCCGGCCGCATCCCCACGACCAGGCAGATGAGCATCACGGTCGCCGGACCGATGGCGCTGTAAGCGCGGAGGCGCGGCGATGATTGACGGCATAATCGATTCCTGTAGTCGCAATCGCTTTCTGGTCGTGGTTGCCGTTTTGGTGATCGTGCTCGCCGGCGGATGGTCGATCGAGCGCGTGCCGCTCGACGCGCTGCCCGACATCTCCGACGTGCAGGTGATCATCCACACCAGTTGGATGGGCCAGCCTCCGCAGTTGATCGAGGACCAGGTGACCTATCCGATCGTTACCGCGATGCTGGCGGCGCCGAAGGTCAAAGCGGTTCGCGCGCAGACGATGCCCAACGATTCGTATGTGTACGTCGTGTTCCAGGACGGGACCGATCTCTACTGGGCGCGCTCGCGCGTGCTGGAATATATGCAGCAGCTCGTCGGCCGCCTGCCCGCCGGAGTGTCGCCGGTAATCGGTCCCGACGCGACCGGCGCGGGATGGGTTTACGAATACGTGCTTGTCGATCGAGGGCACAACCAGAGCCTGGCGGATTTGCGCGCGCTGCAGGACTGGAAGGTCCGCTACGCGCTCGAGACTGTGCAGGGAGTCGCCGAGGTCGCGAGTATCGGCGGCTTTGTGCGCCAGTATCAGGTCAGGCTCGATCCCAACCGGATGCTGGCGCTCAAGGTGCCGCTCCAGAGCGTGATCGACAAGATCCGCGCGAGCAACAACGAGGTCGGGGGCCGCGTGCTCGAAATGTCGGGCGCCGATTACCAGATTCGCGGGCTCGGCTATATCAAGTCGCTCGCCGATCTGGAAAATATCCCGGTCGCCGATCATGCCGGCACTCCGGTCCTGATCCGCGACCTCGGCGTCGTGAGCTTCGGACCCGACTTGCGCGAGGGCGCGGCGGATTTCAACGGCGAAGGTGAAGTAGTCGGCGGAATCGTCGTGATGCGCGACGGCGAAAACGCGCTGCGCGTTATCGACGGCGTAAAGCAGCGCATCGCGGAGGTTCAGAAGACGCTGCCGCCCGGCGTCGAGATCGTCGCGGGCTACGATCGCGCGGGCCTGATTACCGATTCGATCCGGACCCTGCGCCGCGCGCTCGTCGAGGAAGCGATCATAGTGAGCCTGGTGATCATCGTGTTCCTGTGGCACTTCCGCTCGGCGCTTATTCCGATCATCACGATTCCGCTCGCGCTGCTCGCGGCGTTCATCCCGATGTACTTCCTGAACGTGAGCTCGAACATCATGTCGCTCGGAGGCTTCGCGCTCGCGATCGGGGTGCTGGTCGATGCGTCGATCGTGATGGTGGAAAACGGGCATCGCCATCTGGGCGAGTGGATCGCCGCTCGCGGCGGCGACAGTGCGAAGGCTTCCGAAGCGGACGAGCGCGCTCAGGTGTTGCTCGGCGCGGCCAAGCAGGTCGGCCGTCCGTTATTCTACTCGCTGCTGATAATCGTGGTTTCGTTCCTGCCGGTATTTATGCTCGAAGCGCAGGAGGGGAGGATGTTCCGGCCGCTGGCGTGGACCAAGACGCTGGCGATTTCGTCGTCGTCAATTTTGGCGGTGACGATCGTTCCGATCCTGATGCTGTGGCTGATTCGCGGGCGGATTCGTCCCGAGAATGAAAATCCGCTCTCGCGGTTTTTCCAGGCGCTCTACCGGCCGGTGATCAAGTGGTGCCTGCGGCATCGCGCGATCACGATCATGGCCAACCTCGTCTTTCTCGCGCTGACTCTGCCGCTCGCGCTCATGATCGGCAGCCAGTTCATGCCGCCGCTGTTCGAGGGCTCGGTGCTTTACATGCCGACCGCGCTGCCGGGTATTTCGATCACGTCGGCGACAGCGTTGTTGCAGCAGCAGGATCTGACTATCCGCGGGTTCCCGGAAGTGGAAAGCGTGTTCGGCACCGTGGGCCGCTCCGACAGCGCGACCGACAACGCGCCGATGGATATGTTCGACACGACCGTGATGCTGAAGCCGCGCAGCGATTGGCCCGCCGGCACGACCTACGACAGCCTGATCGCCGCGATGGACGCGAAGCTCCATTACCCGGGGCTATCGAACACCTGGACCATGCCGGTCGAGAACCGGCTGGACATGGAGTTGACCGGAATCAAAACTCCGGTCGGGCTGAAAATTCAGGGTCCTCAACTCGAAGAGATTCAGCGAATCGGACTCGCGATGGAGAAGATTCTGGGCGGTGTGCCGGGCACCCGCGGCGTATTCGCCGAGCGCGTCTCGCAGGGCTTCTATATCAACGTTACGCCGAACCGCGCGGTCGCGGCGCGCTACGGATTGACGGTCGATGACATCCAGGCGGCGGTGTCGTCGGCGATCGGCGGCGACAATATCTCGACCGTTATCAACGGCCGCGAGAGATTTCCGATCAGCGTGCGCTACCTGCGCGACTATCGCTCGAATCCAGAGGCGCTTGGCGCGGTGCTCCTTGCGACGCCCGCCGGCGCGCAGGTTCCGCTGAGCGAGGTTGCGTCGATCACGCTCGCGCCGGGACCCACGATGATCCGCGACGAAGACGGCGAGCTGACCGGCTACGTGTACGTGGATCTTTCGACCAGCGATTACGGCGGCTACGTTCATCAGGCCCAGCGCCTGCTCGATCAGCGCCTTAAAATGCCGCCCGGTTACTCTTTCAAATGGTCGGGCGAGTACGAGTTCGAGTTGCGCGCGCGCAGGAGCCTGACGCTTATTCTGCCGGCGGTATTCGTCGCGATCTTCATGCTGCTGTACATGCTGTTCGGCTCGGTCGCGGAGACGCTGGTGCTGTTATTTCCCTGCGTTTATGCGCTGACTGGAGGTCTGCTGCTGCAATGGATCCTCGGCTACGACTTCAGCGTCGCGGTCGCCGTCGGGTACATCGATCTCTTTGGCATCGCGGTCGAGACCGGGGTCGTGATGGTGATCTATCTGGACGAAGCGCTCGACCGCCGAATCGCCGCGGGCACTGTCGATCACGCCGCGATCGAAGAGGCCGCGATCGACGGCGCGGTGCATCGCCTGCGGCCGAAACTGATGACGGTGGCGGTGGTGATGCTGAGCCTGGCGCCGATATTGTGGGAGTCGGGAATCGGCGCCGATGTGATGAAACCGATCGCGGCGCCGATCGTCGGTGGGATGGTCACCTCAACGATTCACGTGCTGATCCTGGTGCCGGTGTTCTTCGCGATGATGAAGGAACGCGCGCTCAAGCGCGGCACCCTGCAGGCGCATCGAGCGTGAACGCGGCGCGCGCATCGATGGCGCCGCGGCGGCGCGGTATGGTAGCGGAGATAATCGTCATTCAACGGATGTGAAACATGGAACTGGCCAAACGATTCGTCGATGTGGGCTTCTTTACCAACCGGATCGAGGAGTTGCGCGCGTTTTACGCCGAACGTCTGCGGCTGCCGTTCGAAGAAATTCTGCCGCTCGGCGGCGGCATGCGGCAGCATCGCATGGGCCTGCTCGGCTCAGTACTGAAGCTCAATGACTCGCGCGATCCGCTGCCCGCGCATATCGCAGGCGGCTACTCGCGCGTCACGATCGCCGATTCGCGCACGCCGATCCCGATGCGGATGGCTGATCCCGACGGCAACGAGATCGAGCTGGTGCCGAGCGGGCAGCGCGGCATCAATCAGATCGAGATTCATGTCGCCGTGACCGACGAGGCGGCATTCGCACGCTTTTACGGCGAAGCGCTGGGCGGAAAAAAGATCGACGAACGCCGCTACCAGATTGGCGAAACAATCATCAGCTTTGCGCGCGACCCGGCCGCGCATCGCGCGGAAGACGCACCCTCGGCGCCGGCCGCCCAGGTGATCGCGGGGATGCGCGCGGTCGGCTTTCGCTACATCACGATCCAGGTGCGCGACTGCGACGCGGAGCATCGCCGATTCATGTCGATGGGCGTGCGCGAGGGCGCGGCGCCGGTAACGCTCGGCACCGTCGCGCGGATTTCGTTTATCCGCGATCCCGACGGCAACTGGATCGAGATTTCGCAGCGCGCGTCGCTGGTCGGTGAGATTCCGAAAGGTTGAGCGGCCGGCTCGCGGGCAAAAATAAAGCGCGGCGCGCATGATGCGCGCCGCGCTCTTATCCGTCAGTTACTTTTTTTCAGGCCCAGCGTGAACGGGTGCGGTTGCGCGGCGACCGGTTGCGCCCCGCGCCCGCCGAGCGGAACAGCTTGACCGGCTTGGCCGACGCGATTTCAAGCTTGTCGAAACCCTCGACATGCGCGCGATCGAGTTCTCCGCCGAGCGTGCGCTCAAGGCGCGCCAGCGTGACCCGCTCTTCCGGCGTGACCAGCGAAATCGCTTCGCCCGCTTTGCCCATGCGCGCGGTGCGGCCGATGCGATGGATATAATTCTCGCTTTCGTCGGGAAGGTCGAAATTGATCACGTGCGAGACGTCGGGAATATCCAGCCCGCGCGCCGCGACGTCGGTCGCGACCATCACGCGGTAGCGGCGCGCCTTGAAGCCCGCCAATGCGGCGTTGCGCTGGCTCTGCGAGCGGTCGCCATGAATCTGGACCGCGCGGATATCGTTGCGCTGGAGGAGCTTGGCGACCCGATCGGCGCGGCTTTTGGTGCGGGTAAATACGATCGCGCTTTCGATTTCGGGGCGTTTGAGAATTTCCAGCAGCATCTTGGATTTGTCTTCGAGCGCGACCGGATAGATCGCCTGGCGGATACTCGCGGGCGGCGCGGGCTTCGAGCCGATCGTCACGCGCGTCGGATTTTGCAGAAACTCGCGCGCGATCATTTCGGGTCCCGAGGCCATCGTCGCCGAGAACATCAGCGTCTGGCGCTGCTTCGGCACCATCTTCATGATCCGGCGCAACTGGGGCAGAAAACCCATGTCCAGCAG
>DATKSB010000186.1:0-20168 GCA_035531855.1 Binataceae bacterium (SeqCode)
GCGCGGCGGACTCGACCTCGACGCCGGACTCGACCTCGCCACGCTTCAGCCCGAGGGCTGGGCGCAGCGCAGGCGCACCGGCCATCAGATGCTGTTCGCAAGCCGCTTGCTGATCGAGGCGGTGATTCGCGACCGGGTGAAGGCGATCAAGAACGTGGATTTCCTCGAAGGGACCGAGGTCACGCGTCTGACTCTTGCCGCCGGCGATTCGCGCCGCGTCAGTGGAATCGACACACGCAGGGTCGGCGATAGTTCCGCCGGCCACCTCGACGCGGACCTGATCGTCGATTGCAGCGGACGCAGCTCGCGCGCGCCGGCGTGGCTCGAGCAGATCGGTTTTGCGCCCGCCGAGCGGGAAGTTGTGGATGCCGAAGCGGGCTACAGCACCTGCTGGTACCAGGCGCCTCCGGCGGGCGAACGTCCGCCGAGCTGGTGGTGGAAGGGGATTTTTCTCAACCCGTCGGCGCATCCGACCGCGCCCGAGGATTATTATTTCGCGCTGACCCTGCCGATCGAGGGCGACCGCTTTCTGCTGACGCTGGCCTCCTGGGGCGGACGCGAGCTTCCAGCCGATCACGGATCCTTCGCGGCGCTGTGCGCGAAGTTGCGCTCGCCGATCGTGGCGGAGGCGCTGGCGATCTCGAAACCAATCTCCGCAATCTTCCATCGCCGCGGCATGCAGAACATCTGGAACCATTACGAGCGATGGAGCGGCCCGGCGGGGTTCGTGTGTGTCGCCGACGCGGCCTGCGCGTTTAATCCGGTTTACGCCCAGGGGATGACGAGCGCGTCGGTATGCTCGCAGATTCTTGGCAACGCCATCACCGAGTTCGACCCGGCCGACCCCGGTTTCCCGGACCGATTCTTCAAGCTGCAAGCTGAATTCGTAAGACAGCCGTGGTCGCTGTCGGTCGCGCGCGACCGTCAGGCGCTCGAGCGCGGACAGGGCGGCGTCAAATCCGAGGGCGAGATCAGCAATGAAATGTGGGAACGCATCATGCGCGAGGGCGCCGGCGTTCCGGTGATCGCCGAGGCGATCTTCGACGTAATAAATTTGAACCGGCCGCCGGAGTCGTTGACCGGTGATTCGGAGTTTGTCGCCGCGGTGAGCGAGGTCATGGCGCGGCCTGCGCGCCCGGCCACTCCGGACCTGGACATCGCACCTTATCCGCCAGCAAACATCGCCAATTGAGGAGCTACGCAATGAACACGATTCGGCCTAACCGCATGCGCTCGGGAATTTTTCTCGCGCCGTTTCATCCGACCGACGAGGATCCGACCCTCGCGCTCAGACGCGATATCGATCTGATCGCCCATCTGGATCGAATCGGCTTCGACGAAGCCTGGATCGGCGAGCATCACTCGGCGGGCTACGAAATTATCGCGTCGCCGGAACTGATGATCGCCGCCGCGGCCGAGCGCACCGAGCGCATCCGAATCGGCACCGGCGTGATCTCGCTGCCGTATCATCATCCGCTGATGGTCGCGAACCGGATCATCCAGCTCGATCATATGACGCGGGGCCGCGCGATGTTCGGAGTCGGGCCGGGCCTGCTGCCGTCGGACGCGGAGATGCTGGGGGTGCCGGTGCCCAAGCAGCGCGATCGGATGGCGGAATCGCTCGACGTGATCATGCGCCTGCTGGCGGGCGAAGTAATCACCGAGAAAACCGAATGGTACACGCTCAAGGAAGCGCGCTGCCAATTGCTGCCCTACACGCGCCCGCGGCCCGAGTTCGCCGTCGCGAGCACCTTTACTCCGTCGGGCGGGAAGCTCGCGGGCCGTTATGGAATCGGGATGCTGTGCGTGGCGGCGTCGCAGGCGGGTGCGTACGACGTGCTCGGAACCAACTGGCAGGTTGCCTGCGACATCGCGCGCGAGCACGGCCGCGAGATGGACCGGGCGCTTTTGCGCCTGGTGGTTCCGATGCATATCGCCGAGAGCCGCGAGCAGGCGATGCGCGAGGTCAAGTTTGGACTGACCCAGTGGGTCGATTATTTCAGCCGGATCAATCCGACCGCGAGCGGCGACGATCTGGGCGCGGCCGATCCGGCCGAGGGCATGGTCAAATCGGGGCGCGCGGTGATCGGCACCCCCGAGGACGCGATCGCGATGGTCGAAAAGCTCGAGAAACAGTCGGGCGGATTCGGATGTCTGCTGATGCTCGCGCACAACTGGGCGAACTTCGAGGCGACCAAGAACTCGTATGAACTGTTTGCGCGTCACGTGTTGCCGCGCTTCAACGGCTCCAACCTGGGCCGCACCGCGTCGCTGCAATGGTACACCGACAACAATCACGAGCTGATCGGCAAGGCGATGCAGGCGGCAGCCGACACCGTGCAGAAGTTCATGGCAGAACAAGCCGCCAAGAAGAGCCACTAATCGCGCTCTGGAAGTTTCGGGAAGCTCAAGGAGTTCGCAATGCCAACCCAAGCGTGGCCCAAGGGCCGCATCGTACCGATCGCTCCGCGCGGGAATCAGCCGTCGATCAACCTGGTCGTTCATGAAGCCGGCGCCGGACCCGCGGTGGTCTTCTGTCATGGCTTTCCGGAGCTCGCATACTCGTGGCGGCATCAGCTTCCCGCGGTTGCGGCAGCGGGGTTTCGCGCGATCGCACCCGATCAGCGCGGCTATGGAGACTCCAGCGCGCCCGCCGCAATCACCGACTACGGACTCACCGAGCTGACTGGCGACCTGGTCGGCCTGCTCGACGCACTGGAGATCGAACGCGCGGTTTTTGTCGGACACGACTGGGGCGGCTTTGTGGCGTGGGCGATGCCTGTGCTGCATCCGGAGCGCACCGCGGGCGTTATAGGAGTATGCACGCCGTACATGGCGATACCGCCGACCTCGGTAATGCGCACGATGGTCGGCGGAAAAGACGAACGCCACTACATCCTATGGTTCCAGGAGCCGGGCCGCGCCGAAAGCGTGATGGACAGCAAAGCGCGGCTGATATTCGATCGCCTGATGAGAGCGCCGCAGAGTCCCGAGGAATCGGCGAAGCGTTTCATGGCCTCGGGCGAGTTCGACATGAATCCGTTTCGGCGGATCGAGGAACTCGCGCCCGACACTGCGCTAATCGTGACGCCGGAGGAGCTTGACGAGTACGCCTCGGCGTTCGAGAAGAGCGGCTTTCGCGGTGGTATCAACTGGTACCGGAATATAGATCGCAACGCGCGCGAACTTCCCGCGATCGGAACGGCGAAGCTCTCGATCCCCGCGCTGATGATCACCGCGCAGTGGGATGCCGCGCTGCCCCCGCGGCTGGCCGAAGGGATGCCCACGCTGTGTTCCGATCTGGAGATGATCCAGATCGATCGTGCGGGACATTGGGTGCAGCAGGAATTTCCGCAAGAGGTGAATCGGGCAATCACCGGATGGCTTGGCCGGCGCATGCGCAAATGACCGTAAACACAGCGCGATCGGCGCCTCTTGCGAGTTGCGCGCAAATCCACCTACCTTGATGCTATGGCGATCCCTGAGCGGTCAATTCGGAGATTGCTGACGCTGCTGCCTGCTCTGTATGCCCCGCAGAGTTTGGAGCAATTTCCCCGGCACGTCATAAACTGGATGCGCTATCTGATCGACGCGGATAGCGTGGGGTTCAACGTGGTCAACCTCGCGCGGCAGCAAATCGCGCTCGAGATGGATCCCGCCATCACTGAGTTCGACTCTGGCGATTTTGAGTCGATGACGGGCCCCGTGCTGGACGAGCATCCGTTGATCGCGCATTTCGCGCGGACCCGCGAATCGCGCGCGATGCGGCTGTCGGATTTCGTTACTCGCAGGCAACTGCATCGGCGAAACTTCTACCAGACAACGCTGCGGCCGCTTCGTATCGAGTATTTGATCGCCGCGCCTTTTCTCGACCCCGCCACCGACGACCACATCGCCATTTCGCTGGCCCGGGAATCCGCGGACTTTGACGACCACGACCAGGAGATGCTCGATCTGCTGCTGCCCCACTTTGCGCAGGCGTATCGCAACGCGCAGGCGCAGAGCCGCGCGCGTACGCCCTTTGCGCGCGGGAGCGCTACCGGCGAGATCAGCTCGTGCCTCGCGCAGACGGTGCCATGCGATCAACCCCGGCACCTGAAGGATCGCCTGGGGATCAGTCAACGGGAAGCTTCGGTTCTGCTCTGGACCGCGCAAGGCAAGACCAGCGCGGAAACGGCGCAGATCCTCTCGATCAGCAGGCGCACGGTGGATAAGCATTTGGAGCGGATGTACGAGAAGTTGAGGGTCGGTTCGCGCGTGGCAGCGGCGGCGCTCGCCTGGGAGGCGCTGCGGGATTTTCCGCACGCGCGGGCGCGGAGCGTGGACTAGCCGTTTTCTACCGTCCCTGGAAATTCGGTTTGCGTTTTTCCATAAAGGCGCGGCGTCCCTCCGCGTAGTCCGCGCTGTCAAAACATGCCGCCACCGCGGCCGCGAGCACTTCGAGCTTGCGCCGCGCGGGATCTTTCAATGCCTCGCGCACCGCCATCTTGCTGGCACGCACAGTCAGCGGCGCGTTCTCTCCGATCGTCCGCGCATAGCCGCGCACGGTATCTTCAAGCTGGGCCGCGGCCACGACGCGATTTACCAGTCCCATCCTGAGCGCTTCCTGAGCGTCGAACTGGCGGGCGGTGAACAGAATCTCATTGGTATAGGCGGGACCCACGATATCGACCAGGCGTCTAACTCCGTCGAATCCGTAGCCCAGGCCCAGACGCGCCGCCGGAATTCCAAAGCGCGCGTCGTCGGCACAAATCCGGAGATCGCACGACAGCGCCACCGCCAGACCGCCGCCCAGGCAGAAGCCTCGAATCATCGCGATCGAGGGCTTCTTCAGGCTCGCGAGCGCCGCGGTTCCCAGCGCGCTGCGCTCGCTGTAGCGATCATTCGCCTCGCGGTTGGCGCGCTGATCCTCGAACTGCGAGATGTCCGCGCCCGAGACAAACGCCTTGTCGCCCGCGCCCGTCATCACCACCACGCGGACCTCGGGGTCTGCGTCGAAAGCGCCAAGCACGTTCGGAATCGCCTCCCACATCTCGCTCGAGACGGCGTTGCGCCGTTCGGGATGGTTAAAGATCATCCATCCGATTGGCGCATCTTTCTTTCCGATCAGCTTTTGCGTTTCCGCGTTCATGTTTTTCATCCATCAAATCGCGTGCTGGTTGCGAAGCTCGCCGATCGCCGCGTCGTCGTAGCCAAGCTCGCGAAGAATCTCATCGGTATGCTGCCCCGCCTCGGGGGTCGCGGTCGTAAGTGCGCTATCGGTGCGCGAGAGTGTGAACGGCTGCCCGACCAGCTTGATGCTGCCGAGTTTGGGGTGCTCGACGCTCTGCGCAATTCCCAAATGCCGCACCTGGGGGTCGGCGAATACCTGATCGATCGTGTTGATCGGCCCGCACGGGACGCCGGCGTCGTTGAGCACTCTGATCCAGTATTCCGACGGTTTGGTTTTGGCGACGGCGGCGATCTCGGCGTTGAGTTGCGCGCGATTTCTCGAGCGGCTGCCGGGATCGGCGAAGCGCGGATCGTCGATCCATCGCGAGCAGTCCATGATCCGCGCCAAGCTCGCGAACATCTCCTGGCCGACCGCTGCGATATTGATCAGGCCGTCACTGGCCGCGAATACTCCGGTGGGAATCGCGGTCGGATGATCGTTGCCGGCCTGCTGCGGCACGCGCCCGTCCATCAGCCAGCGCGTGGCTTGAAAATCCAGAATCGCGATCTGCGCCTGTAACAGCGAGGTCTGCACCCATTGCCCCTGGCCCGAGACCTCGCGCTCGAGCAGCGCGACAAGGATCCCCATCGCGCAGTAAAGTCCCGCGGTCGTGTCCGCGATCGCAATCCCCGCGCGCACGGGACCCTGCCCCGGAAGCCCGGTTAGAGACATCAGACCTCCCATCCCTTGCGCGATCTGATCCACTCCCGGCCGCGACGCGTACGGTCCGTCCTGGCCGAAACCTGAAATGCTGCCGTACACCAGCCGCGGATTGATCTTGCTAAGCGCCTCGTAGTCGATGCCGAGACGATGCTTTACGTCGGGGCGGAAGTTTTCCACTACCACGTCGGCGTCCTTTATCAGCTTGAAAAGAATCGCCCTGCCCGCCGGATTTTTCAGATTAACGGTCAGACTGCGTTTGTTGCGATGGAGGTTCTGAAAGTCGGAGCTATGGCGCGCCCATCCGAATCCGTCGGCCTCGGGCATTTCGACCTTGATCACCTGGGCGCCCCAGTCGGCGAGTTGGCGGACGCAGGTTGGCCCGGAGCGCACGCGCGTCAGATCGATCACTTTGAACCGTTGCAGTGGCAGAGCTTTGGCCATTTCGCACCCGCTGGATTTGCGCGATACCCGCGCCTGACCGAATCGTTCCACGATCCGGCGCATTTTTCCATCAGACTACGACGCGAGATTGCCGGCTGGAGGGTCCGAAGGCCCGAAAACATTGTCGCGCCCCCCTTTGCTACATCGCGTGTCTCCGGCTAGCCTGCATCAGACGTTCAGAGGAACAGCAAACTGTCACCCCAGGCTCACAGGAGGAAAAGAGAACGATGAAGGCCATGATCAAGACTATGACTCTGCTCGCCGCGATTACGCTGGTAGCCGCGTCGATCGGATCGCCGGCGTTTGCCGCGGACGCAAGCGGCTCGGCCGCCAAATCCGATTCGAAGACGATGACCGTGCGGACCGGATACCTGACCTGCCACGTCTCCGCGGGATGGGGCTTTATCTTCGGATCGTCGCGCGACATCAAATGCGCTTATGCGCTGCAGCCCGGCTATACCGAATACTACACCGGGTCGATCTCGAAGTTCGGCGCGGATATCGGCTATCTGCAGTCAGCCGTGCTGCTGTGGTCCGTCGCCGCCCCGACCAATAATCTCGGTCAGGGCGCGCTTGCCGGGCACTACGCCGGAGCGACTGCCAGCCTGGCGCTCGGAGTCGGCGCGGGGGCCAACGTGCTGGTCGGAGGATTCAAGAACTCGATCGCGCTTCAGCCGATCTCGGTCGAAGGACAGAACGGACTCAATGTCGCCGCCGGAGTGGCGGAATTGACCCTGAAGTTCGACAAGGCCAAGAAGGCAAAATCTGACTAGGCCTGGAAGTTTAAATCGGCACTTCACCCAAGGGCCGTCTGCGATACGCGGGCGGCCCTTGGGATTTTTCGCGCGCGCCTTGGCGCGCCAATCCCGCTGCGCTACGCTCGCGGCTGATGGATCGCGCCGAGCCCCTAATCGCAATTCTGAGCGACTTCGGATATCGCGATCATTACGCCGGCGTGATGAAGGGCGCGATTGCCCGGATCGCGCCGCGCGCCCGCATCATCGATCTCACCCACGGAATCCCGGCGCAAGCGATCGCGGCCGGCGCGCTTGTGCTCGCGCAGAGTTGGCGGTACTTCCCGGCACGTACCATCTTCCTCGCGGTCGTCGATCCCGGCGTCGGAACCACGCGGCTACCGATCGCGATCGAGACTCGCGCCGGTGCGCGCTTCGTCGGTCCAGACAACGGACTGCTCGCGCGCGCCGCCGCGGAGGCCGGAGTCCGCAGGATGGTGGAACTCAAGTCGCCGCGCTTTCGTCTGGCCGATGCCAGCTCGACGTTCCACGGGCGCGATATCTTCGCGCCCGCGGCGGCGTGGCTTGCCCGCGGCGCTTCAATTCGCGCACTGGGTCCGGCGATCGATGAACTCACGCCGCTTGTGCTGCCCGAGCCGTCGGTCACGGCGCGGCGGATTCGCGGCGAGGTGCTTTATATCGACGGCTTCGGCAATCTGATCACCAATATCAGCGCCTCGATTCTCGCGCGGCTTGCGGCTTGCTTTCGTACAAAACCGCTTTCGGTTAGGATCAACGGTAGCGCGCCGATTAAAATTTACCGCGCCTATGGAGACGCTCCGGCGGATAGCTCTCTGGCAACCGTCGGCGGCTTTAACCTTCTTGAAATTGCGATCCGCGACGCCAGTGCCGCGAGACATTATCGCGTCCAAGCCGGCGCGAGCGTGGTCGTAACCGCCGGACGCGCCTGAGACCTGCGCTGAATATGGATGACGCCACCGCATATCCTGCGTACAAGGACGCGCCAACGGTCCTGACGGAGATTCCGCGCTACGCCGCGGAGCTTCCGCCATCGATCGGCCCGCAGCCGCATACGACGCTGCCCGAGGGAATTCCGCCGCTCAACCTCGCGCTGTTCGCGATCACTCTGCTCACAACCACGATGGCCGGCGCATACGTGGCCGGCGCGGAACTTTCGCTGCGCCATCCGCTTGCATTTATCACCGGCCTCGCGATGGGGCTGACGTTTTCCCTTCCACTGATGGCGATTCTGCTCGCGCATGAGATGGGCCATTACGTGACCGCGCGGCGCAACGGCGTGAACACCAGCCTGCCCTACTTCATTCCCGCGCCGATGCCCTCGGTGTTCTTCATCGGCACCTTCGGCGCCTTCATCCGCCTGCGCCAGATGCCGCAGACCCGGCGCATCATGTTTGATATCGGCGCCGCCGGTCCGTGGGCCGGCATGATAGTAGCGCTACCGTGTGTGTTAATCGGACTGCATCTTTCGGACATCCAACCGCTCACCCAGAGCGCAGGCGGGCTCGAGCTCGGCAACTCGCTGCTCTTCTATGGACTCTCGCGATGGATGCTCGGCGTCGATCCGAACCTGGTCAACGTGAATCTGCATCCGATCGCATTCGCGGGATGGCTCGGGTTCCTCGTCACGATGCTGAATCTTCTGCCGAGCGGACAATTCGACGGCGGCCACGTGCTGTATGCGCTCACGCCGCGGCATCATCGCAAGGTCTCGACGCTGTTCGTTTTTGGATGCGTGCTGATGTTCATCGTTCCGCTCGCGCTCGGCAGAAGCTATTGGCCCGGATGGCTGCTATGGGCGGTGATCGCGGTCGGACTCGGCCTGGGCCATCCTTCAACCGTCGATCGCGACGCTCCGCTCGGGTCGGGCCGCACCCTGGCGGCGTGGCTGACCGTCGCGCTATTCGTTCTTACGTTCATGCCGAGTCCGATTTCGATTGGCGTGCCCAGCGACATTTCCCCGCAGCAACCCGAGCAATCGCAAAGCTATAGCGTGATGCATCATGCGCCGGCTCCTGCGATTCATCGCGCGATAACGATCCGAATCTAAGGAGCGATCCGATTTGCCGGACCATAACGAAAAGTCACGCCCGAGCTGGGATCAGTACTTCATGACGATCACGCGCGAAGTCGCGGAACGCTCGACCTGCCTGCGCGCGAAAGTCGGCGCGGTAATCGTGCGCAACCGCAGCATCCTCGCCACCGGCTACAACGGCTCGCCCGCGGGACTGCCGCATTGCACGGAGGTCGGTTGCCTGATCTACGAATCGCGCAATCCCGACGGCGAAGTCGAGCAGAACTGCTTTCGCACCATCCACGCCGAGATCAACGCGATCACGCAGGCCGCGCGCAACGGCGCCGCAATCCAGGACGCCGATATTTACGTGACCCACACGCCTTGCATCCACTGCCTGAAGGTACTCATCAACACCGGCATCCGCACGGTCTATTACAGCAAGCCCTACAAGCTCGAAACTGTGCGCGAGCTTTTGCGTGGCGCGGAAATCAAGCTGGTCGCGGTCGAGCCGGAGAAGCCCGCGTGAGCGACGCGCGATGCGGCATCTGTGCGCTGATCGAGCTCATCCGGATCAACAGCTTCGACGACTTCGTCGCCGAGCTGGCCGACTCCTACGTGATTCTCGGTGACGCGCAGTTCTATCGCGGCTACTGCGTGATACTTGCGAAAACGCACGCGACGGAGATCTACCTGATGCCGCCCGACGAGGCGCACCGCCTCTTCGAGGAGCTGCGTCTGGTCGCGGAAGCGATCGCCTCGGTCACCAGGCCGTGGAAGCTCAACTACGCATGTCTCGGCAACGAGGAACCTCACGTGCATTGGCATATTTTTCCCCGTTACCAGAGCGATGAACTTCGCCGCGGACCGGTTTGGATGCGCTCCGAGGCCGAACGAAAAAGAGCGCTTTCGAATCCCGACCGGATCGCGCTGATCGCCGCCCTTCGTGAAGCGATTGTCGCCAGATTCCCTGATGCGCGCATCGCGGCGATCTAACCCTGCATGGTCGGTGCGCGCCGGCCCAGTCGCGATAGCGCTCGCGATGCTCGCGCTCGCGGGATGCGTCCGTCGCGCGGCGCTGCCCGAAACCGGATCGCCCGCGGCCACTGTTTACCAGCAGCGATGCGGACAATGTCATGCACCGTACAATCCGCGCACGATGACCTCGGCGATGTGGGCGGTGCAGGTTGACGCGATGCAGGTGAAGATGCGCCAGTCGGGCATCCCGCCACTGACCGACGATCAGCGCCAGACGATCCTGGACTATCTGTCCCGCAACGCCGGAACCGAATAACGCGGCGCTTTTTTGTCCGCGCGATTTAGGCTATCGATTGGAGCGGTGCTCCCATGCCCGACGAAACCGTCAAGCTCTATTACGATTACAAAAGTCCGTTCACGTACCTCGCGATGCAGCCGATGTATGACCTCGAGCAGGCGTACCGAATCAAGCTGCGCTACCTCCCGCTCGAGCTGAACGTCACCGGCGCGTTCGGCGGCAAGCTCGATCAGCGCGACCAGCGCAACTGGCGCAAAGTGCGCTACCTCTACCTCGACGCGCGGCGCTACGCGAACGCGCGCGGGCTGGTCATCCGCGGCCCGCAAAAAATTTTCGACTCGCGCCTGTCGCTGATGAGCGGAATGTGGGCGGACCGTCACGGAAAGTTCCGCCCTTACTCCGACCGCGTCTTCGAGCGCTTCTTCAAGCGCGAGCTCGATATCGAAGACGGCTCCGCGCTTGCGAAAGTGATGACGGAAGTCGGCCTCGACGCCGCGGGCTTCACCAAATATATCCTGAGCGACGGACCGCGCGAGCTTCAGGCCGCCGCCGATGAAGCCGAGCGCGACGGCGCGTTCGGCGTGCCAACGATGATCCTCGCGGGCGAGCCGTTTTGGGGCAACGATCGGGTCGAGTGGATTGCAAAGAAACTCGACACGATGAACCTGCGGCGCTAAGCCATGAAACCCATACCAATCGGCACAATCGGCACGTTCACCCAGGTTGTCGCGCCGGAGCATCTGGCGAGCCGGATCGAATCGTCATTGGCGCCTGTCCTCTCGACGCCAACGATGGTCTCGATGATGGAGATGGCCGCGATGAACGCGATGAGCGGCTATCTCGAACCGGGCGAGAACTCGGTCGGGATGTCGATCGACGTGCAACATATGGCGGCCACACCGCCTGGCCATCGCGTCCGCGCCGAAGCCGAGGTCGTCAAGTGCGAAGGACGCCGGCTGGAGTTCAACGTGCGCGCCTTTGACGAGACCGAGCAGATCGGCGCCGGGACGCATCGCCGCGCCGCAATCGACGCGGCAAAATTCAGCGAACGGCTCAAGCCGAAGCAGAAATCCTGACTGCGAGGATTCCGATGAGCGAAACGGTTTTCTCTCCCGACGAAATTTATGTTGGCCGCGACTACGGCGGCGTCGCCTACGACCTGACGCCGGATACTATCGCGAACTATATCGCGGGAACCGGCGACGACAATCCGTGGTATCGCGATCGCTCGCCGCTCGGCGGACCCCTCGCGCCCGCGCTGATTCTCTACGGGGCGGTGTACAAGACCGTCAAATGGTATTTGCCCAACATCTACGGAAATCTGCACGTGCGCCAGGAGTGGGAACTGTTCGCGCCGGTTATGGTCGGCGAACAACTGACTACACGCTCGCTCATAGTAGGGCGCTATCTCAAGCGCGACCGCGAATACCTGGTCAACGAAGTAGTTGTCGCCAATGCCGCGGGACGAATCGTCTCGCGCAGCAGAACGCATCAGAGTTTTCTGCTTCCCGAGCAGACCAGAAAGGATTCTTTCGTGGTCGATAAATCGCGCGAGAAAGATTCCAGCCGCTCTTTTCATGTCGGCGAAGGCGGCGGTGAACTGATCGGGGCTCCGATGCGCACTATCACCGACGATATGTGTCTCGCCTTCTCCGGCCCGGAGCGCAACTATCACAATGATCGGCAGAAGGCGCTCGACCTCGGATTCCCGGAAATCGTGGTGCAGGGAATGCTCTCGGTCTGCCTAATCGCGGAACTGATGACGAGCAGGTTTGGCCTCGGTTTCCTCTACGGCGGAAAACTCGATGTGCGCCTGGTCAACGTCGTGTGGGGCAACGACATCACCGCGCCGCACGGCAGAATCGTCGCGCGGACACCTGAGGGCAAGCGCACGCGCGCGGAAGTCGAAGTATGGTGCGACAAGTCCGATGGCACCAAGACAATTGTCGGCTCGGCCAGCGCGCTCGAGCTCTGACGCCTCGGTGTGATCTGCCGAATTCTCCCGCGAGCGGCCGTAATACTCGTCCTTTCGCTCGGACTGCCCTGCTGCGCGGCGCATCGATGCGGGAAGGCGCTGGTGCAATGCCGCACCGACTGCGAACGCCAATACCAAATCTGCCAGGCCAACGGGAACGACGAATATTACTGCCACAACTTCATTGGCAACTGCCTGGTTCAGTGCGACTACACCCGTTCCTCCTGCTCCTGATCATGGCATCCGCCGGGCGCCGCAATTGCCGCCGCGACCTCGCGCCATCGCGGAATGCAGACCCACAGTATCGGCAGCACCACGATCATCAGTGCGTCGACGACAAGAGTATTCACCACCAGGTAGCTAAACGTAAACATCGCGCTGAAGCTCAGCGCGATTGTGACACTCAATAGCCAGTCACACGCCGGTAAGAGTATCGCGATCGGAAGGAACACTCCCATATACCACGGTTCGTACTTTCCGCGTGCCACGCATATGAACACGAAAAACAACAGTACCGATTCTCGCAGGAGCTTGCCGGCGCCAGCCCCAGGGTCGCCAACCGTGTCGTGCAGAACCAGAAAGTAAACCACCGCAAAGCCGAGCATGAACACCGCTTCGAATATATGATTGAGCAATGCAATCCGGATCGGCACACTGAGCGCTCTTGCGGCTTCCCACGAGAGAATCGCCGATAATTGTGGAAACGAGCACATCGTCTGCAGCTGCTCGCGTAGCGCCGCGATCGACTGCGCGGTCGAAGGCCCGCCGAGATACGGAATTGCAACCACAATACACAGTACAGTCGCGACTCCGATGCTCGATGCCGCGCGCAACCATCCCGCGCGCCTAAATACATAGATCAATGCGAGCGGCACTATGAGGGCGGGCGTGTACTTCACCAGAACGCCCGCCGCGAGCGCCGGAATCACGAACAGCCAGCGCTCGTTCGCGGCCGAATAGATCGCCGCAACGACGAACATCCCGGCCAAAATATCGTTGTGGCCATTCGCCAGAAACTCGAGCGGCACAATCGGGTTCCATAGAAATAGATACAGTACTACTTCCGGCCGCGTGAGCGCGGTTCGGCGCGCAATTGTATATAGCATCGCAGCTATAGCCACACACGCGAGCGCATTGGTGAGTCGAAAGAGGATCAGCGTGACACTGAGATTCCCGTCCCCGAGCATCGCCATCAGCCGCGTCAAGTGAGTAAATAGAAAGCCGTACGGCATTGCAACATCCTGCCAGCCACCGGCGAGCATCGGATCATGCTGCCATCCGGACGCCTCGCGGATCAGGTGCGCGTAGGGATTCAGATGATACCGGTACTGCATCCACCCCATATTCGCGTAAGCATAGATGTCCGGAGAGTCAAACGCGGGAAGCATTACGCCCGCGATACCGAGAATCGCGGCGATCGCAATCACGACGCGTAGCGCGTTTTCATCGCGGCGATTTATCTCAGCCCATCCGCGCCAGTAGAGCGACGCGAAGATCGCGAGGCCTGCCCACGCGGTGATTTCCTGCAGAGCGAAATTGCGGCTCACCGCCGCATGGTTTTCGAGCAGGCTAAACGCGATAGTCGCCGCCAGCATCGCAACGCCGACGAGCGCGAGGCGACGGTTCGCCGCGGAGAGCATGCGCGAGAGCTTCCCGCCCGGCACGAGATTCGCCGCCGGCAATTACGCGGCGGTGAGAGCCTCGATCTCGGCAACCTGCTTGGGAATCGCGGCCGTCATCACCTCGTACCCACCCGCGGTGACCAGCACGTCGTCCTCGATCCGGATGCCGACGCCGCGCATCGCTTCGGGCGCGGTGTCATCGTCGGCGTCGATATAGATTCCGGGCTCTACGGTCAGCACCATCCCGGGTTCAAGGCTGCGGGACTGACCGCCGACCCGGTACAGGCCGACGTCGTGAACGTCCATGCCGAGCCAGTGGCTGGTGCGATGCATGTAGTAGCGGCGATAAGATGCGGCTGCGATAATTTCCTCTGCGGTTCCCTTGACCAGACCGAGCGAGCGCATCCCATCCACCAGCACGCGCAGCGCCGCTTCGTGCGGATCATCGAAACGAGCTCCTGGCTTGACTTGGTCGATCGCGCGCGCCTGCGCCGCGAGCACGATTTCGTAGAGTTCCTTCTGCAGCGCCGTGAAGCGCGCACCGATCGGAAAAGTGCGAGTCACGTCAGAGGCGTAGAAGTCGTACTCGCAACCCGCGTCGATCAGCAGCAACTCGCCAGTGCGCATCTCGCGGCGGTTCTGGATGTGATGCAGGATCGCGGCGTTGGGTCCGGACGCGACTATCGACGGATAGCTGGGCCCGGCCGCGCCGCGCGAGCGGAACGCGTAATCGACCTCGGCTTCAATTTGCCACTCGCGCATCCCGCCGCGCGCCATGCGCATCGCGCGCTGATGCGCTTCGCCGGAGATCTCGATCGCGCGGCGCATCAGCTCGAGCTCGTCGGGCTCCTTGTGCAGACGCGACTCATGGATAATCTCGCGCGGATCGAAAATCGCGTAAGGCCCCGAGCCCAGCCGCGGACGCATCGCGCTTGAGGATTGCGAAAGTTTCATCACGCGCGTGTCGATTTCCGGGTTGCGCCCGATCGGATAGTGCAGCCGTTCGGTTTTTTCCAGGTAGCGCGGCAGAACCTTTTCGAGCTCGTCGATCGTGAACGCCTTGTCCGCGCCGTAATCGACCATCGCGCCTTCGACGCCCGCGCGTTTGCCGGTCCAGGTCTCGCGGTCCTTGTCGCGCGGCCGCACAAACATCACGAACTCGCCGTCGGGGTGCCCCGGCGAAAACAGCGCGACCGACTCCGGCTCCTCGAAGCGCGTCAGGTAGTAGAAATCGTTGTCCTGCCGGTAGATGAATTCGACATCGCCCGATCGATACGCGGCCGGCGCGCTGGGCAGGATTGCGCTTGCGCCCGCGCCGATCGCATCGAGAAAACGGCGCCGGCGCGCGGAAAAGAGATCCGAATTTGTATTCACGCTCATCGCTTATGTGACCACAGTTACGGCAGTCCGGCGCCGGGCACTTCGACTTTAGTGATCTCGATCTTGCCGGTCGCGTTTGCGCGGCACGCGACCGGATCCGACGACGCCGAAGTCAGCACGAACAGCGTCTTGCGATCCGCGCCGCCCAGCATGCATGCGAACGCGTCGGTCGCGACCTTGATTCGCTCGGCTACCTCGCCACCTTCGCGCACCCGAATCACTTCTGCGGACATGGGACTCGCGACCCATATCGCGCCTTCGGCATCAAGCGCAATTCCGTCGGGAACATTGGTTCCAAGATCGGCCCACACGCGACGATTCGCGAGCGACCCGTCGGCCGCGATATCGAACGCCGTCAGGCGGTGGCCGAACGATTCGCCGACGACCAGCGTCCTGCCGTCGGGAGTGATGACGGTGCCGTTGGGGAACATCAGATCGTCGGCGACCGCCCGCGTCTTTCCATCGGGCGTGACCATCATCAAAACGGTGGCGCGTGCCTTTTCACCCATATGAAGATCGTAGCCAAAATTGCCGACATAGGCGCGGCCCTGTGAATCGACCACCATGTCGTTGCAGTGATACGGCGCGAGCTCCGAGAGATCGGCGTGAACTTTCAGGGCACCGCCGCCGCGATCCATGCGCATCACTTTGCGATCCGTCATCGAGACGACCAGCATCGTGCCGTCGGGGAGCCATCCGAGACCCGAGGGATTGTTCGGCACCTCGCAGACCACGCGGCTGCGCCCTTCAAGGTCCACCGTCATCACGTGATTGGCGTGCATGTCGGAGAAATAGAGCTTCCCGTCGTGCCAGCGCGGGCCTTCGCCGAATCTCAAGCCGTCGAGCAAAGTTGTAAGCGTGCGCATCGCGTCTTTCCTCTTTCGGCACGCGCTCAGTCGAGCGCGCCTTTCTGGTGCAGCGCCGCGATTTCGTCTTCGCGGTAGCCGAGCGTCGCGAGCACCTGATCGGTATGCTGCCCGAGGCACGGCGCGGCAGTTTTCACCTCGCACGGCGTGCCGCTCATCCGCCACGGAATTCCGCAGTGCCGCCTTACCCCGACCTCTGGATGCTCGAGCTCGATCCAGTATTTGCGCTCGGCGAGATGCGGATCCTCGCACAGATATTTATTGTCGGCGCACGCGCCCGCCGCGACGCCCGCCGCCTGGAGCGTATCGACCACGTATGCAACGCGGCGCTTGACGGTCCATTCGGTGATTATCTTTTCGAGCTCGTCTTCGTTCTGCTTGCGCGCGGCGAGCGTGTTGAAGCGCGGGTCCGCCGCGAGCTCAGGTTTGCCAATCGCGCGGGCGAGCCGCGCCCATTCGTCGTCGTTGGCGCACACAATCGAGACCCACTCATCGATCGTGACGTCCATCACTTTTTCGGGCAGGTCCTGGCAGCGGAAGATTCCATGGGGCGCCATGAAGGCGTCGCGATTTCCGTTTCGTACCGGCTCGCGATCGTTCATCGTGTATTCGAGAATTCCTTCCGCCAGCAAATCCATCGCGCATTCCCACTGGCTCATGTCGATATACTGACCCTCGCCGGTTTTGTGGCGATGGTACAGCGCGGTCAAGATCGCGAACGCGCCATGCACGCCGGCATTGGGATCGGCGTAGCTGAACCCGGCGTGCATCGGCGGAAACCCCTTGTATCCTGTCAGCGACGAAAGCCCCGAGAGCGGCACCTGCGCGGGTCCGTACGCGACGTACTCACGATACGGGCCGGTGTCGCCGTAACCGTTCAAGGAAATCATCACGATGTCGGGACGGACTTTTTTGACCTCTTCGTAACCGAAGCCCATCTTGTCGATCACGCCCGCGGCGAAATTATTGATTACGACGTCTGATTCCTTGATCAGCTTCCACGCGATTTCTTTCGCCTCGGGATGCTTGAAGTTCAGCGAGAGCGATTTCTTGCCCTGGTTGTACTGATTGAAGTAACCCGACTTGTTGAGGCCGTCGAAAATTCCATCGGGCCACGGCGGCAGCATCCGCGTCACGCAGGGCCGCGTTTTGGTTTCGATTCGCACCACCTCGGCGCCCATGTGGGCGAGCTGCAAGGTGCAGTACGGGCCGGCCCACACCCAGGTGAAGTCGCAGACTTTAATTCCGGAAAGAGGTGGCTTGGCCATCGTTAGATCACACCTTTGTTTTTGAGTTCGCTGATTTGCGCGGCCGAGAGTCCGAGACGGGTGCCGAAAATCTCTTCATTATGCTGCCCCAGTATCGGCGCGGGCGTGCGGATTTCCCACGGCGTGCGCTGGTACTTCAGCGGAGCGCCGGGATATTTGTGCGTACCCGCCATGGGCTGCGCGATCTCGACAAAGAAGCCCCGCGCGCGCAGATGCTCGCTGCTCAGAAGATCGCCCATGGTCGAGACGGGAGCGAACGGCACGCGCTTGGCCTGCGCCTTGCGGTACAGATCGAGCACCGTCTGCTGGCTGACCCATTCTTCAAGGAACACTTTAAGTGCGTCCCAGTTGAGTGCGCGCTTCAGGCGGTCGCCGAAAATCTCCTCGTTGGCCCATTCCGGATTGCCCATTATTTCGACGAAGCCGCGCCACTGATGCTCCTCGATGCAGCACAGGTAGATGTAGCCGTCCTTGCATTGCATCGTCTCGACCGGCTGCAACGGCTTCTGCCCGAGGCGCGTCGCGATCATCTTCATGTACGGCCAGTACTCGAAGGTCATCTCGAGGATCGCCGCGATCGATTCCTGCACCGAGACCTCGACGTGCTGCCCGCTCTCGCCGCGGGCATGCGCGAATACCGCGCCCATCGTGGCGGCGGCTGCATGAACGCCGCCCTGGTAACCAGCCTGCGAGCCAAAGGTTTTGAGCGGAGGCAGATCGGCATGCTCGGGACCGCCGCCGTTGAGAACGCATACGCCGCCCGCGGCCCACACCGTTAGATCCTCGGCGCGAAAATTCCGGTACGGTCCAGAAAGTCCAAACGGCACAATCGAGGTCATCACCAGGTTCGGATTGACGCGCCGCATGCGCTCCCACGTGAGCCCGACGCGGTCCATCTCCAGCGGCGCGACGTTGTGAATCAGGACGTCGGCGCCCGCGGCGAGCTGCTCGAGGATGCGCATCCCCTCGGGCTTTGCGATATCGAGCGTGATGCCTTTCTTGTTGGTGTTAAGATAAAGGAAGAGCCCGCTCTTTTCCGGATGCGCTTCGTCTTTGGGAAACGGTCCGCGCGTGCGCGCGCGATCGCCCGAGCCCGGCCGCTCGATCTTGATCACCTCGGCGCCCATGTCCGCCAGCATCTTCGAGCAATACGGGGCCGAGACCAGTTCGCCCACTTCAACAATTTTCAGATCTGATAATGCGCCTGCCATCGGCACTCCATTGGAAAATTTCGGAATTCGAAACTACTCGGGAAATACCTGCTTGAACGGCTTGACCTCGACCCGCGCGAAGACTCCGCCGGTCAGATACGGATCGCTGTTCGCAAGGGCGCGCGCCTCGGATTCGGTCGCCAGGTTGACGACGATCAGGCTGCCGCTGCCGTCGGTGAATGGACCTGCGATCACGACCTCGCCGCGACTAACGAACGGACGAAGATTTTCGAGATGCGCGGGGCGCAGCTTCGGACGCAGCGCTGCGCCATTAGGACCGTCATGGCCGATTATTACGAACAGCATTGGTAATCCTCAGACGGACTCGGCCGCGCGAATCCTCGACTCCGGGAAAGAGTTACTTAGCACGCGCGGGCGCGCCGGAAAAACGCCGTGCTCTCCCGGTGGAAGAGGATATAGGGCTTACGCCACTACTGCGCCGTAGCCCGTCCAGTAGATTAGGAAATAGCCGGCGCCGATCGCGAACAGAGCCGCGAACGCCACCATATCCGCAGGACGGAACGGGTAGTCGATATACGTCGTCGGACGCGCCAGACGGCCGAAGCCGCGCGCCTCGAGCGCCATCGCCATGCTGTTGGCTTTGCGCAACGCGCCCATGAAGACTGGAATCGCGACGGTGGCGTAGCGCCGCATCCGCTCGAAGATACTGCCCTCGCCAAATTCGTACCCGCGCAGGCGCTGCGCATCGACGATCGTCAGCGCCGAATCGACGAACAGCGGCGCCAGCCGAAACGACAGCGACACCGCAAAGCCGACACGATACGGCACGCGCAGCTTCGCAAGGCCGATCGTAAACTCCTCGACCTTGGTGGTCGAAATGAACAGCACCGACGCCGCCAGCAACTCGGCGAGCTTGATCCCTTTGCCCAGCCCGAACAGGATCGACGCCTTGCGGATATTCACCTTCGGCATATGGACCATCGCCGGCCCCGGCCGATACGTGGCCATCCACATCAGCGTAGTCGAGGTGATCAGGATGATGAACAGCCAGCGCAGCGCATAAAAATTTCCCGACGATCCGGTGATCACCGCGATAAACAGCAGCAAAAATCCGAGCGGCAACAGCGCGACCGGATTATCCACCCAGTACACCGACCAGAACATCACCATCAGCGCGATCACCTTGACCGTTGGATGCATCCGATGGACGAAAGTGTCGCGCTCGATATACCGGTACAGCGGCATCAGGCGCGCTCCTTCACCCAGTCGGCAAATTCCCGCGGCGAGAGCGCGAGGCGCCCGAACCTTCGCGCGAGGCGAGTCACTTCGGGCGGTCGAAACGAGGCGGTCTTGAGCAGTTCCTCATCGGCGAAAAATTCCCGCACTCCGCCGTCAAACAGCTTGCGCCCCTTGCGAATGAGCGCGACGCGCCGCGCGTACTCGGCGACGAGCCAGGGCGTATGCGTGATCACCACGATCGCGATTCCCGAGCGATTGAGCTCGGTC
>DATKSB010000187.1:0-2581 GCA_035531855.1 Binataceae bacterium (SeqCode)
GCGACGTACGAAGCCGCACTCGACGTTTCCGCCGAGCATCTGAGCAAGCGCTATGCGATGGACTTCCGCGAGCCGGCCAAACGCTACGCCGCGCTCGGAACGCCGGCGGATGTCGCGGCGAGGATCGGAGAATTCATCAAGGCGGGAGTGCGCGATATCGGAATCGACGCGATCTGCCATCCGCGCGACCGCTCGGCGCAGCTCGATCAGTTCGCGCGCGAGGTCATTCCGCTCATCAGGAAGTAGTGCGCGGCCACGCGCACCCGAAGCGGCCGTCATGCAGCCGCGGCCACACCGGCTTGCGGTACGGGCGCTTGAACCCGTCCGCCGGATAGCCGATCGGTACCAGCGCGATCAGTTGAAAATCTTCGGGCGCGCCGAGCAGCGCTTTGGTCTCCGCTTCGCGCGACGACAGCATCGTGGTCATCGCGGTGCCGATCCCGAGCGCTCGCGCCGAAAGCATCATCAGCTCGATCGCGGGAAAGATCGATCCATAAGTTGCGCCGAAGTTGAACAGATCCTCGGGCGTGCCGCGCGCGACGCGCATCTTGGGGCGATCCAGAAAGATCACGACATGCGCGGGCACGATCGCAAGCGAAGCGGCGAACTCGTCGCCGACGCTAAGCGCCTTCTGCGCGCGCGGCGAGAGTGTCTTGCGCCCGCGAATAATCGCGGTTTCCTTGTATGGTCCCCACACCGCTTCGTACATTTTCTGAATTTCGCGCCGCGCCGCGGCCTCGCGCACAATCACGAATTCCCACGGCTGCGCGTTCGATCCCGAGGGCGCCATGTTGGCGGTCTCGAGCACGCGTTCGAGATCGCGCTGATCAACAGGCCTCGGCGAAAATCGCCGCACGGTTGGAGTGCTGGTTGCCACCTCGAAAAATTCCATATGCATTTACACCAGTTCGATCGGCACTTCTCCCCGCGCCGCGACCCGTCCGACGATCGCGGCGTCGCAATAGCCCGCGCGATGCAGCGCCGCCATCAAAGATGTCGCTTGCCCCTCGGGCAGCGCGACGAGCAATCCGCCCGAGGTCTGCGGATCGAACGCGAGCGCCGCCATCACCTCGGTAACCTCGTCATGAATCTTGACCATCGGCCCGTAGTATTCGCGGTTGCGCGCTCCGCCTCCCGGAATCATTCCAGCGCGGCAGAGCTCGATCGCGCCGGGCAGCAGCGGTAGATCCGATTCCTCGAAGATCATCGTGACGCCGCTGCCAAGCGCCATTTTCGACGCATGGCCGACTAGCCCGAAGCCTGTGATATCGGTCGCCGCGTGAACTTCGCACTCGAGCATTGCGGCGGCCGCTGCGGCGTTTAATTGCGCCATCACCTTGACCGCGGCTTCGTACTGATCGGCGGGCAGCGCGTCGCGCTTGAATGCGGTCATCAGAATTCCGGTGCCGAGCGGCTTGGCGAGCACCAGAGCGTCACCGGCGCGCGCGCCGACGTTGCGGACGATCCGGCGCGGATCGATCACCCCGGTTACCGCCATCCCGAATTTCACTTCCTCGTCGGCAACGCTATGCCCGCCGACCACGAACGCGCCGGCCTCGCGCACTTTGTCCGAGCCTCCGCGCAAAATTTCCGCCAGCATCGCGCCCGGCAGCCCGGATTGCGGCCAGCATACGATATTGAGCGCACTGAGCGGCCGCCCGCCCATCGCATAAATGTCGCTCAGCGCGTTGGCCGCGGAAATTTGTCCATAGGTGTACGGGTCGTCAACCACCGGAGTGAAAAAATCCACCGTGTTGACGATCGCCAAATCGTCGCTCAGACGGAACACTCCGGCGTCGTCGCCGGTCGAGATTCCAACCAGCAAATCGGGATGGCTCGGCAATTCGAGCATCGCAAGTGTGGCCGCCAGGTCCGCCGGACCCAGCTTGCCGGCTCAGCCGGCGGCCTTGCACCGCGCCGTCAGGCGAATGAGGTCTTCGCGCGACGGATTATTGTCCCTGTTTTCGGGCATCGGTCACATTGTCGCCTTTTCCGTATGCGATGTCAGCCCGCGCGCGCGCGCAATCGCCGCGCGTCGCCGACTCGGGTGGTGACGCCGCTATGATCGAAATAGTCGAGCAACGCGATCGCGAACTTGCGCGAGGCGCCGAGCAGATCGCGATAGGTCGCCGCGGTGATTTCCGGATTCTTCGCCAGATGCTCGACCAGCACCGCGCGTGCCCCGTCAATCGCATCGCGGCTGAAATACAGATCAGTTGCGATTTTAGCGAGCCGCCCCTCGCGCTCGAGCGCCGCCGCAACCGTGCGCATCGGCGCGAGCGTCGCCGGAGGGAGCTTAAGTTCGAGCGCTAGTTGTGTCAGGTCGGGCGGCTGATAGCGCGCGGCTGCGAGAGCCTGTTCGATCTGCCCGCCGAGCAGGCCTTCCGCGCCGCCCAGATGAACCTGATGCGACGCAAGCCGCAGCACGCTGTCGTCGCGCACGATTCCGGTTTCGCGCCCGAGCCGATCGACGATCGAGCGGAACGCGCGCGCGCTTACCTCCCACGGCAGCCGCGAGCGTAGCGCTTCCATTTCGAGCCCGGGGGCAAGCGGCTCAGCCGCGTGATGCGCCGTCACGGCG
>DATKSB010000188.1:0-6048 GCA_035531855.1 Binataceae bacterium (SeqCode)
TGATCACGGGAACCTCGGTCAATCACTTCGAAATTCCGGCGAATCCCGATCAGCCCCAGGCTTTCGCGTTGAAGGGTGTTCCGAGCTATCCGTCGGCCGACGTCGCGGAAACCCAGTTCGAACAAAATTATTTCGGCGTCCTGGCTTTGCAAGGCGTGCTCGGCTCGAACTTCGACTATCAAATCGCTCCATTCAGCCGGTATTCGACGGTTTCGTTCAATCCCGATCCCGTCGGCGACCTCATATTCAACGGCGCCGCCTCGCGGGTATTTCGCAGCGACTGGGCGGGCGGAGTCCAGGCCGACACGGCGTACCGCGGCTTCAATCACCACACCATCCGGATCGGCGCTTACTTCGATGGCGAGCGCGCCGAAATAGACAATCACGAGTCGGTGTTTCCCGCCGACCCCGCGACTGGCAAACAGATTAGTGATGTGCCTTTTTCGCTGGTGAACGACGTCGCACTCACCGCATGGACTTACAGTGTCTATGCGCAGGACGAATGGAAGCCGGTCGAGCCGCTGACGATCAACGTGGGTGTTCGGTTCGATCTGTACGACGGACTGGTCCGGGCTGATCAGGCGAGTCCCCGCGTTGGGATTAACTACAAGCCGTTCAAAAATACCACCCTTCACGCGGCCTATGCGCGCCAGTTCACGCCGCCGGTGACCGAGCTGGTACAGGTCTCTTCGATCAAGGGATTGCGCGGCACTACCGGAGCGCCGCCCTCGACCGCCAACGGGACCCCGACCGTCGAGCGTGACCATCTGTTCGACGCGGGCGTGATCCAGCAGGTGGTTCCCGGACTCAACCTCGGAATCGATTCCTATTACAAGAAAGCCACCGACCTGATCGACGAGGGCCAGTTCGGCCCCGCGCTGATCTTCGAGACCTTCAACTACGCGAAGGGCCGCGTGTACGGTACTGAGTTTACCAGTTCGTACACTTACAAAAACCTTTATACCTACGCCAATTTCGCGTACAGCGTTGCGCAGGGCACGCAGGTCGAGTCGGGGCAGTTCAACTTCACGCCCACCGAGCTGAAGTATATCAATAGCCACTACATATTCCTCGATCACGATCAGACATTCACCTCTTCCGTGGGCGCGGTTTACAACTGGAAGGGGTACATGTTCAGCATCGATGGAAACTACGAGAGCGGGCTCCGCAGGGGGTTCGCGAACACCGGCAACCTGCCGTTTTATATCCAGGTCGATGCCGCGATCGCGAAGCGCATCGAATTGGCGAATCGCGGTGCGATGGTTCTGCGCGCAGCGATCGTGAATATGGGCGACGACATCTACCAGATTCGCAACGGCAGCGGAGTCGGCGTGTTCGCCGCCCAGTACGGTCCACGCCGTGCGCTGTATGGCGGCGTGAAGTGGGAATTACCAACGCTGAAGAGCGGGACCCTGGCGCCGTGAAGCGCAGATCTTCGGCTTGATCGGCGGCAGTCCGTCGAGCAAACTAAGCGAAAGTGAGAATCAGTTTCAATATGCCTGAACCGCCATCGGCAAATTCGGATCGAGGCCAAGCTTATGAGTGAAATTAACGCGGCATGGGTAGCGCTCCAATCCGGTGGCGCGATGGTCTATCCGCTGCTCCTTTTGGGAGTGATCGCGCTGATCATAATTTTCGATCGCGCCGTGATGTATGCGCGATGTCTGCGGCTGCCAACCGAGACCGCCGAGTTGATCGAGACCTTCGGCTTCTCGTGGGACGCGCTGGCCCGGCAGGTTGACGCGCTCGGGATGCGCAACGCCTACGCGCGGTTCATCCGCGTGATTCTGGAAAATCGCGGCAAGCCCGCGTGGTGGGTCGAGTCGCGCGCGGGAGACGAAGCCGGCGAGATCGAAAAATCGCTCGGCCGCGGCCTCTGGGTGCTCGAGACTATAGTCACCGCGGCCCCGCTGATGGGACTGCTCGGAACCATCACCGGCATGATGCAGGCGTTTCAGATAATCGGCGGTGCCGGTTTGGTCGCTCCCGCGAAGGTGACTTCGGGCGTTGCGCAGGCGCTGATCTCGACCGCGCTGGGTTTGCTGATCGCGCTGATCGCGCTGTTCGCGTTCAACTTCTTCTCGCGAATGCAATCGCGGTCGCTCGATCACATGGAGCGGCTCGGCTCGCGCCTGGTTGATCATATCCGCCTCGATCGCGAACCCGGCGACACTGATGCGCCCATCCCGCACGAGTCAGCCGAGCGGCCCGGACGCGGACCGAGAGTGGCCGAGGCTGGGCGATGAAATTCAAGCGCGCGCGCGAGTTCCGTCACGGCCGGATCGAGATCATCCCGATGATCGACGTGATGTTCTTTCTGCTGGTCACGTTCATGCTGGCGTCGCTCTCGATGCAGACCCTCAACTCGATCACGGTGAATCTGCCACAAGGCAACGCCGAGAATCTGAGTCACAAGGAACCCGTCACCCTCACGATCACCAAAGACAGCAAAATCTTTCTCGGCAAGACTCCCACCACGCTCGACGCGCTTGCGTTCGCGCTCAAGCCGATGCTCGGGACTGACGCGGGCGTGGTGGTCAACGCCGACAGCGCCGCTCCCGAGGGAATCGTGGTGCAATCGATGCTGCAGGCGCGGCGCGCCGGCGTCGAGCATTTCACGATCGCGGTCAAGCGCGAATGACCCCGGCGGTTCAGATCGCGCGGATGCCTCCGCTCGATGATCCGTGGCGGCGGTTGCCGTGGCTCGTCCCCGCCGCGATTGCGGCATGGCTCGTCCTGCTGTTCGCGTTCTCTTCCGTGCTGGAAGAAAGCCCTCCGGTTGCGCCGCCGGAAAATGCCGTTGAGGCGCGAATCGTCGAGATTCCGCTCGGCGGCTTGGAAGGCGGCGGCGCCGGTCCCGCGACCGCACCGTTAGTGAAACCGGCCCGGCGCATCGCGCCGAAACCTCATCCTGTACATCACAAAAAGATCGAGACGCCTGCGCCTCCGGTTCCGGTCTCGTCCGAGGGAACTCTCAAGAGCAGCAGCGAAGCTGCGCCCGCCGGCACTTCTTCGGCGACCTCCGGCACAGCAGCCGGTGAGGGCGGGGGGTCGGCTACAGGAATTGGCGTCGGAGGCGAGGGCGGCGCGGGCGCAGGCGGCGGAATCGGTACCAACACGCTGGGCGCGCGCGCGCTGTACGCGCCCACGCCTGAAATTCCCGACGACCTGCGCCAGGACGTGTTCCAGTCGGTTGCGGTAGCGCACTTCAGAGTTGCATATGATGGAACAGTGACGGTGACGCTGACGACGCCGACTTCCAATCCGCGGCTCAACCAGCTTCTGCTGACTGACCTTAAGCAGTGGCGGTTTTTTCCCGGGATGAAAGACGGCGTCGCGATCGATTCGGAATTCGACGTGCGGATTCCGATCAGCGTCCAATAGCGGCGCGCGTGACGGACGGGACATTGCGATGGCGGTATCGGACATTTTCGACGCGGCTCACGATCTGAAACGCGACGCGGAAGATCTGCTGCGCCGCTTCACGCGAAGCCATAACGATGCCGTTTACGCCGAGTTGCGTTTCGAGGCGGTCGCGCTTCGCTCCGGCGCCGCGACCGACGGCGAGCCGCGCGACAGTATCGAAAGCGAGAGCGCGTCGTTCTCGATCGCGGTGCACGTCCGCGTTCGTTCCGGCGCTATCGGCCACGGCCAGACCGGCGCCGAAGCGGGAGCGCTCGCCGCGCGGCCCTCGAAGTTGCGTGCGGTTCTTCGCGCCGCTCTGGACCAGGCCTACGTTCGCGCCCGCGCGAGCGCGCGCGAGAAAGGCGCGATACTGAAAACGCTCGGCGCGAGCGCGTCGGCGCGGGCTCTGCAAACTCTCGAGATACCTGCCGCGGAACCGATTCGTGCCGATATCGCCGCGGTGTTCCGGCGCGATCCGCGCACGATCTCAATCGATGAACTCAAGCGGCTCGCGCTCGATTCCTCGCGCGCCATAAGCGCGCTCGGCGCCGAGATTGCCTTCAACGCCGTCGCCGCGATGACCGAGCTGCGCCACGAGCTGTTCGCCAACACGACGGGCAGCCTGATCTCGCAGGCCTTCGCATTCTCGCAAGGCGACTCGTACGTCGTCGCGCAATCGGGCGACGGTCATCAGGAAAACTACGACACTATCGGCCAGCAACGCGGCTTCGAATGCCTGGAAGAGGGATGGCGCGGCGAGCTGATGCCGAATCCTGATCTGCGCACGTTCGCGGTCGCGCTCGCCTCCGAGGCGCGCGAGCTTGCGGCGGCGCCGGTCCTCAAACCGCCCGACGGCGAAGTGATCGTCGTCACCGACCCGCATTTCAACGCTCTGGTCGCGCACGAAATCGTAGGCCATCCGAGCGAAGCCGATCGCGCGCTCAAGATGGAAGCCGCGTACGCCGGGCGGAGCTGGTTCCTGCGCTCGCTCGACGACAACGAGATCGGAAAGATGGTCGCGTCTCCGCTGCTGTCGGCGTGCTCGGACCCATCGCTCGACGGCTATGGGCATTATCGCTACGACCACGAGGGCACGCCTGGACGGCGCGTGATGCATTTCGAGCGCGGACGCTTCAACGAGTTTCTGAACTCGCGCGCGACCGCCGCAATCCTGGGCGCCGAGCCAAACGGATCGGCGCGCGCGAGCGAAGGATGGCACGCGCCGCTGATCAGAATGTCGAACACGTTTTTCATGCCGGGCGAGACGCCGCCGGAAAAGATCATCGCCGAGGTCGAGCACGGCTACTACGTATGCGGCCATCAGATTCCGTCGATCGCCGAATCGCGCGAGAACTTCCGCATCTCGGCCCGGCGCGTCTATGAAATCGATCACGGGCAAATCGGACGGCTGTACCGATCGGGCAGCGTGATCGCCGATTCGCGGCGCTTCTTCATGAACGTCGATGCGGTCGGCGATGACCTGCGCCTGATCGCGATTCCGAATTGCGGCAAGGGCCAGCCAATGCAGGTGAAGCGGATGTCCAACGGCGGACCCACGCTGCGCTCGCGCGCGCGGCTCGGTGGCGGATGAGCGTCCAGCGATGCGCAAGTTAGCCGAACTGAAGGACTTCGCGCGCGCCGCCGCGCGAGCGTTGGCGCGCGAGCGCGATATCGCCGCGTTCGAGATCTATGCCGCGTCGGCCGAGAACCGGATTGCGCGGCTCTGCTATACCTCCGACATTCCCTGCCGCGGGGTCGAGGAGTTCAAGACCCTCCACGCCGACGGCTTTCAGGTGCGAATCGTGATGCGCCGTGACGCGCATGAAATCGGCACCGCGTATGAAGCCGGCGACCTGAGCCTGCCCGCGCTCAGCGCCGCGATAGCGCGGGCGCGCCGCGCGACCGTGGTCGATCCGCACTTTCCCGGACTGTCAGCTCCGTTTCCGAAGCCGCCGCCCGCGCCGAGTCTGCACGGCGATCTCTCGCGCGCCGGCGACGCGGCGCTCGCCGCCGGCGCGTGGAAGATAATCGGCGGAGCGCTCGCCGCATTTCGAAAGAGCGAGGTGGCGCGCGCGCGGAATCCGGGCCTGGTGCTGGGCGGCGATATTTCGATCATCCACGATCGAATCGCGATCGCCAATTCAAATTTTCCCGATCTGCGCGCCGATGAAAGCGCGCACTTCAGTTCCTCGGTCACCGCTCTGGTCGAATCGCTCGACGCCAAGGGAACCGCCGGCGCGCTCGGCGCGTCGCTCTCCGCGATGCGCACAGCGGCGGCGCGGCTCGGACGCGACGCCGTCATCCGCGCGCTCGCGCTCGGCCGCGGCGCGCGTCCGCCTTCTGGCAGCTACCGCGTGATTCTCGGTCCGCAGCCGGTCGCGGAGATTCTTAATTACATGGTGATGGGTTCGCTGACCGCCGGATCGTTTCATGCCTCGAGCTCCGCGTATCATGGACGTTTCGGCGAGCGCGTGATGGACCAGAGGCTGACGCTGTTCGACGATCCGCAGGCCCGCTCCGGCGCAGTGCGCAGGCGTATCACCTGCGAGGGACTGCCCGCGCATCGCGTCGATCTGATTCGCAACGGGCGTCTAGTCGGATTGCTCTCGACGATCTACGATTCGCATCGCCTCGAAACCGACG
>DATKSB010000189.1:0-2246 GCA_035531855.1 Binataceae bacterium (SeqCode)
GACCGGCGAACGATAGGCGGCGCGCAGCGCTTCGGCGCTGTCGAAAACCAGCAGCGCCATTCTAAAGCGGTCGGGAATCGCGCCGCGCGTTTCGACCAGTCGTCCGATAGTGTATGCGCGCAGGCCCGGAAGCTTGCGCGCGACGCCGGTATGGTAATGCAGATATCGATCTTCGGCCGCCGCCTGCGTCTCGCCGGGCGCCGGCTTCAGATCGGCCTCCGCCGCCATCATGAAATATGTGCGCCCGACTTCGCGCGAATCGAACGGGACTATTTCGGCCGCGTCAAAGGCCAGCGGCCGCCCGTCAATAAGATGATCCACCCCGTCCTGGCGCACCTTGCGGCCGGTCTCCGTGCGCATCGCGGCGGAGGCAGCGTCCGCGCTGTCGAAAGCGAGAATCGCGGCGCGATAGTGCGAGGGCTTCACTCCGCGCGCATTGCGGAAGACGCCGGTCGCATAGAACCTGAGTCCCGGCAGCGCCTTTGCCAGTTGCACGTGATAGCCAAGATAGTTGCGCTCTTCGGCGTTGAAATCAGCCCCGGGCTTATAATTGAAACTGGTGAAATTTACGCGCATAGCATGCTTCCCCCTTTGCGATGCGACATCAGATTACATACCCGCCATTGGGACTCACCACCTGTCCAACCATGAATGATGAATCGTCCGCCGCCAGAAACAAAGCCGCGTCCGCAATCTCGCGCGGCTCTCCGAACCGTCCCATCGGCGTATTTGCGATTACCCACTTGCGAAGCTCGGGCGTGATCGGCGCGGTCATAGGCGTATCGATAAATCCCGGTGCGATACAATTCACCAGTATTCCATGCCCTACAACTTCGCGCGCCACCGACCTGGTAAACGAGATTATCCCGCCCTTCGCCGCGCAATAATCACCCGCAAATGCGAGCCCCGTCGTCCCCGCGATCGATCCTATATTGATGATGCGTCCCGACTTCTTCGGAATCATCACTTTGAGCGCCGCACGCGTGCAGTAGAAGGTCGAGTCCAGATGCGTCGCGAGCATCTTGTGCCATTCCTCATCGGTGCGATCCACTATCGCGACATTTTCCCCACCCGGCCGCGACCGCCCGATTCCCGCGTTATTGACCAGTATGTCGATCGTTCCAAACGCCGCGAGGAATTCCTCGAACATCTTTTTCACCGCGGCGCTGTCGGACACGTCCGCCACCATCGCCTGCGCCCTGCCGCCCGCGCGGGCGATCTCGGTCGCGACGTTGTGCGCGGCCTCCGGGCGAACGTCATTCACGCCAACCTTCGCGCCCTCGCGCGCAAACGTAAGCGCCATCTCGCGCCCCAATCCTGATCCCCCGCCCGTTATCAGCGCGATCTTATTTGCCAGCTTCATCTTCACCCCCGACTATGCAGTTCCAACCGTTCCAATGCCCGCGCGATTCTACTTTTGCGCCATCTTGCCTTCCTTGAGTTGGCGCTTCCAGTCGAGCCGCCGCGCCTCCGCTCCCGCCGTCTCCGCCTCCTGAATCATCCCTTTTTTCTGGTAGAACATGCTCAGATTCGTAAACGCCAGGATATCGTCCGGCTCCTGCGCTATAAACTGCTTGGTCAGTTCGATAGCCGTGTCGATATCACCTTTCGCCTGATAGCACATTACCAGTCCATGAAGCGCATCGCCGTAGGCAGGATCGATTTCCAGCGCTCGCCGATACACCCCGATCGCCTCGTCGAACTTGTCATCCGCAAAAAGGTCAACCGCTTCGTCGTACAATTCCTCTTTGTCCGCCATCGCGAACCTCCAATGCGCATGCCGCGACCGGGCCGCGCTCTCTCATGCTACCTTAAAATCCGGCCGTGCTCCGCTGCGCTATCAACTCTCCGGATCCACTAGCACGCCCGGATTCAGGATCCCGCGCGGATCGAGGGCCCGCTTGGCCGCCTTGAGCGCCCGTGCAAAGCCCTCGGGCCGTTGACGATCGTACCACGGGCGATGGTCCCTGCCGACCGCGTGATGATGCGTGATCGTGCCGCCCTCACGAATCAGCACCTCGGAGACCGCCTGTTTGATCTCGCCCCACTGCTCGAGTTCGGAGCCGCGCCGCCCCGGCGCAAGGATCGTATAGTACGGTGCCGGACCGTCAGGGTAGGCGTGCGTAAAGCGGCACGTCACAGTTCCCTTGCCGCAGATTCGGCGGACCGCGTCGTTCGCAGCCGCGCTGACCCGCGCGTGAAACTCAGGAAAGCGCTCCCACGTGATCGCCGTCTCGAAGGTCTCG
>DATKSB010000190.1:0-8079 GCA_035531855.1 Binataceae bacterium (SeqCode)
AGGTGCGCGCAGAGGCTTATCGGAGGACGGTCGCCTCATACGAGGAGTATTTCGAGCGCCGGCTTGACAAGGCCGGGGTGCGCGCGCTGGCAACTCTGACGATCGCGGCCGCAGACGGATTATTCATCGCGCACGAAATTGATCGCGACGACGTAAACTTCGAAGCCGCGTTCGAGCTGCTCGCGGCGGCCTTGCTGGGCGCCAGCGACCACTTGCGCTCCCGTACCGATCGTTCCAGAAATTGAATAGTTAGAATCCGCCCATCGACGGGACGTTCGGGAATGAGGAATTCGTGAATCCGTCCGCGTAGTAGTAATAAGGATACGGCTCATACTGGTATGCCGAGTCGCCGTAGTATGCGGGATTAGGATCGCATCGATATCCGTCCTTGTCGCAATACATCAGTGGACCGTTTTCGCCTTTCAAGAGCCGCCGCGCGCGCGCCTTTATACTCGAAGACCGCGGGGCGGGAACCGCCGCAGGCGTGTCCGAGCCATACGCGAAGTGATGGGGGTTCAGGTTCGATGCATAGCTCTGCACCGACTCGCTGCGGTTCAGGTTCTGGGCCAATGCGGTTGCGGGAAACGAAAACGCGGCGATTGCGCACATCCCGGCGACCGCGCTCAAAACTCGTTTGGATGTTGTTGAAGATGACATCGAATAATACCTCCAGGAGGTCGGTAGGTAAGAGAGAGCATCGCACGTGCCAGAGCGGAAAAGTGGCCCGATCGGCGCGACTTTTCGGACAGGTGTCGCCTTGTCGGCTATCAGAGGTCCGGTAAGAAATGCCGGGTCTGAGATTTCTCGATCTCCACCCGGAACGATGTCGGCGCGGAAGAAAACCTAATGCTGGTACGCGCCCAGATCGACGGGCTTCGTCGGACGCGCCGTTCCCATGATGTCGGTGGCGGGTACACCGTACGAGGTCGTGCCCGCGCCGATCGCGGGACTGCCCGACTGCGGCATAAAACTGATCTCCGGATTCACCAGCATCGGATTCTTTCCGGAAAGCTCCGCGACCAGCGTGTCGCCCGAGCTCGAAATCGAGGCGGAGGAATCTCCGGCGGTGCCGTTGAAGGTCAGGTTGTTGGCGAAGGTATTGCCTGAGCCTCCCCCGTCGAGAATCGCGGTATTCGCGCTGTTCAGGCTGGGAGCGGCCACCAGGATGTTATTGGCCACTGTGTTTGCGTTGGAGTTTTCCAGCGACACCTCGCCGCGCCAGGTATAGGTATTGGTGGTGGTGGCATAGTCATTCCAGCAGGTGTTGTTGAGAACCGTGACCGTGGTCGAATCGTACACTTTGACGCAGGCCCCAGTGTTCCCGTATCCGACATTGTTCTCTACCAGCACGGCCGCGCTGTAACTGCTTGCGATGGTGCTATCGACGATGATCCCGTTGCCGTCGGTCCCGCCCTGTGGATTGCGGTTCGAGTATGAGTAGTTGTTCGCGATCGTGATGTGGTAGCCGGGCGCACTGTCCGCCGCGTATGGCTGGTACACCGAGATCCCCGAACCTGATCCGGTCCACGTCGCGGCGTTGCCCGAGGTAATGTTGTTCTCGATATCGAGGTAGTCGGCGTTATTGAGCTGGATCCCGCTGGCGGCGGCATTGGTGATTTCGTTGCCGGTCAATTTCAAATGCGCCCCGCCGCCCGAAGTGACGATTCCCCACATGCCGCCGGTGATCTCGAGGTTTTCAATCGCGATGTAGGACTGTCCGTTGATATTCATACCCATCGCGCTGGTGCCGCTCATGCTGACCGTGGCGCCGAGCGCGGTCGGCGCCGCCAGCGTGATCCAGCCGCTCGCGGTTCCCGAGTTGTTGAAGGTAACTCCCGTCGTGTAGGTACCCGTCGCGCAGACGGTGTCGCCGGGCTGTGCCGCGTCAACGCCCGCTTGCAGGGTAAGGAAAGGCTGGGACGAGGTGCCGGGGCCTGAATCGTTTCCTGAAGGCGACACGTAGAGCGTGCACGCTATCGAGGAAGTCGATGTAGCCGTCGGAGTTGCCGTCACCGTAGGAGTCGCGGTCCGCGTCGGAGTCGCAGTCCTGGTCGGCGATGCGGTCATAGTAGGTGTCGCGGTTCTGGTCGGAGTTGCAGTCACGGTCGGCGTGACCGTCGGGGTCGCGGTTCTGGTCGGCGTCGCCGTAGCCGTCGGGGTTGCGGTTACAGTAGGGGTGACGGTTGCCGTCGCGGTCCGGGTCGGAGTCGAAGTGGCCGTCGCGGTGGTCGAAGGAGTCGCGGTCACGGTTGGCGTCCCGGAGGCGGTCTGAGTCGGGGTCAAGGTCGGCGTGACGCTTGCGGTGACTGTAGCCGTCGCCGTTGGCGACGGGGTCGGCGTAAGGGTCGGCGTCGCGATCGGGGGCGGTGTATTGGTTGGCCCGGGAGTTGGGGTCTGCCGCGGAGTTGGCGTATGGCGCTGCTTCGTATCCACGTTTCTGACTCGGCCGAACAACGACACTGAAACGACCGGATTGCTCGCGTTGCTCGCGATCGTCAGCGTGCCGCGATGCGATCCGCTGGGACTCGCGGTGAAGGCTACGCTGATAACGCATCCCTGGCCCGCCGCCAATTGCCCCACGCAGGAGCTCGACGGAACGAATTCTGCACTTGATGAAGTAACGGTGGAAATCGTGATCGGCTGATTCTGGCGGCGCGTTTTCCGGTTGTGCAGGGTCACATTTCCCGATTTGTGTTCGATGATCGCGCCGAGTTTGACAACCTCGGTCGCGGAGTTGACTACGCGGGGAGAAACCTCGAGCGCGGCTGGCTCGGCGTCCGAAGCGATCCGGGACAGGCTTGCGCCCGGGAGGTGTCCCGCATATGACGTGGCGGGCGCTAACAGGACTGCAGCGCCCGCGAGGATTGCGGCGACGACTGCAAGCGCACTTCGATTGAGCTGAAACCTCATCTCTTCCGCTTCGAGCGGCCCCTTTCCGGTCTCGATGGCTGGCGAGCTTCGTCGCTACAAAAAGTAGCAGCAATGCTGCGCTATCAGTCGGAGAGCGAGTTTCGTGCCGGATTGATTTCATCTTTTGCCTACAACTTGTGTCATTATGAAGTCTCCTGTGGGGCAATTTTTTCCACTTTCTGTAGCAGAAACGTGACGCGCCGCGAACGAAGTCGCGCCGCTGTGTCCGCCGATGCGCCAGCAGCTGTCCCATCCTGGACCCGCGTTCCCCGCCCGCCGCCGCTCGCGTCGCGCATCCCGCGCATCGCCGGCCGCCCACAAGTCTCATTGTGCCAACCGGAACCCGTCCGGTCCGGGAACACCGCGGCCTGACCGTCGGTTTTCGCCATCGGTCCGCCATCTGGTCCGGGCGCATGGATGACGGCAGGCAAGGTGTGGTAGGAAAGAATGCGCGGATCAGTTAGCCCGTGGCTCGTTTTGCGCTGTGATATGAAGCGGGCGTTTGCTATGTTGCGTTCAGATTAGTCCGATTAATGGCTATCGGTCCGGGCGCCCGAAGGCGGCGGACCCTTGACTGCGATTTGTAATGTTCTGGAAGTTTGTAATGGAGACCACGATGGATCAGGGTAATTCTCAGGCGCACGACTATCTCATAATCAACCGCGTCCAGTTGTTGAGCGAATCCGGATGCAGCGCGTGTGGCGGCGGTTTCAGTCAAAGCCCGGCGGGCGACAAGGCGCTGGTCGTGACCGTTGGCGAAGGCGGCAAGTGCTTTATCTTCTGCGGCGGATGCGGCGACAATATCATGGGACGAATCGCCTCCGACGACGTGCGCAAGCACTACATCTGGGACTGGGCGGTGCCAATCAAAAACGGACATCCCGCAACCCAGACCTCCTGAGCGCGCACCTCCGCAGACGCCGCGATGGACTCGATGAAGGGATGGCTCCCGATCGCGCCTGTGGCGGGCGCGATCGCACGGGTTTCCCGCCGCGGCGACTATCGTTGCTATCTGCTCGAGCACGGACTCGAACTGGCCGAACCGCGCTGTGCCGCGTGCGGGATCGAGTTTGCCCCGCCGCGCCTGGCGGGTGAGCGCTTTCAGGTCGCGCTCCAGGTTTTCGACTCGCGTATCGGTCTCGAGGTTGCGCCCTCGACGCGGATGTTCGTTGGCGCCAAGGTGCTGATCTCGCGCGCCGGAGCGCCGCTCGGGCCGCTGCTCGATCGTTCGATCACCTACGTCGGCGCGCGGGTGATGGTCGCGTCTGTGCGCCTGCGCCCCGGCCGCTATCTGCCGATCCTTCTGTGCCGCGCCTGCGGCCACAACGTCACCGCGCATCTGAGCCTGGACAGCGAAGGCAGCTACACCTGGGATTGGATCGTTGAATTTCGTCCGCGCAAACTGCTTTCGCGGCTCGGCCGGCGTCTTTCATGGCGATCGGTCAGCTTTCCAAAGCTCGAGATGCGGGCGATCGCGGACGCGGGCTGAACGCAGTCGCGCCAAGCTCCCAAGCTCGTCCGTAGCGGCGCGAATTCGCAATTCGCATAGCGCTTATGCGCGGTTCGCCGCCATAGAGTCCATTGTAAATTCTTTTGACAAGTTTCGGCTGCGGTCCTTATACTCATACTGTCAGTCCGGAACATTTTCCGGTCAGGGCAGGTTCGCAGTCGCGGGCGGAATGTCCAATTGAAACAAGTTCTCTGGTAGAGAACGGAGGTTTTTATGGGTTTGGGGACTCGCTTGTGGGGAACAAGAATCCTGAGCGCCGCGGCTTCGCTGATCCTGGCTGCAGTTGTGGCGACGCCCGCGCTGGCTCAGGTCAAACCGGGTGACGTGATCACCTCGGCAAATGCGGCGACGGTGCGCAACCTGGTTTCGCCCGGAGTTTATGTGCGTGTGCAAAAGGGCATGCGGATGGACATCGTTCCAACCCAGCGTGTCGATTGGCCGCCGCCGTACAAGGACGCGACCGAAAAGTATGCGTCGCAGGTCGAACTCAGCAAGGATCATCGCACGATGATCGGATACGTCGCCGGGCAGCCCTTCCCGTTGCTCGATCCGAACGATCCGGATATCGCCACCAAGGCCATGTGGAACAACGTGTTCCGGCCGATTCAGAGTGACGACTACGATCTGCGATTCTTCGACTGCCAGAGCGAGTATCCGCAGCTCGGCGGAAGCCAGCATGTTATCGACGATACCTGGGTCGGCCATTACGCCGGCTATAGCCTGGTGGGCCGCACCGAGGTCGAGCCGATTCCGACCGATCCGGATTTCAAGACCACCGGACGCCTGTGGATGTTCGCGTTGTATCCCGTGTTGGCGCCGGCCCAGGCTCGCGGCACCGGCCTCATCCGCTATCGTTACGCCAACCCGAACCAGGGCGACGATTCATGGACCTGGACTCCGGGCGCGCGCCGCGTGCGCCGTCTCAATGAATCGCTCTTGAGCGACAACACTGGAACCGGCAGCTTCGATCCGGATCACTATTCGGGCTACAACCCGAAGACCGAACAGTACAACTACAAGCTCCTGGGCGAGCAGCAGATGCTGGCGTGCGTGCACGCGAAAAATTCGCCCGAAGTAACCTGCCCGTACGATGCGGGCTCGTCGGCATGTCCCGAGAATTGGGAGATGCGCCATATCTATGTGATCGAGGCGACCGCGCGCAAAGGCGTCGAGCAATCGACCAACGTTCTGGAGAGCCGCAACGTCGTCTATCTCGACGCTGAAGTCTGGTTCCAGCCTTACGTCGATGCGTACGATCAGAAGGGCCAGTTGTTCCGCAACAACCTGTACTGGCTGGCCTATCGCGATCGTCCGGTTCCGGACGCGCGCGTGGCGATCTATCCGTTCAAACGCGAATTCGTCGTCGGCGCCAGCGAGCTCGACGTGCAGGGCGGCCTCTCGACGATGTGCTACCTGCCCGGCCAGCACACCCCCGAGCGCGAATGCTGGTACATCAACATGGGCGCGGTGGACAAGGACTTCTGCACCGTGCGCTCGATGGTGGCGGCAGCGGAAGGCGGACAAGGCTGAGCGAAGCGGGCTATGCGTCCATCGGGACGCGCCGTGAATCTGAATCCGAACCGGCGGGGTCATTCGACCTCGCCGGTTTTCTTTGTGCATAGGCTCGCGCGCCGCTCGTCTTGTTACCAGCGGAGGTTCCCCGCGAAATTGGGGGTATCGCCTTGCTCGATGGTATGGATCCAGGCCTCGAGCTTGTCCTGACCCTGGTCCATCCGCCAGAAGCTGCGGCAGGCTTCCAGAAACGCCACGACCGTGCTCTCCTCGCCGCGTGCGAGAAGCGCCTGGGCCAGCAGCATGTTGGGGCCGAATGAACCTAGTTGCGGAGAACCGGGAGTTGTCGCGGACCCGAGCAGGTCGCTGTCGGCTTGCGCGACATTATCGTCGCGCTTGAGCGCCACCAGACCGAGGACCATGTTGCCGTCGAAGATTGCGTTGCCGTAATTCCAGTCCTTGTGAAAATCCGGCGCGTCGGACAGCAGCTCCTGGCCGTAGCGCTCGGCCTTGTCGTATTCACCGGCCGCGATCGCGGCGACTCCAGTCTCGCCGAGCTTGTAGAACCGGCCGCGTTCGTCCTGCGGCATCGCCTTTTCCATGTTCATGAATTTTTCCTGCGCGGGCGAAAGATTCTCGTTCTCCTGCGCGAGCGTCGGATGGCTCGCGCATATCACTGAACACGCCGCGAAAAGAATGAACCAGCCGCGGATTCTCATGGCGCGCATCTATTGCGAGTAGCCGAGGCTCTTCAGCGCGGGTTGCTGCGATCTGAAAAGTGCGAACATGTCCGGATCTGGCGTGTCGACCAGCATGTACTGGGAAATCCACAGGATCGAAGCGTCGGGCTCGTCGAGCTTGGCGGTATCGTAGGCCAGGAGTTTCAGGTCAACCGACCGGCCGGGATAGAGCGCGTCGGCGCGCATCACGTCCTGCAACGAAAGGCTGTATTCGCCGAGTCCGTAGTAGTTATCGGCGCGGCGGTAGTAGGGTAGCCAGTATTCGCCGGCCGCGTCGATCGCGCGGGTGTAGCAAGCTGCGGATTGCTTGAGCTGGCGCGCATCGCTGAAACTCTCGCACTGCGCGATTATGGGCCACGCGTTGAGAAACCGGATCGACGGATTCTGACGCGCGTATGATTGCGAAGTGCTGGCGAAATTGAGCATCGCGCTGCGCGACCCGCCCCATTGCGGCAGCAGCGCGCGCATCATCTCTTCGCGAATCGCAAAGCTGTCGGGGATTCGGTGGAGCGCTTCTGCTCCCGCCAGCCCCGCGTCCGCGGACGTCCCGCCCACACGCGCGGCCTTGATCAATATCGCGTATGCGACCGACAGGTTTGGATCGATCGAGAGTGCGCGCTTCGCCTCCGCGACGGCCTGCGCAAACAGGCGATGCATGTTGTCCCATTGTTGCTGGGTTACGGCGTTCGCATATCCGTCGCCGCGCCATCGAACTCCCGTCGCCATCAGGCCGGTGGCGTGCGCCACCGCGGCGGAATAGGAATCCGGCGACGCTTTCACCCAGTCGTCGAGGCGGCTCGCAATCAGCCCGTTGGACGTATCGAACGCGCCAAAGCCGATCATCGCGTTCATTTCCTGCGCCGGGTCGGCTTCGTACGCCTTCTGATAGCCGGAAAGCTCGGAGTCGAGCGCCGCGAACTGGTAGCCGGTGAGCTTCTTGATAATCTCGCTGCGGTCCGGGACCCGGGCACCTGCTCCCGCGCGCGCGGCCGGACAGGCAAACAGGATCGCAAACAGTACCGCGGCCGGAATCAATCCTGAACCAGTCAAACCACGATGACGCATGATGATTGCCCCCTGAATCATTTGCAGCTACCGGCGATAAACGTGAAGACAGATATTACTACTAAATGTATATGAATCAACCGTGGCGTAAACTGGTCGTGTAGCGTCGCTCACAACCTGCGTTAGACGCGGGTCGCGTGGGTTTCAGTGCTGGGCGGCGGAGGTCGAAGCGGCTGCGGCGGATGTGCCGTCGCCGCACAGATATTTGCGGTAAATCGGCAGAGCGGGATCCTTGCTGAGATTGACCTTGCTCTTCGGATCGTTGCGCCAGTCGCCGTGATCGACGCACATGTATTTCACATTCGAGGAGCAATCGTAGGCGTCTTCCATCAGGCCGACTTT
>DATKSB010000191.1:0-5306 GCA_035531855.1 Binataceae bacterium (SeqCode)
GGCGGTGTCTTTCAGCACCTCGACCAGAATTCCGCCGAGCCCGACCATGATCGTCGCACCGTAGCGATCGTCACGGACGATTCCGGCGAGCAGCTCAACGCCGCCCGCTGCAGCCATCGGCTGCACCGCCGTGCCTTCGAACTTCGCGCCGGGCGCCTTCGCGGCGAGGTTCTCTTCGATCCGCGCAAATGCTGCCCGCACCTCTTCCGCGGAGTTCAGACCGAGCTCGACGCCACCGACCTCGCTCTTATGGCTCACCTCCGGCGAGAGCACCTTGAGCACGACCGGAAATCCCTGGCGCGCGGCGGCCGCGGCGGCTTCGTCGGCAGTGGCTGCCGAAACGGGAATCGCGACGTTGATTCCCAGCGCGCCGACGATACGCTTGGCTTCGATTTCTGAAAGTGCGGTATGCCCCGCGCGCGAGGCGTCCGCGATTATCTGCGATACGGTGGAGTCACTCACAACCGTCGCGTATAGCAGAGCTTCGCGCCGTTTTGAACCGTGCGCAGCTTTGGCCGGGTTCACTGGAAATCGAACCTATACGGAAATCATGATGAAACAACGTCGCCGCCCAAAGGTTTTCGTCACCCGAGAGATCGCCGCCGACGCGCTTGCGGAATTGCGCCGCGGCGCGCAGGTCGAGGTCTGGCCGTATCCGATGCCGCCGCCGTACGCCGAACTCCGGCACCGAATTCGCGAGGCGGATGGAGCGCTTACGATGGTGACCGACCGAATCGACGCCGCCCTTATCGCTGCGTCGCCGCGGCTGCGCGGAGTCAGCAACCTGGCAGTCGGAGTGGACAATATCGATCTCGAGGCAGCCACCCGCGCGGGCGTCGCGGTCGGTCATACGCCCGGCGTCCTGACCGAGGCGACTGCGGACCTCGCGTTTGCCCTGATGCTCGCGGCGGCGCGGCGTGTCGCGCTTGGCGACCGGCAGGTTCGCGCAGGAAAGTGGAAGACGTGGGGACCGCGCGTGCTGCTCGGTCCGGAGGTCTTTGGCGCGACGCTCGGAATTGTCGGGTGGGGTGCTATCGGTCGTGCGATGGCACGGCGGGCCGCGGGCTTCCAGATGCGTATCCTCTATGTCACGCGATCATCCCCACGTAGGCAGAGAGAGAAGATCGACGAGGGTGCGATGCGCGTCACGATGAATCGGTTGCTCTCGGAGTCGGACTTCGTTTCGCTGCATGTTCCGCTCACTGCGGCGACGCGTCATCTGATCGGTGCGGCGGAGTTCCGCCGGATGAAGCGCGGCGCGATCCTGATCAACACCGCGCGCGGCGGGGTCATCGATCAGCGGGCGCTCGCAGACGCGGTGAAATCAGGACATCTGGGGGGCGTCGGCCTCGACGTGACCGACCCGGAGCCGATTCGCCGCGGCGATCCCTTGCTGCGCCTGGACAACGTCGTGATCACGCCGCATATCGGAAGCGCGAGCTATTCGGCGCGGGAAAGAATGGCCTCGATCGCGGTCGGAAATTTACTGGCAGTGTTTGACGGAAAGAAACCGCCCTTGTGCGCAAATCCTGCCGTCAGGTTGCGCTCGATTAAAGGCGCGACCTGCCTGACAGTTGGCGTGCGGCGGACGCGCTCGCCTACTGACGCGCGATAGTCCTAAAGTAACGCCTCAACGTTACTGATCAAGCTTTGCAGCGTCAGGCCTATCGTCTTGTAGCTTCCAAAAACTACGATCGAGAGGACCGCCACGATCAGCGCGTACTCGCTCATCGTCTGTCCACGGGGACGCTCCGAGATTCTAACGTAGAGCTTTCTTATCGAGTCCATCCTGGTTGTCCTCCGGGTCTTTCAATGGCTCGGTCTGGAGGGTCGGATTCCCTACATCGCTTTGAGCCAAGTCAATCGAGTACTTCGGTCAGTTCAAGCATCTAATTGATGCATTATTGGCATTACGCTCTGCTTGAATGTGTAATTATATTCTTGAAGAGTCAGAGATATGTCAATAGTTCACATCTGTGTTTTATTCTTCTGTGGATTTTACACTGACCTAAGACGCCCTCAGCTATGCTGGTGATTCGAGGCGAGAAGCGCCACGACCGAGGTAAGTAACTGAATATAAAGAATATTCAGGAGTTTTGGGGCGGAACTGATTCAACCCGGGCTATAAGCCCGAGGCTACCTGTCAAAACAGAATTTAACGGGTGATTGCGAGAGTAGAGGGAAGGTCGAAGCGGCCTTCGTAAAGCGCCCGACCCACGATTGCTCCGACTACGCCGCCGGTAAAGCTATCGGCCAGCGCTCGCAGGTCAGCCAGAGAGGCAACTCCCCCCGACGCTATAATCGGCAGACCCGCCCGACGCGCCAGCGTCGCCATCATGGCCGCATCGACGCCCGTCTCGGCGCCGTCGCGCACGATATCGGTGACGGTCAGCGCGCAGACGCCAGCGTCCCTGAAGATCGCGCAGGCACCCTCGACGCCAAGTTCGCTCGTCTCGACCCATCCCTTGATCGCGAGCTTGCCATCGCGGATGTCCAACGAACCGAAGATGCGTCCGGGGAACTCCGCGCAGGCGGTGCGGACCAGATCGGGATTGAGGAATGCGGCCGAGCCGATCGACACGCGGTCGGCGCCCGACGAAATCGCGGCGCGCACCGATTCGATCGTGCGCAGTCCCCCGCTCACGTCGATCGCGCATCGCACGGCCGAGCGGATCCGCTCAATCGCTGTCAGGTTGCGCGGCGCTCCGGCGACCGCGCCGTCGAGATCGACAATATGAATCAGCAGGGCGCCCTGCTCTTCAAATTTGCGCGCCACCGCCGCGGGGTCGGCGCCGTACACCGTCGCGCGCGCCATGTCGCCGCGCAAAAGACGCACAACCTCCCCGCCTTTCAGATCGATCGCGGGAATTACGGTGAACTTCTCGAACATCGCTCAAGAAGCGAGCGTACCCTTGGTTGAGAGCGCCCCGACCACCCGCGGCTCGAGCGTGGTCGCGGAGTCCATCGCGCGCGCGAGCGCCTTGAACGCCGCCTCGACGATATGATGCGGATTGCGCCCCGAGTGCATCCGCAGATGCAGATTCATCCCGGTCTCATCGCTCAGCGCCTTCATGAAATCATGCACCAGCTCGGTCTGGAAATTCCCGACGCGCTCTTGCGTGATCGTAATGTCGTAGCCCAAGTAAGCGCGCCCGCTGATATCGACCACCGCGGTGACCAGCGCCTCGTCGAGCGGGACCGTTGCCTCGCCGAAGCGCCGGATTCCGGCGCGATCGCCGAGCGCCTGACGAAACGCCCGGCCGAGCACGATACCCACGTCCTCGACCGTGTGATGCTCATCGATCTGAATATCGCCGTGCGCACCTACCTTGAGATCGAAGAAACCGTGGCGCGCGAAGCTTTCGAGCATGTGATCGAGGAACGGCACTCCGGTGGAAACCTCGGCGCGTCCCGAGCCGTCGAGCTTGAGCACCAGCGCGATCTGCGTTTCGCGGGTCTTGCGCTCGATCTCGGCGGAGCGCCGGGGCGTGTCACCCGCGACGCTGACAACGGCGCGGCTCGTCCTACTGCTGGCACGCGCCGCCGAAGGTTTTCGTTTGCGCTTCATCGTTTCACTCATCGTGATTTCCCCGGTTGCGCAGCTCCATCGCGCGCGCGTGACCCTCGAATCCTTCCATCCGCGCCAGATGCGCGACCGACGGACCAAGCACGCGCGCCGCGCGCGGCGAGGCTTCGATTATACTGGTTCGCTTGAGGAAATCGTATGCACCCAGGGGCGAGGCGAACCGCGCCGATCCGCCGGTCGGCAGGACGTGATTCGGTCCGGCAAGGTAGTCGCCGAGGGGCGCCGGGCTCATCGCGCCCAGGAAGACCGCCCCCGCGGCGCGAACCTTCTTAAGCCACCTGCGCGGATTGCGAATCTCGAGCTCCAGATGCTCCGGCCCTATTTCGTTCGACAGTGCGAACGCTTCTTCCAGATCTTTGACGATAATCACCGCACCGCGGCGACCGAGAACTCTACGCACCGCCGCCGCGCGCGGCAGTGTGGCGAGCGCGGATTCGAGCGCGCTCTCTACGCCTTGCGCAATGCGAGCCGAGGGCGTCAGCAGAATCGCCGATTCGTCGCCCGAACCATGCTCAGCCTGCGCGATCAAGTCGGCGGCGATCCAGCCGGGGCGCGCGCTCGCGTCGGCGATCACCAGCACCTCGCTCGGGCCGGCCATTTTGTCGATATCGACAACTCCATAGACCATCCGCTTGGCGGCCTGCACGTAGGCATTTCCCGGTCCGACGATCTTATCGACCGCGCGAATCGATTTTGTGCCGTACGCCATCGCGGCGACCGCCTGCGCGCCGCCGATGCGGTAATATTCCGTCACTCCCGCGATCGCAGCCGCCGCCATCACCGCGTCGCGTTCGCCCTCGCGCGAGGGCGGCGCAACCATCACGATTTCCTCGACCCCCGCGACGCGCGCCGGAATCGCATTCATCAGCACCGACGAGGGGTACGCGCCCATCCCGCCCGGCACGTACAGGCCGACGCGGTGCAGCGGGCGCACGAGCTGCCCGAGGCGCATCCCAAGGTCGTCGATAAACGCGAATGGGCGCTCGAGGGTCTCGCGATGGAACCGCGCGATACGCCGCGCGGCGAGTTCCAGCGCGAGCCGATCGCGCGCAGGAATTTTTTTCGGCGCCGCATGCAGTTCCGCCGCGGTGACGCGAAGCGTGCGCGGCGTCAGCTTCACGCCGTCGAACTTTTGCGTGTAATCGAACAGGGCTCGGTCGCCGCGGCGGCGAACCGCGGCAATAATCTTTGCGACCGCGTCATTGACCTTCGCCTCATCGGCGCCGCCGCGCCGCGCAATTATCAGCGCCATGAACCGGCGCATCGCGGGTGTGCCGGATTTGAGAATTCGGAGTTCCATCAGGATCCAGATTACGCTTCTTTGACCCGCTCGATCCGCGCGCCCAGCGCCGAGAGTTTCGCGTCGAGCGCCTCGTAGCCGCGGTCGAGATGGTACACGCGGCCAATCTCGGTGCTGTGTTCGGCCGCCAGGCCAGCCAGGATCAGACTCATGCTCGCGCGCAGGTCGGTCGCCATAACCGGTGCGCCCTGCAACTTCGTCGGGCCACGGACAACCGCAGTCGCTCCCTTCATCAGGATATCCCCGCCCATGCGGATCAATTCCTGCGCGTGCATGAAGCGATTCTCGAAGATCGTCTCAGTGATCACCGAGGTGCCCGAGGCCTGCGTCAGGAGCGCCATCATCTGGGCCTGCAAATCGGTCGGAAAACCGGGATACGGCAGCGTACGCAGCTCGACCGGATTGAGCTTGCCGGTTCTG
>DATKSB010000192.1:0-32655 GCA_035531855.1 Binataceae bacterium (SeqCode)
GCGGCACTCGGGATGCGCCAGCACCTTGATTCCGGGAATCGAATTCTTCACCCGGTTCACTTCTTCCGGAGTGATTTGATGATGCACGTAGCAGTTGCCGTCCCACGAGATGACGCGCTTCTTCGTATTGCCCTGCACGTAATTCGCAAGATTCTGATCGGGGACGAACAGGATATTTTCCGAATCGATTCGCTCGACAATCTTGACTGCGTTGGCCGAGGTGCAGCACGCATCGGACAGCGCCTTCACGTCCGCGGTGCAGTTGACGTACGAGACCACTTTCAGATCGGGATAGATTGCCTGCAATTCGGCCTTGCGCTCGGCCAGCGCGTCGGCGGTGACGGCATCGGCCAGAGAGCATCCGGCGCGCAGATCGGGCAGCAGCACCTTGCGATCCGGATTAAAGACCTTGGCGGTCTCCGCCATGAAATGCACTCCGCAAAACACGATCACGTCGGCGTCGCGAACCTCGCGCGCCTTGCGCGCCAGCTCGAGCGAGTCGCCGATAAAATCCGCGACCTCGAAGATCTCGGGCCGCTGATAGTTGTGCGCCAGGATCACGGCGCGGCGCTCGCGCTTGAGCCTGACTATTTCGCCAATAGTCCCGGCCAATCGAGCGCAGGTCTCGGGGTTGTAGCTGTCATCGCCCAACGCGGCGAGCTTGGCGAAGAGCGCGTCGGCGGAAATTGCCGCGCCTTGGGCGGAGGTTTCTGTTGATCCGTTCACGACCGATCCTCATGCGTTTCTACTTTGCGTCAATTTGACACTTACTATATTGCGGCAAGACCGTCCGCGCAAGGGCAAACGCACGCGGGGAAATCATTGGCGCGGGATGCGCACCCACAGCGGCGCGCCTTCGACCAGCGCCGCGGCGTTGGGACCGGCGGCGACGCGCGCGCGCAGCTCGATCCCGGCGTTCAGCGTCAGCACGAGCGCGCCGCCGTCATTCTCGACCGCGACGATACGCGCCGCGATTGCTTCGCCGTCAATCGAGGCGTCCGACGCCTCGATGATCTCGCCGCCCTCGGCTACTAGCGCCGGCGCGCCGGAGCCTGCCGCATCCACCGCGAGCGTCATCGCGCGCGCATTCAACGCGAACCTGATTTCGCCCGGATCGAAAGGACTCGAATCGGCCCCCACGCTCGCGGTCTTCAAGAACCGCGCGATCATCGCCGACGCGGGCCGCGCAAAAACCTCGCGCGGCGCGCCGGACTGCATCACGGTCCCGTCGATCAGAATCGCGATCCGATCGCCGAGCGCGAGCGCCTCTGAGAAATTGTGGGTGACGTGAATTGTCGTGGTGCCGAGTTCGCGATGCGCCGCGCGCAGCCGCTCGCGCAGCGCGTAGCGCGAATTGGGATCGAGCGCGGCCATCGGCTCGTCGAGCAGGAGCAGGACAGGGTTGGTCGCGAGCGCCCGCGCAATCGCGACCCGCTGCCGCTCGCCGCCCGAGAGTCCGCGTGGCATCCGGTCCATCAGCGGCTCGATTTCGAGCATCCGCGCCAGCCGCGCACTCGCCGCGGCGCGCTCCGCGCGCGCAATCCGATGCGCTCCGTACGCGAGATTTGCGCGCACACTCAGATGCGGAAAGAGCAGGCTGTCCTGATACAGGAATCCGATCTGCCGCGACTCCGGCGCGCTTGCCGTGACCTCGCGCGAGTCCATCAGGATTCGTCCGGTCGTGGGCCTGCGCAGACCCGCGATCGTTTCGAGCGTGACGGTCTTTCCCGCGCCGGTCGGCCCGAGAATGATCAGATACTCGCCATCTCCCGCTTCGAGCGTGAGCGGGCCCAGGCGAAACGCCCCAGCGCTGACCGCAATATCCTCGACCCGCAGCCGCATCGCGACGACACTAGCACGCCGCGCGCGCCGCTCCATCGGATTCGGATGGCGCGCGGACGGCGCGATTTGCTAGACGCACATATACGCGGCGCGGACCGGTTCGCTTCCCGGGCCGCCGCAAGGAGTTAAAGCGATGGATGAAGTTTATGATCGCGACATAATCGCCGCGGTGCGCGAATACGTCGAGCGCGAGGTGATCCCGTTCGCCTCCGAGCTTGAGCATCGCGACGAGTACCCGCACGCGATGGTCGCCACGATGAAGCAGCTCGGCCTGTTCGGTGCGACCATTCCCGCCGAGCATGGCGGCCTGGGGCTTGCGTTTGCGACTTACGCGCGCGTGATGGAAGAACTGTCGCGCGGATGGATGAGTCTGGCGGGTGTGATCAATAGCCATCTGATCATGGCCTACATCATCACGCATCACGGCACCGACGCGCAGAAGAAATATTTCCTGCCCGCGATGGCGCGCGGAGAGAAGCGCGGCGGCCTGGCGCTGACGGAGCCCCACGCAGGCAGCGACGTGCAGTCGATCCGTACCACTGCAATTTGTCGCGGTGACGATTACATCCTCAAGGGCAGCAAGATGTTCATCACCAACGCGCGCAACGGCACGATGCTGGCCGTCGCAGCGAAAACCGATCCGCGCGCGAAACCGGCTTATGCGGGTATCAGCATGTTCGCGGTCGAAAAGAACGACGCGGGACCCGCGGTGAGCGCGAATCTCAAGAAGATCGGTTACAAGGGAATCGATACCTGCGAAGTGACGTTCGACGATCTCGCGGTTCCCGCGGCAAGCCTGATCGGCGGCGCCGAGGGTCTTGGCTTCAAGCAGGTGATGAGCGCGCTCGAAGTCGGCCGTATCAACGTGGCGGCGCGCGCGGTCGGAGTGGGGCAGGCCGCGTTCGAAACCGCGATCCGCTACGCGCAGCAGCGCACGACGTTCGGCAAACCAATCTGCGAGCATCAGGCGGTGCAGTTGCTGCTGGCCGATATGGGCACGCGCGTCGAGGCCGCGCGGTTGTTGGTCGCCAGCGCCGCGCGCAAAAAAGACGCGGGAGAGCGCTGCGATGTCGAAGCCGGAATGGCAAAGCTGTTCGCGTCGGAGGCATGCGCGAAGATCTCCCTCGACGCGATGCGCGTGCTCGGCGGCTACGGCTTCATGCAGGAATTCCCGGTCGAGCGCTTCTATCGCGACGCGCCTCTAATGATGATCGGCGAAGGCACCAACGAAATCCAGGCGCTCGTAATCGCCCGCGGCCTAATTGCGCGCTACCCGGCGTAATAAAAAATCGCGCGATCATTATGAGTGCGGACGCAGTCACGATATCGGCGCGCAAGGTAGCGCCCCGGGCTTCGGACGATTCGGCCTCTTGTAATCCGATGCGGTTCGGGTGTAACTCCGAGTCACGAAATGGGGGATCAAAATGAAAAACTTGACTCAGTGTCGTTGCGAAGCGAGCAGCGCCGTCCGGCTACCGGGTGAGATTTCCACCCCCCCCCCAACTTCGCGAAAACGCGTCGGGGGGAGGCGGCGGTTCTAGAAGCGTCGCGGCCGTATTCTTTTCTATTGCCATACTCCTGACGCTGGGGAGCGGTCGCAGTTATGCAGGCAAGAATTCGTGCACGGGTCCTCAAACCGAGGAGCAATTTCGACCGATTTCTCTCGGAGTTGTGGGTTCAAACGGTGTCGTCGTCCAATTGCCGAATGGCCAATGCACGGGTAGCTTCGGGACGCTCGGCGCGCTGATCGCGGACGGCAGCGGCAACCAGTACATCCTCGGTGCCGCGCACGTTTTTGGCTTGGGGCCGAATGGCTATTTCACGAGCGGCTCCGGGCAGCCAATCACTCAGCCAACCGTCACCCAGATCGATGCTACCTGCCCACCAGCCGCGTCCTCGATCACCGGCATTCAGGTGGCTTCGCTGAGCACCATCATACAGCCGAACTTCAGCAAGGGAGCAATGACTCCTGCGGATGCAGCGATGGCGCAGGTGTTGCCCGGGCACGTCAGTAGCTCCATTCTCAATATTCCAAAGTTTAGCTCGACTCCGCTGACCGTGGTGAAAAAGGGCTTACAGGTTGAGGAGCAGGGTGGTTGTACCGCCCTCAAGCCCGGCCATGTGATTACCAAAATGCTTATGCCAAAGAGTTACAAGATCTGCACCACCGCACAACTGAAGAACGTAGACGGTAAGCTTGAATGCGCACACTACGGCACAATAACGGTTCCCGGCAATTTCGAAATAGCACCGGCGGGGTTTGCAAATTTTGGCGATTCCGGTGCCATGGTCATGTCCATGAGCCCAACTTGTCCGCAGCCAGTGGATCTGCTGGTCGGAGATACCAGCGGTGGCGCGGACACCGTCGCGACTTCAATCCCCATTGTGTTGCAAAAATTGCAGACGGCTGGAAACTATTCGTCCGCTCTGTCCATCGTCGCGGGCGGAGGAGGATGCACGCCGGCCATGAGCCAGATTCAAGTGCCGGGAGGAACGAGCGCTGATTTCACTCTTGCAGATGCGACCGATGCGGATCCGGATGTGGCCCAAGCCTTGACCGTTTTGCCCGATTTCACCTCCTACATCGATATTCTGATCTTGGACGGCATTGTGGATGGAGTGGGAATAGATCTTTCAGGATCGACAGCCGCGTTGGATGTTGTGTGGGACAGTCAAACTGACAAAGACGACGCGACCATACCGCCGATACCCTCCACATACGAGGGCGTGCCAGTAGAGCAACATGTAATCGAAACCGTCGATTTAACCACGGCCGTGTGGGGATCCTAAAAAATTGATTTCGGGGCAGCGCGCGGAAAAAATGGCGAAGGGTATATACGTTAGGTAATCGAAATGAGGCGGGGTTTGCTTCTGCAGGGCGTCGTTGTTTTGTGCCTGTGCGCCGTGCACGCACATGCCACTATGTGGTGCGGCAACGGGCCGGACAGCGCCTTGGACCACCCCTGCGAGGCTTCTGACGGGCTCAAGGAGCCAGACGCGGCGTCCGAGGCGATCGTAAAGCACGAGGAGCGTTGGACCGACCTGAAGGGCGTCTGGCACGCAGATTTTGCACCTAGCGCGACGGGAGGAGGCGCGGAAATACAGGTATACGTGGATCCTCCTTGGGCAGCGTGCGCGCGAAGCCAAATCCCTCTTTCAGTCGATAGCTTTCCGGTCGTGATCGTTCCGATCAAAATTCCGAAGGTCATTCTAGGAGGGAGCGCGCCAGTGGTCAGGCGTGGGATTTCGCCAGCGTATGATGTTTCAAATGGGGCGAGCGATCGCGCAAAGGACTATTCGCGGATAGTGCAGAAATACGATCATCGATGGATGAGCCTCGCGGGAGTGATCGGCATCGCGCCGAAGGGCTGCGATTGCGGTAGCTGCGATTTCACCGGGGTTGAAATCAGCGTCCAGCGTCACTTTATGAGCTCGCTTCTGAAACAGATCCCGCCATCGGTTGATGGTGTTCCCGTGACCCTCCTCCCGAGCGATTGATCGCAAAATTCTCGCGATCACATCAGCGCGAGTTCGTGCAGGGCGCGGGCGCATTCTTGTGGATGCGTGAACATGATCTCGTGGCCGCACTTCACGATCTTGATCGCGGGATTCTTTAGCCGGCTCGAATAAAACGGATGCCATCCCGGCGCGCCCGCGACCGGCGTCTGATCGTTCTCACAGACCAGGTATCCGGTCGGCACGCCCGATTCGTGAAATGCATTCATCGGGACGGGATCAATCGCCGGTCCCCACGGCTGCGGGCATAGCGAGGCGTCGATCCATTTGCGCATCGCTGGCGGAACGTCGTTCATCAACCCTTCGTAGAATTGCGGGCCCATCGTTTCGACCGGAACCGAACGGTCGGACCGCGAGGCGACCAGCTCGAGCATCGGCTTGGCCGCTGGATTTGAGGGATCGGTGAGACGCTCGCCGTCAAGCGGTACTATTGCGCTGACGAACACCGTGCGCTTGATACGCGACGGAATGCGTGCGGTGACACCCGAAATGGTCAGCCCGCCAAGGCTATGCCCCGCCAGCACGACGTGGCGGAGGTCGCGCTCCTCGATATAGCGCACAACGCTATCGACGTAGCTTTGTAGCGTTATCTTGGCGCGATCGGCGTAATTTTGCCCATGACCCGGCAGATCCACCGCGAACGCGCGGTCGCCCAGCTTTTCGAGCTGATTGGTAACTGCCGCCCAGCACCACGCACCGTGCCATGCGCCATGTACAAGAACGAATGTCTCAGCCATCGTGAGTATCCTCCACGATCCGTCACTAATCATGAACACCCGTTCAGGTGCAACGATTGGACCGATTGTTGCGTCTATCCCTGTGTCTATCTGACACGGAGGCGGAGGGTGATGTACGGGAAACAAACCTTGCAAATGCGTCGCGGATTGGAAGCGCAAACCGGCTACTTCGTGTTAGCGGTTATATTCAGCCTGTTATTCGTCATCGTGACCTGGCGATGGGCCGCGATGGTCAATCCTCGCGTGTGGAGCGTATGGGAAGAGTCCGATTATGCCCTCAGTCGACCGGTCGCAACATCAGTAGAGATTGCGCCACCCGGTCCGGGCGAAGCGGCAACTATTACACGGTCCGAGCCACAGCGCGAACAAGGCTCGAAGGCGATACTATTGCGGATGTTCGCGCTTGGGATGGGCAATTCACCGGCGCAATAAGCCTCCGCTTATGACGCGACCGGCGTGATCTGCTGTCCGTCGCGAAGCTTGGCCGACGGCACCACGATCACCGTCTCTCCCCCGGTCAGCCCCTGCGTTACCTGCAATCCGTCCTGAAATTCGCGGCCAAGCGTAATCTCGACGCGATGCGCCGCGCCGTCGCGCACCATCCACACGTAGCTGCGTGGACCGTCGGAAACCACCGCTTTTTTCGGCACCAGAACCAGCGCCGCTTCCTGCTTTGCCGCCACCGCCGCGAGGAAAGTCACCTTCGCGCTCATTTCCGGTTTGATCACCTGGAGGTCGGGATGAAGGATATGAACCTCGACTTTGACGGTTCCCTTTTGTCGGTCGGCCTCGGGATAAATTTTGACCACGCGCGCGTCGAAGGGACGGTCGGGATAAGCGTCCAGAAGCACGGTGGCGGGGCTGCCGATCGCGACTTTGGCGATATCGCTTTCATTGATATCGACTTCGGCGCGCATGTCGTCGGTGTCGGCAAGCTGCGCGATATCGGTCATGCCCTCGTCCGACGCGACCGCGTTGCCGTAGCTGATCATCGATCCCGACTCGCGGTACTTTTTGAGCACGATTCCGTTGATCGGCGAGCGGATCGTGCACTGGCTGACGTTGAATTTCGCGAACTCGATTTCGGCTTCGGCTTTTTTCAGGTCGGCTTCATCGACGGAGAGCGCGTTGTTCGCGACGTCGTCCTGATCCTTTGATTCAACGCCGTTTTTGTACAGCTCGCTCTGGCGCGCGGCCTGTGCGCGCGCGAGTTCCACATTAGCCGCCGCCAGGTTGCGATCGGCGATCGCCTGGTTGAGCTGCGCCACATAATCGCGGTCGTCGATCTTCGCCAACAGGTCGCCCTTTTTTACGTACTGTCCTTCCTGGATCGGTTCGCTGACGATCTGGCCCAGAATCTGCGCGCCGATCGTGATGTACTTGTCTTTGGTCACGACGTATCCGGAACCGGTCAGGACCGCGCCCGGCTGTCCGGCCTGCTTGATCGAAACTATCGCGGTCTGTACTTCGAGCGGCCGTCCGAGAGTGTTGGTGTATGCGTAATAACCAACCGCGGCGAGAACCGCGAGGATGCCGAGCGCGATCGCGGCCGGGATGAGCCGGCTTTTGCGCTGCGGTTCGGCGCTGCGCTTGATCCGCAGCGACTCGAGTTCGCGGATATTCGGCGGTCGCGATTGTTCCCCGGCCATCGGTTAGCTCCTTCTGAGCGCATCGACCACGCCCAGGCGCATCGCCTGGCGCGCGGGCAGCCATCCGCCGAGCATGCCCATCAAAGCGGAGAAGGCTATCGCCTCGACCACGATCGCGAACGTCACCCGGAAGTTAAACGCCATGGTCGAGAAGGTGACGAAATTTCCGAACGTAGTCGAGAACCCATCTATCGGCATCGCGAGCAAGACTCCGAGCGCACCCGCCGCCGTCGCCAGCAGCACCGATTCGATCAGGAAGCACAACAGCACCGAATTTGGGCTGAAGCCGAGCGCGCGCAGCGTGCCGATTTCGGAGGTGCGCGCCGCGACCGCGGCGTACATCGTGTTCATCGCGGCGAACACCGCGCCCACGCCCATGATGATCGCGACGATCAGTCCGAGTACGCGCATCTGGCTTGCGACGACGGATTGGTCTTTGTAGTACTGCGCCTCGGTTTCGGCCTGGAGATTGATTCGCGGATCGTCGGCGATTCGATTGATCAGCGCTTCCGAGTCGGCTCCTGGAGCCATCTTAAGCCGCACCGTCGCGTAGTAGGCGCCGCGCTGGGTGTCGTCCTGCACGTTGTGGATATCGGCCCAGACCTCGGACTCGAACGAACTTCCGCCGGCGGTGAAAATTCCGACCACCTTCCATTGTCCGCGCCCGAATTGCATCGTCGAGCCGACCTTGGTGTTGGCGTAGCGCCCGGCCAGACCCTTGCCGACGATCACTTCGTCCATCGCCGGCTTGAACATCCGGCCTTCGATGATATCCACGTTTTGATGCACTTCGAGCGCGACCGGCAGCACGCCGCGCACGACGATATTGTCGCTCGGCCCCTTTTCGCGCTGCATCAGCACCTGCACCGGTAGCTCCGGCGAGATCATCGGATTGCCGGCGGCGTCGCGGCGAATCTGCGGCAGAAACTTCATCGCGTCGAACTGGTCGAGGTTGATCGACGAATAGGTCTCGGTGGTCGCGCCTTTGCGCAGCACGATCATGTTGTCGGGTTCGCCGGTGTCGCTGATCATCGTGCCCAGCCCCGCGACCATCGCCATCACGACTACGAACACTGCGACCACCAGCGCGATTCCGCCCGCGGTCATCCCGGTCGAGACCCGGCGCACCAGCAGGCTGCGCACGTTGTATTTGAGCGGTATCGCCATCAGGCCACCATCCGCAGCGCGTCAACGATATTCTGGCGCGCCGCGGTGCGCGCCGGCACCCACGCGCTTAGCAGTCCGATCAGAGCGGCGACCATCAGAGTTTCGAGCAGGATCGACAGCGGCATCCTGATTTCGCTCAGCGGTCCGAGCACCGGGCTGCCGACCGCGAAAAGTTTGAGCACGATAAACGCGGCGCCGCATCCGAGGATTCCGCCGAGCAGTCCGATGATCAGCGACTCCGAGAGCAGCAGGCCTAAAATCGTGCCCGAGGGAAATCCGATCGAGCGCATCACGGCGATCTCGCCGCGCCGCTCGCGAATCGACATCGCGGCGGTATTCGCGGCGACCAGTCCGATCGTCAGCACCACGATAAAGCCCAGGATCTCGGCCAGCCGGAAGAACATCCGGAAGTTGTTCATGAAGCTGCCGATAAAGGCCGCCTCCGACTCGCTGCGCGTCTCGGCCGAGGAATTGGCGAAGCCTTCGTCGAGCGCCGCAATTACCTGCGGCACGTTCTCGGATTTATCCACCCGCACCCAGTAATTATCGACGAAGCCCGGACGGCCCGCGGCTTCGTCAAGGTAGTCACGGCGGAAAATCAGGAAGTTCGCCGGCGCGCTGCCACCGTGCATCACGCCCACGATATTGAGCGTGACGTTGAACGGGTAAACCGTGCCGCGCAGGATGATCTGCTGGCCCTCGTGCAGGTTGAATCGTTTCATCGTGCCCGAGCCGACCAGGCACGCGGTGCGCAGAGTCTCGAACTTCTTCCACGACTCTTTCGACACGCCCCAGTCGGGCCACATCGCCTCGGCCGATTGAGGATCGACCGCCAGGTTAGGAAACTGATCGCTGACCTCGTGATAGATTCCGCCGAACCAGCTCTCCGGCGTGACCGCTTCAACGTGCGGAGTCGCCGCGATCCGCTGCTTGTACGCCTCAGGCATCGAATAGGTTAGCCCGGCCTTGTTGTGGCATGAGATCCGCACCGACGACGCGGAGTCGGACAGGATTTCATTGGCGACCGAGGGCAGGCTGACCAGCGCCGAAAAGATAAACAGCGACACCGCGATCGAGAAGATCGTCAGGATCGTGCGCCGCTTGCTGCGCAGCAGATTTTTCAGCACCAGTGCGACGTACTTCATGGATCGTCCTCCAGGCCTGCGCGCTCTAGGCCTGCGCTCCTGCCGCTTCGGCGCGAGCGGGTCCGCCCTTGCCCGGCTCGACCCCGGCCAGGATTCCCTTGTCGAGGCGGTACACCGTATCGACAAAGCGCTCGGCGCGCGGGTCGTGCGTGACCATCACGATCGTGCGATGAAACTGGCGATTCAAGTCGGTCAGCAGGTTCAAGATCTCTTCGGCGGACTTCGCGTCGAGGTCGCCGGTCGGTTCGTCGGCGACCACGATCGTCGGGTCGGTGACCAGCGCGCGTGCGATCGCGACGCGCTGCTCCTGTCCGCCCGAAAGCTGGCGCGGATAGTGATCCATCCGGTCCGCCAGTCCGACGATTCGCAGCGCCGTCTCGACATGTTCGCGCCGCTCGGCCTTGTTGAGCGGCGTCAGCAGCAGAGGCAGCTCGACGTTCTCGAACGCGGTCAGCACCGGGATCAGGTTGTAGAACTGGAACACCAGTCCGATATGGCGGGCGCGCCACGACGCCAGATCGCGCTCCTTCATCCCGGTGATTTCCTCGCCGCCAACCGAGACCCGGCCCGAGGTCGCGTGATCGATTCCCGCGATCAGGTTGAGCATCGTGGTCTTGCCCGATCCGGACGGACCCATGATCGCGACGAAACGCCCTTCGGGCACCTGGATTGTCACGTCGTCGAGCGCGCGCACTTCAAATTCGTCGCGCTTGTATATGCGGATCACATGTTCGAGGTCGATTGCGTATTTGGTATCCATTTGCTCCCCCTCCCGATTGGTTGCCGCTCGCAGCCTCCGGTCTTTGGCTGTCTTCGACTATCTTCCCGCCGCCGCGGCCGCTGGGGCGGGCCGATTGCGGAGCCGGCGCGCGGGCGTCATCTCGCGTTTCAGTTGCGCGGTCAGTTTCGCGAAGACCGCAACTTTGGTGGCGCATACCGCGCGGCCCAGTTCCACCACGATTTGCCGAAACGGGCTGTCGCCGCGGCGCTTCATTTCGCCGGCGAGCCAGGTGAGCATCTTCACCACCTCGGCGTCCTCGCGTCCGGCGCGATCCAGATGCTCGAGCGCGGCCTGCGGGTCGTGCTCGGCGAAATAAATTTTGATCTGCGACTCGTCATAGATGAACAGCGGCTGCGCCGGCTCGCGCAGGGTCTTGAGGAACCGCGCCCGGCCCGCCGGCGTGATCGCATAGACCTTGCGCGCGCGGCGTCCGTGCCGTTCCGAACGCATCGTGACCAGGCCGTCGAACGCCATGCGTTTGAGGGCGGGGTAGAGCGAGCCGTCGCTGACCCGGTAGAAGAAGCCGATCGGATCCTGGAAGCGGCGCTTGAGATCGTAGCCGGTCATTTCGGATTCCATCAGGAAGCCGAGGATCGGGAATTTCACATCGATTCGCGGCGCGGGCGCGGGCTCGGCAAAAGCGCGGGTCCGAGAGGACGGCAGCTTCGGCGCAGGCATCGGACGCGGTAAAGGTTTGAGGCTTCGTGAGCGCATAACGTATCGACCCAATAGCTCGACTTGAGATAACGAGTCAAGCTATCGCGCCCGCGGCGCGCGAACGATCAGGCCCGTCGCATTGCGAGCGTGAACGCTAGCCGCCAATTGCTGGTCCCGGTCAACGCGGGAAGCGAGGCGGCTGCTCGTTCAATCCGACGAAGCTCATCGAAAGCAGGTTCCGTGCCGAATGCGTGATCCCACAGCGGCGTAGTCACGCCGAAGATGGCGTCCGGCACGCACAAATGATGCGCCAGATGCCGCCCGCGCACCCGCTCCTCGAACCGGTTCGTGGGATGCGCAAAATGAATCCGGTAGTGAATCACCTCATAGAAAACGAACCCACCGACGAGTCCATAAAGCGCAAAAACACCCGCCGAATCACCGAAAACCGCAATCGCCGCAAGCGTAACCGCTGCCACCGGTATCCACGCGCCGACAGTGAACACCGCATGAGGATCCCGATGATGAACCGCGTGCAGAGGAGTAGCGAAAGTGCGGAACCGATGCCCGAGCCATCCGTGAATCGCATACTCAACGAAAGTCCAGGCCAAGACCCCGCCGGCAAACAGGAGAAGACGCACGAACATGGCATCAAGTTTATCCGCGCGCGAAAATAGCGGCAACGCAATCGGACGACTGCATCCGAGCGCAATCAGCGGCCTGCATGACCACAACGGAGACCGTCGAGGTGTGGCGTTCCCAGGGGGCATTCGATCGCAACCGGGACTCCTTGACATATACCCCAATAATGAACTATTTCAGTAATGTAGTGACTGGCGGTCGCAGCCGCGAAAATCCAAAGAGAGAAAACATCCGGCACGGAGGACGCATCCGATGTGGAATACCGACAATCCTTTTCTTAACGGCAACTACGCTCCCTGGCGCGAGGAGGGCGATGCCTACGACCTCGAGGTCGAAGGCGAAATCCCGCGCGAGCTCACCGGCGCGCTCTACCGGATCGGTCCTAATCCGCAGTTCAAGCCCGCGGGCCGCTACCACTGGTTCGACGGCGACGGCATGGTCCACGGATTCCTGCTGCGCGACGGCCGCGCCGCCTATCGCAATCGCTACGTCAAAAGCGACGGTCTCAAGGCCGAGATGAAGTACGGACGCGCGCTCTACGGCGGTCTGCTCGACGGCATGATGCGCGAAGTCCCGGCCGATGTTCCGCCGATGAAGAATCAGGCCAACACCAATATCGTCGGCTACGCCAACAAGCTCCTGGCCTTGATGGAAGGCGGACTGCCGACCGAGCTCAAGCCCGAGACGCTCGAGACGGTCGGGATGTTCAACTTCGGCGGCAAGGTGAACGGCCCGGTAACGGCGCATCCGAAGTACGATCCCAAAAACGGAGATCTCCTGTTCTTCGGCTACTCGCCATTTCCTCCGTACACGACCTGGTATCGCGCCGACAAATCCGGCAACTTGCTCGAGACCCGCGCGATCGATACCGGACTCCCGGTAATGATGCACGATTTCGTCACCACCGATAACTACGCGATCTTCTTCGTGTGTCCTTCCGTGTTCCGGATCGAAAACGCCTCGAAGGGGCTTCCCGTCATGGTCTGGGAGCCGCAGCATGGAACGAAGATCGGCGCGATGCATCGCAAGTCGGGCGAGATCAAATGGTTTCACACCGACGCGTTTTACGTTTTCCATTTCCTGAACGCTTATGAGGAGAACGGCTCGCTGGTGATCGACGGATGCCGCCTTGCGTCGCTCAACATGGGCGGCAACTCCTTCGGAGATCCCGCGATGCCGTGGCAGTGGACGCTCGACTTGAAAGACGGATCGATGCGCGAGCGTCAGATCGACGATACCTCGAGCGAGTTTCCGCGCCTCGACGAACGCCGCGCCGGACTCAAGCATCGCTATGGATACTTCGCCGGCGGCACCGACAAGAAAGATCGCGCGCTCGGTTTCACTTCCGTAATCAAGCGCGACTACCAGGCCGGCAAGCATGAGCTGCAGACGCTCGGTGGCAACAAAACGCCCGGCGAGCCGGTCTTCGTCCCGCGCAGTGCGAGCTCGGCCGAGGATGACGGCTGGGTGCTCTCGGTCTGGTACGATCGAGCCGAGAACTCGAGCGAGATGGTAATTCAGAACGCGCAGGATTTCGCCGGCCCGCCGGTCGCGCGCGTGAAGGCGCCGCATCGCGTTCCGTTCGGATTCCACGGCAACTGGGTGCCCGCCTGAGCTTATGAAAGGCACTGAATGAAGAAGCTTGTGGCCAAGCCAAAGCGGGCGGCGCGCGCCGGACTGGAACCCGGTCCGATGCGCGCCGTCGCGCGGCTCGAGCCCGCGCGCGAGCGTCCGGGCGCGATCAAGTCGTCGCTTGAGTACGCGCTTCTGGGGCTGGTCTCGGAATCTCCCGGAGTGTCGGGCTACGATATCGTGAAGATTTTCGAGCTCTCGATGCGCCATTTCTGGCACGCGCATCAGGGGCAGATTTATCCGACGCTCGAGCGGATGGAAGCCGCCGGATGGATAAAAAGCCGCCAGGTGATCCAGCACGGACGCCCCAACAAACGCGAGTTCTCGAGCACGCCGGCCGGCGAGCGCGCGCTCACGCGATGGCTCCATAGCCCGTTCGAGAAGATGAAGCTCAAGTATCCGCCGCTGTTGCGGACGCGGTTTCTGGGTCATCTCAGCGCAGACGCCGCCCGCGCCCAGCTCAAGGAGCATCAGCGCGAAACTCAGCGCTATCTCGACGAGCTGCGCGAGATCGAGCGTGGCTTCTTCGCGCAGGTCCAGCGCTATCCGGATGTAAATTTGATGTTTTCCTTCTTCACCTTGAAGTATGGAATCGGCTGGATGGAAGAAAATCTGCGCTGGTGCGATTGGGCAATCGCCGAGCTCGAACGCAATCTCGCGCTCTTCCGCCCACCGCAACCCTCCCGTTAGCGCATTGGATCGTCCCTCTCGTGCGGGGGAGTGACCGCCCGAATCGGATTCTGCCAGCGCTAGCCCTCCGCCAGACGCGTTTCGACTGACCCGTCCACAAAACCACTAAATCGGCACGATTCCGGTATAGACCTTGGCGCTGCTTCTAGTATTCTAGGGCAACCTGAATTTCGGTCGCGTTTTATCGTCCGATATTGCAAGGGTTCCCTTTGCGGGCTGACCATATGAATCCAGGAGGTTTGCATGGCTAGGAAAATCGCCGCCATCGCGGGCGGCGTGGTACTCGGACTGATAATCGCTTTCGCGCGGGCCGGCGCGTTTCCGTTCTGGAGTTCCGGCGACAAGGATTCATCCAAAGCCGATTCTTCGGCGCCGCAGGCTGTCGCTTCGATGAGCGCGGTCGAATCCGCACCCCTGCAAACCCCGCCTCAGACCTCTGAAAGCGCCGGCCGCGCGGGCGCGATCGGTTCGTTTGCGCCGCTGGTCAAACGCGTGATGCCGACCGTCGTCAACGTCGCGGTCGTCCAGGACGTGAAGACCTCTGGCTTCGGCGGACCCGGTGAAGAGAACGGCGAGGGCGGCGGCGACGAAGGCGGTGGTGGTGACGAGGGCCCCGGTCCAGGCGCCGGTCCCCAGCAGATGCCGCCCGGTATGGGCAATGGCAACGGCGATCCTTTCGAGCAGTTCCGCCGCTTCTTCGGACAGGTTCCGCGCGAGTACAAGCAGCACGGACTCGGCTCCGGCGTAATTGTCTCGCCCGATGGATACATCCTGACCAACAACCACGTGGTTGGCGGCGCGGAAGAAATTCACGTCACCCTGATGGACAAGCGTGAATTCACCGCCAAGGTGATCGGCAAGGACCCCAAGACCGATCTCGCGCTGATCAAAATCGACACCAAGGATCAGCTTCCCGCCGCGTCGCTGGGCGACTCCGACGCGACCGAAGTCGGCGACTGGGTCGTCGCGATCGGAAATCCGTTTGGCTTTTCGCTCACCGTCACGGCCGGAATCATCAGCGCCAAGGGCCGAATCCTTGGCGGCAACTACGACGATTTCCTGCAGACCGACGCCTCGATCAATCCGGGCAATTCCGGCGGCCCGCTGTTTAACACCGCTGGCCAGGTAATCGGCATCAATACCGCCATCTACAGCCGCACCGGCGCCAACAACGGAATCGGTTTCGCGATCCCGATTGATATGGCGCGCAACGTGATGGACCAATTAAAGGCGCACGGACGCGTGGTCCGCGGATGGCTCGGGGTCGAGATCCAGGAGGTCACCGAAGACCTCGCGCAATCCTTCGGACTGCCCAAAGCCGAAGGCGCTCTGGTCGCCAATGCCGACAAGGACGGACCCGCCGCCAAGGGCGGAATCGAACGCGGCGATATTATCGTCAAATTCAACAACAAGACCGTTCACGACGAGCACGAACTGCCCGAGTTCGTCGCCGAGACTCCCGTCAATGCGAGCGTCCCGGTCGAGGTGCTGCGCAACGGCAAGCCGATGACGCTGACCGTCAAAGTCGGCGAGCTGAAGGAGCAGCATGTCACCAGCGCGAAGGCGGAAGAGCCCGGCGGAAGCTGGGGCATGCAGGTCGGCGATATTACGCCGGAACTCGCGCAGCAGTTCCATCTGCAGCGCGACAAAGGCGTCGTCGTGCGCCAGGTCGCGCCTGACAGCCCGGCTGCCGATGCGAGTCTGCAGCCCGGCGATGTGGTGCTCGAAATCAATCGCGAAAAGGTTGCCGACGTAAAGGACTTCGTCGCCAAAGCCAAGGCGGTGAAAGCCGGCAAGAAGCCCGCGCTGCTGTTGATCGCGCGCGGCGAAGCGACACTGTACACGGTGATCAAACCCGGAAGCGGCGACTAAGCGCCTTTTTCCGGACTCCTCGAAGGCGGCGGCGCTGCGGATTCGCGGCGTCGCCGCTTTCTTTTTGCGCTTCCGGCCGCACGCGCTTTCGCCGGACCCGTCGCGATGCTACCCCTTACTCCACGGTGGCTGCTTCCGTCTTCAGATGCGATGTTCTGATCGCGGGCGCTGGTCCCGCCGGTCTGGCCACCGCTTTATACCTGATGCGCGCGCGCCCCGAGCTGGCGGGGCGCGTGATCGCGCTCGAAAAATCCGCGCATCCGCGGTTCAAGACCTGCGCCGGCGGACTTATCCCCAAAACGATCCTCGCGCTCGACGAACTCGGCATCCAAATCGGGGTTCCGGCATGCACCGTGATGCGCGGCGAGGCGCGGACTCCCGTCGGCGCCGTCATCCTCGATCGCGGGGAACCGATCTGCACCATCGTCCGGCGCGACGAGTTCGACGCGCGCCTCGCACGCGCCGCGCTTGCCGCCGGCCTCGAGCTCGCTGAGCACACGCGCGTGCTCGCCGTCACGCAGAACGCCGATCGGGTCCGCGTCGAAACCGATCGCGGCGCGTTCGAGGCCAAAGTCCTCGTCGGCGCCGACGGCTCGGGCAGCCGCGTGCGCGCCGCCGTGTTCGGAGCGGGCAAGGAATCAATCGGCCGCGCCCTGATGGCCGATATTCCCGCCGATCCGGCCCGCGCGGTCGAGTTCACCGAGAATCGCTATCGCTTCGACTTCCGATGCGTCAGCGCGGGTATCCCAGGTTACGCATGGTCGTTCCCATGCCTGATCGACGGCAATCCTCATCTGAATGTAGGAATTTACGATCAGCATCCGCGCGCGTCCGGCGCCGCGGGCGGCGAGCAGGCGCAGATGCTGACCGAGCTGCGCGCGGCGTTTCCGGAGTTGCCGCTGGCGGCGCTCGAAAATCGCACCCAGGCGTTTCGCGCATTTCCGATAAGGTGGTTCGATCCGCGCGATCGCTACGTTAACGGCCGCGTGATCCTTGCCGGAGACGCCGCCGGAGTCGACCCGCTGATGGGCGAGGGTATCTCGTGCGCGTTCGAACACGGCAAGCTCGCCGCCGACGCGATCGCGCGGATGCTTGGCGGCGATTCGCGCGCGCTGGCCGCATACGATCGTGCGCTGCATCGCGGGCCGGTCGGCCGCAAGCTCGGTAAGCTCGCCTTCGCCGCGCGCCACTTCTACGGACCGCGGCATCGGATGTATTTTCGCATGGCGCGGATGAGCACCCGCGCACGCGATATCGGCGTCGATTGGTACAACGGCGCCCATCACACCGACGAGCGCCCGACCCGCGCTCTGGTCGCGCGATGGTTGCGCGAGATTCTATCGGGTGCGCCGGTCAGGTAGCATTTGCAAATCAAATGGCCAAGAGAAGAAAGAAGCGGCGCGGACGCGGCCCCGGAATCTTGCTGCTGATCGCGATCGCGGTTTTGATCGCGGGCTTCGTGGTGCGCCGGACCCTGATGCCGAAGGCGATCCATTACCTGGCCTATCGCCCGCCCGATAATCCGGCGCTCGCGCCGGCTGCGGTGCCAAGCGAAGATCTCTCCGCGAGCGATCGCAGGCAACTCGACGACACGCTCAAAAACAAGGCCCGGTAGCGATGCCGCAAACTCAGATCGTCGATGACCTTGGCTTCCGCGTCGAGCTGCAATCGATGCCGCGCCGGATCGTCTCGCTGGTGCCAAGCTGGACCGAGACGCTGTTTGCGCTCGGGATCGGCGACCGCCTAGTCGGCGTCACCAAGTTCTGCGTGTCGCCAGAGAAAGAGGTCGCGCCGATCGCCAAAATCGGCGGCACCAAAAATCCCGATCTGCGCGCGATCGCGAATCTGCATCCCGATTTGATCATCGCCAATGCCGAAGAGAACCGGCGCGAGGACGTCGAACGGATGCGCGCGCAGGGAATCGCGGTTCTGACTACTTATCCGCGCACCGTGCCGGCCGCTGTCGAGTCGCTGCTGAAGATCGGCCGCGCTACACGATGCGAGTCCGAAGCCGTCGCGCTCGCCCGCGAAATAACTCTGACCGTCAGCGAAATCGAAGCCACCATGGGAGTCTGGGCCAAGCTCCGCCTGCGCGTCTTTTGTCCGATCTGGAAAAAGCCCTGGATGGCGTTTAACGCCGACACTTATGCGCACGACGTGCTGCGGATGCTCGGCTACAACAACGTCTATGCCTCCGCCGGCGAACGCTATCCGATGACCACGCTGGAAGCCGCGCTCGATCGCCGCCCCGACATCGTGCTGCTGCCCGACGAGCCCTACGAATTCGCGGACCGCGACGTCGAAGAACTGCGCGCGGCGCTTCCGCCCGGCCTCTCGCGCCGCATCCTGATCGTCAGCGGACGCGACCTGCATTGGTACGGCGTCCACATGGTCGAAGGCCTGAAGTCTCTGGCCGCGCGCCTCGCAAGAGTCCGCGCCGCGGTGCTCTGAACGAAATTTCAACACCAAGACACCAAGCAGGCAAAGACACCAGGACACGAAGAAAAAATTTCAGAGGATTTTCTCGCAGGAAAGTCCGCCTTTGCGTCTTCGTGTCTTAGTGGCCGACTGATGCCCTGGTGGTTTCTTTATCCTCCCCGGTTTGCGCCGATCCCCAGAACGCACTAAACCTTGTCCATCATGGCTGTATCCCCGCCGCTCACCGGAATCAAAGTTCTCGATCTCACCAAGCTCGCGCCCGGTCCGTTCTGCACGATGCTGCTGGGCGACCTTGGCGCCGATATCGTTAAAATCGAAGAGCCCGGCGCTCCTACCGGACGCCGCGCGCAGCAGGCCGGCAAGGCAGGCTCGCAAGGGTTGGCGGCAGCGTTCGGCGGCTCGCCGTTCAACGCGCTTAATCGCAACAAGAAATCGATCGCGCTCAATCTCAAAAGCGGCCCTGGCAAAGAGGTCTTCGTGCGCCTGGCCCAGCGCGCCGATATCGTCGTCGAGGAGTACCGCCCCGGTGTCGCCGCGCGTCTTGGTATCGGCTATGACAAGCTCTCGGTGCGCAATCCGCGCCTCATCTATTGCTCGATCACCGGCTACGGACAGGACGGCCCGTATCGCGATCTGGTCGGCCACGATCTCAACTATATCGCGACCGCCGGCGTGCTTTCGATTCTCGGCCGCAAAGGCCAGCCCCCGACGATCCCGCACAATATCATCGCCGACTACGCCGGCGGCGGGATGCATGGCGCGATCGGAATTCTCGCGGCGCTGGTCGCGCGCACTCAGACCGGACGCGGCCAATACGTCGATATCTCGATGATGGACGGCGCGCTCGCGCTGATGGCGCAATCGTTTTCCACCTTCTTCGCGACCGGCACCGTCCCCACGCGCGGCGAGACGATGCTCGACGGCGCAATTCCGAACTACAACGTGTACGAAACGATGGACGGCAAGATCATCACGATCGGATCACTCGAACCGTGGTTCTTCGCCAACCTGTGCCGCGTGCTCGGCCGCGAAGATCTGATCGAGCACGAATTCAATCCCGACAAGCGCGCCGAAATCGCAACCTTCTTTACTGATTCGTTCAAAACCAAAACCCGCGACGATTGGTTCGAGCTGCTGAGCAAGACCGATATCTGCGTCGGCAAGATGAACACGCTCGAAGAGGTCGAGCACGATCCTCAGGTGCGTGCGCGCAAGATGATCGTCGAGCTCGACGCGCCCGGCGGGCAAAAGGTCAAACAGGTCGGAATCTCGGTCAAGCTATCCGAAACTCCCGGCTCGATCCGCTCGCTTGCCCCCGCGCTCGGGCAGCATACCGACGAGGTGCTTACCGGCCTCGGCTATACGCTCGAGCAAGTCGCCAAGTGGCGTGAAGAAGGCGCGGTGAAGTAGAAACACCAAGGCACCAGGCGGCCAAAGACACGAAGACACGAATGAGGTCTTTCCCTCGGGAAAGGCCTTTCACGTTCCTCTTTGGGTCTTCGTGTCTTAGTGGCCCCCTGAAACTCTGGTGTTTGGCCTGTTTCGCGCGCTCCTCCGAGTCATTCGATTGATAGCACAATCTCCGCCTGCTATAGCCTCGAACGCGGCATTTGTGGTCGAGCCTCCGCGACGTATCGAACTTCGCGAACGAACCCGGGCCGTGTGGAAGTAAACATGGCCCGAATTTCCGGTGATGCGCCGATCTGCGCATATGTCGTGGTATTGTCATTTGCACTGGTCGCAGGCGCGGCCGGATGCGGCGGCGGCTCGTCAAGCTCTCGCTCGCACACCCGAACGAGGACCATCAGCGGACAGGCGGTGCAGAACGGGATGGATGGCGCCACGATCGAGGCCTTCGCGGTCATCATCAGTGACGGCAGCAACGGCAAGCTCCTGGGCACCGCGACTACGGACTCCGACGGGAGCTATTCGCTCGAGCTCAAACCCGCACCCTCCGGCGCTGTTCGCGTGTCTGCCAGCGGAGGCACATTCATCAGCGAGGCCAACGGCGCGACGATCTCAACGCCGAGCACGATTTCGGCTCTGCTCGCGAATGTGAGTTCCGGCCAGACGGTCAACCTCAATCCGCTCACCGATTTCGTCAACTCGCGGACGCTCGGCGAGATCAATCACGGGAGTATCGGTTTCAGTACCGCGCTCACCTATGCCAACACTGCCGTCGAGACGGACTTCGGACTCACCAGCGATCCATCGACGCTCGTCCCCAACTACACCGCGGGCGGTATCGGAACCGATGCCGGCAATCTCGGGTTGGTCCTGGGCGCGATCATCAACGAGGATCAGTTGCTATGTCCGAGCACGCCGGGCGGTCTTTCCGCGGCGCTATCGGCGGACTTCGCCGACGGCATTTTCGACGGCCAGGACTTCAGCGATCCGGTTACATACTGCGGCGGCAACCTTGCCGCGATCGCGGGGACCTCGGAATTGGAAGACGCGATGTCCGGTTTGCAACAGTTCAATACTCAGGTCACGTCGGCATTCAGCTACGGCGGGGCTGGCAACGTGCTGACGGCCAACGGAGTCGCGGCGAGCCAGTTGCTCGCGCCAATCGCGGTTGTCAATCAGGCGCTCGACCATGCCGCGCCCGCGCCGGTCAACATCTTCGCGACTTCCGGCACCGCTACTATGAACATCGCGCGCCGAAGCGCGACTGCGACGCTTCTGCCTAACGGCAAGGTGCTGATTGCTGGCGGTGCGGATATTAACGGCGACGCATTTGCCGGCACCGAGTTATACGACCCCGCCAGCAACAGCTTCGCGACTTCGGGCACCGCAACCATGAATGTTGCACGCTACCGCGCGACGGCCACCCTGCTGTCCAACAACAAGGTCCTGATCGCGGGCGGCGAGGACAGTAACGGCGCCGCACTCGGCAGCACCGAGTTGTACGATCCGATCACGAACAGCTTTGCGGCCTCAGGCACCGCCACGATGAACATTGCGCGCGGTACGGCGACCGCGACGCTTCTGCCCAACGGCAAGGTGCTGATCGCAGGTGGCTTCGGTGCCATCGGTGACCTGGCCAGTACGGAGCTTTACGATCCTGCCAGCAACAGCTTCGCTATCTCCGGCACCCCGACGATGAGCAGCACTCGCTATGGCGCGACCGCCACGCTGTTGCCGAACGGACTGGTGCTGATAGCGGGCGGCACCGACATTTCCGGACCCGTCACCAGCACGGACTTATACGATCCCGCGACCAATACCTTTGCGGCCACCGGTACCGCGACCATGAACGTCGCGCGCTATTACGCGACGGCTACGCAGCTCCCAAATAACAAGGTCCTGATCGCAGGCGGCTACGGCTACGCTGGCGTTCTGAACAGCACCGAGTTGTACGATGCTGCCAGCAACAGCTTTGCGACCTCGGGCACCGCGACCATGAACGCCGCGCGCAACTTCTACCAGACTGCCACACTGCTCCCGAACGGCGACGTTCTGATAGCAGGCGGCGAAGGCGCCCACGGTGATCTGAGCAGCACAGAGTTGTACACGCCCTCGAGCAACAGTTTCGCGACCTCCGGCACCGCGGCAATGAACGTGGCGCGGGATTCCGCAACCGCCACGCTGCTGCCCAACGGCGAGGTCCTGATCGCCGGCGGCGGCACCCTCAGCGGGGTTCTGACCAGCACGGAGCTGTACGAGCCGTAGCGCTTGACCGCATCGCGGGGCCCTAACGATCGTTAGAGGGTTTGCCAGATTTGTTCATGGCTGAACTGTTCAGCCTTATTCGCGCGCGCCATTCGTGCTACAATTGCTGCGATGCGCCGGACGGGTGATGCCACCCGCCACGGCGATCAGCGCGCGCGGAAGCTCTACCGTCAGACGAAACGACGCGGTAAGTCCCTCCGGCACGGCACGTACTCTTTTGTCCGAGTCCCCGGACGCCCGCCAAAATCCTTGAGGAACCCATCCTGTGGCACAAAGAAACCTTGTATTTGCTGGATAACCTGATCGACAGCGATCCAAATTCATCGGAACGAAGCCACCGCGTTTTTCGCGTTTTCAGCGATTGCAATCTCGCGCAATCCAACCGGCCACGAAGACACAAAGGCGCCAAGACATCTGCGCCATGAAGTATCGATCTTCCCCAAAAGATTTCTCCTTGGCGCCTTCGTGTCTAAGTGGCCGCCTGCTGCCCTGGTGTTTTCTTTTCCCTCGATTGCCGCCGCCGCCGCGCGCGCTTATCATTGCCGCATGCCCCACAATCAAGTGATGTTCATTCGCGGACCGCATGAACCAATCGCGATCGACCACGCCGAGGGGTCGTGGCTCTACACGATCGACGGCCGCAAAATCCTCGACGGCGGCGCCGGCGCGGTGGTCGTCAATATCGGGCAGGGACGCGAGGAGATAGCCGAGATCGCGCGCCGCACCATCGCCAAGCTCGATTACATCGTGCCGGTCTGGACCTCGCCCGAACGCGAGGCGCTGGTTGCCCGGCTGACGCGATGGACTCCGCCGGGGATGGACCGCTTTTATTTCACCAGCGGCGGTTCCGAGGCGGTCGAGGCCGCGCTAAAGTTTGCGATCCTGCTGAACAAGGTGCGTGGGAAAGCGTCGAAGAAAAAAATCATCGGCCGCCAGTTTTCTTATCACGGCAACACACTCGCCGCGCTGTCGGTCGGCGGCAGCGGACGTCGTGCGGACTACGAGCACGTACTGATCGACTGGCCGAAGATTCCGCCCTCGTATTGCTACCGATGCCCGTGGGGCAAGACTTATCCCTCATGCGATCTCGAATGCGCATCCGCGCTCGAGAAGGCAATCCTCGAGAACGGCGCCGATACGATCGCGGCGTTTATCGCCGAGCCGATGATGGGATCGTCGGGCGGCGTGGTCCCGCCGGTCAAGGAATACTGGCCGAAGCTGCGCGAGATCTGCGACAAGTACGACGTCCTGCTCATCGCCGACGAAGTGATGACCGGTTTCGGACGCACCGGACGCCGTTTCGCGGTCGAACATTGGGGCGTCACGCCCGATATTCTCGTCGGCGGCAAAGGACTCACCGGCGGCTACATGCCGATGGGGATGATCGCGGTGCGCGGCGAACTGGTCGAAGAAATCGAGCACGCGAAGGCGGACTTCATGTTTTACACCTACAGCTCGCACCCGGTCGCGTGCGCGATCGCCGACGGCGTGCTGGCGATCATGGAGCGCGAGCATCTGGTCGAGCGCTCGGCCGAGATGGGCGCGCGCCTGGGCGCGCAGTTGCAAGAGGATCTGTCGGGGCATCCGATGGTCGGCGATATTCGCGGCAGCGGACTCTTCTGGGGCGTCGAGCTGGTGCATGACAAGGCCGCGCGCACGCCGTTCGCGCCGGACAAGAAAGTTACCAATCGGCTGCTCGGCGCGGCGGTTCGGCGCGGGCTGTTTTTCTACCCGGCCTCCGGGATGGCGGGGAAGGCGGGAGGAGACGCGATGATGCTGACGCCGCCGTTTGTCATCAGCGAGGAAGAAATCGAATTCATGGTGCGCACCGCGCACGACGCGCTCGAAGAATTGAGGCCGCAGCTTTGATTGGCGCGCTGAAATATTCCGCTGGGGAGAAATTATTTAATGGCCGATAGCATCATCGGGCCCACCTCGCATTACTTCTACTCGCAGCGCCTGAAGTTGCACTATGTCGATTGGGGTAATGCCGACAAACCCTTGATGGTCCTGGTCCACGGCGGACGCGACCATTGCCGCAACTGGGATTGGGTCGCGCTCGATCTGCGCAGCCACTACCACGTCATCGCTCCCGACCTGCGCGGCCACGGCGATTCGGATTGGGCGATCGGCGGCAGCTACTCGATGATCGACTACGTGCTCGATCTCGCGCAGCTCATGCAGGCGGTCTCGACCGAGCCGGCCACGCTTGTCGGCCACTCGCTCGGCGGCAATATCGTCCTGCAATACGCGGGCGTGTTTCATCGCGAGGTTAAGCAGGTGGTGTCGATCGAAGGGATGGGTCCGCCGCCGGGGATGATCAAGGAGACGCCAGCCTACGTGCGGATGAAAAACTGGATCGCGCAGATGCGCGATCTGTCCAATCGCCAGGTGCGCGAGTACCCGAGCATCGCGGAAGCGCTGAGTCGCATGCGCGCTGCCAATCCGCACCTGAGCGAGGATCAGGCGCGTCATCTCACTATCTGGGGCGTGCGCCGCAACGAGAACGGGACCTATTCCTGGAAGTTCGACAACTACGTTCACGCGACTTCGCCCTACATGTTCAACACCCGCGACGCGCGCGAGATCTGGGAGCGCATCACCTGCCCGACCTTCCTGATTCGCGGCTCCGAATCGTGGGCCGGAGATTGGGTCAAGGACGGGCGCTTCGCCGCGTTCAAGAACGCGCAGACGGTCACGGTCGATAAGGCAGGCCACTGGGTGCATCACGATCAGCTCGGAGAATTTCTGACTCATGTCCATCGCTTTCTGGAGATTTGATTCGGGCTTGAGCCGCGGCGCGTCGTGCGGGCATTACTGGTAAGGGGAAGATTGTGGAGTTACCGGATCTTGGGTTGCGCAGCGACCAGTTCGAGTACGTTCAGCTGATCTTGCTTGCGGTGATGGTGGGGGTTTTCGGCGCGCTCGGCAACCTGGGTTTTCGCGAGCTGATCCTCTTCTTTACCTGGATTTTCCGCCATCTCGAATGGAATCTGCTCGGCATTGATCGCGGCGGACTATACCGGATCTTCACGCCGTTCGTGCTGCTCTCCGGCGGCGTCGTGATGCTGGTGCTGAATTATTTTTTCCCCGGAGACATCCTCGGCTACGGATTTCCGAATTTCCTGGAACAGGTCAACCTCGGCAACGCCCGAATCAAGCGGCGATGGATCGTGCTCAAGGGTCTGGGCGCCGCCGTTTCCCTCGGTTCGGGCGCCTCGGTCGGACGCGAAGGTCCGATCGCGCAAATCGGCGGAGCCATCGGCTCCGCTCTGGCGCAACTGCGCGGGCTTAGCGCCGATCGCGCCAAGGTGTTGGTCGCCGCCGGCGCCGGCGCCGGAATCGCGACGACCTTCAACGCGCCTATCGGCGGCCTGATGTTCGCGCTCGAGATCGTCCTGCTCGGCCAGGCCGAGACCGCCAACCTTGCGCTGCTCATCATCTCGACCTTCAGCGCCGTGGTGACCTCGCGCGCGATCCTGGGCAACGACTCCGTCTTCCATGTTCCACCGTTCATCCTTCGGAGTTACTGGGAGATGATCACCTACGCGCTGATGGGCGCGGTGATGGGAGTCTTGAGCGCGAGCTATACGCGGTTCTTCAACGCGACGGCGATCTATTTCCGCCGGATGAATTTGCCTGCGTGGCAGAAGCTGGGTATCGGTCTGTTCATCGTCGGCGTGATCGCGATCTTCGTGCCCGCCAATCTCTCCGACGGCTATCCGATCATCAACCGTGCGATGGCGGGTGAATACGGACTGTGGATGCTACTGGTGCTGTGCGCGGCGAAATACCTGGCCTCGAGCCTGTCGCTCGGCTCGGGCGCGCCGGGCGGAGTCTTCGGCCCGATTTTTTTCATTGGCACGATGGCGGGCGGAGCATTTCAGCGCGTCTCGGTAATGCTGATGCCCCATCTCACCGGTCCGCGCGGATCCTACGCCCTGGTCGGCCTGGGCGCGTTTCTGGCCGGCACCACGCACGCGCCGCTGACCGCGCTGTTCCTGCTCTTCGAGATGACCGGAGACTTCAACGTCACGCTGCCCACGATGATCGCGGCGGTGGCCGCGTTGGTCGTCGCCCGCGCGATCGAGCCCGAATCGATCGACACTTACCGCCTCGCGCGCGAAGGCAAGACGCTGCAAATTTCGCATGAGCGGCTCGCGCTCACGCAGATTCCGGTCGGCGCCGTGATGACCAAGGACGTAACCGTGGTTAGCGCGAACACGCGCTTGAACGATGTGCTGCACATAGCAGGGCAGACCGCGCAGTCCACTCTTCCGGTGGTCGGGTCCGACGGCGAGTTCGTCGGATTGATCATCACTCGCGATCTGCTCGCGCTGTTGGGCGGCGGCGCGGAGCTCGGTCCGCTGGTCAACGCGTTCGATATCGCGCAGGTGAATTGTCCGCAAATCAGCGCCGACCAGAATCTGGATTTTGCGAGCCAATTGATAGAGCAGGAGCGGCTCGACGAAATTCCCGTGGTTGAAAAACACAGCGGCGGACGCTTCCTCGGTCTGGTGACGCGCCAGCATATCGCGCAGGCGCTCAATCGGGTTTCGGTTTCGCTCTCTGCCCTGGCGACGCGCGATCAGAATATCTACTGGGCGACAGGCTATCGCGTGACGCGGCTGGAAGTTCCAGCCGCCGCCGACGGCACTACGGTCCGCGCCCTTGATACGCGCGCGCGGTTCGGCGTCACATTGCTGGCGCTGCAGAGCCGCGACGATCCCGACGCGGGCTTCGTGCCGGTTGCGCCCGATCGCCGCCTCAAGACCGGCGACCTGATTGTCGCTGCGGGCCGTCCCGCCGATATCCGGCGCTTCGAGCGCGAGCTTGCGTTGCGCGCGTCGGCGGCCGCTGCCGCTCAGCCCGCGTCAGCGGCCGAAAAGACGTAGGGCCGCGCGCGTCCGGCGCGAAGTTCCGCGCACAGCTCAGCTACGCTCGTGACCTCGCGTTCGAGCTCGGTCGCGCAGGTGAGAAACCATTTCGCGGTCGAGAAGTGAGCGTCGCTGCCGCCGACCGGCGTTAGTCCGAGCTTGAGCGCGGTGTCGCGTGCGGTCTCGTTCTCGGCGGTCGAGTTCTGTCCGTTCAGCACCTCGATTGCGGCTATCGCCGCGCCGTGGCGCGCGACCAGTGCGTCCAGGCGCGCGCCGAATCCCGACTCGCGAAATGGATGCGCCGGAATCGCCACGCCGCCTTCGTGATGAATCACGTCGATCAGATGCTCGCTGCGCAGCATGCGCGAAGTCAGGTCGAATCTTCGCATGATCTCGTGATTGACGCCGAAGAGCAGCAGATGGCCGAGGTCGGTATCCGCCTCGATTCCCTTGAAGACAGCGATCCCGAATCGTTCGGAGAGCTCGGCGTACTCGCGATCGATTTCCGGATCGGTCGGGAACAGCCGATGCTCGGTGAAGCAAATCGCGCCGAGTCCCGCGCCGCGGGCGTGAGCGAACTCGAGATATTGCTCCGCGCCGACCCGCGAGTCCGCGGAAAGTTTCGTATGCACATGAAGATCGACGATCATGATTTCCCCGAAGTCGCACCGGCTTCAGCAGGTGCGAGGGCCACAGGCTAAAGCCTGTGCCACCAGTGTACCGCACAAAAACTGAAAAACCGGCATTCACGGCATGTTGAACGCGTCGCGGGTTTGCATGTGATCCACCACTGACACAATTCCGGTGACGCGCAGCACGGTCCATCGGATATTGGCGCGGTCCCATTCGGTCGGAACCGTTCCCCACAGAATCAAGGTGTCCTCCTCGAGCTTGAACTGCACGCCCTTGTAACCTTCCGCGTCCAGCTCGCCCCGGAGCAACTGCAATTGCGCGGGCGTCGCGCCGCCGTCCAGATCCGGCATCGGGATCGGCATCGGACTTACGTCCGGCGCCGGCTGCTCGGCGGGGAGCACCGCAAAATGGGCGATCACCGTGGTCAAAACAAATGCGCCGGCGAACAGCGCCGCGATCGCAAGCAGATAAAAGCGCGAGCCGCGCGCGTGCCGCCCCCGTGGCCGCGAATCTTCAGGCATCGGCGTCGGACCCGGAAAATCGCCCAGCGCGACGGTCCGGGCCTGCGCGGATTCGCGCTCGGCCGCGGGATCGTAGCTGAGCGGCGCCGCGCAGAACGAGCAGTAGCGCGAGTCCCCGGGAATCTGCCGGGCGCACCGCGGACACGCGATACTCGCGAGATCGGAGAGCACGGTCGGCGCCGAAGGCGACGCGGGCCCGCCCGAGCGCCCGAGCGGCAGCCGCATCTGCGGGCGCGATTCACTCGGCGTCGTCGGAGCTGAAGCGGGCTGCGGCGCGGTTACCGGGCGCGCTTCGAGCGGCGTTCCGGATTTGATCGCGATTAGCCGCGTCTTGAATTCGCCGACATCCTGCGGACGCAACGCGACCTCGTAGTTGAGCGTCTGATCGACCAGGTCGGCCAGTGCGGAGTTAACTCCCGGCGCGGAGCTGCGCAGCGGCGGAAAACTGAACGGCGGTTCCGCCGCCGGATCGCGCCCGGAGATCGCATGATGCATCGTCGCCGCGAGCGCATAGAGGTCGGAGCGGAACTCGACTCGCCCGCGGTACTGTTCCGGCGGCGCGTAGCCCTGCGTCCCGATCATCGTGGCATTCTGCATCGGCAGAAAGTGCCGCGCGATTCCGAAGTCGATCAGCTTGACCTGCCCCCTCGCCGTCAGCATCACGTTCGACGGCTTCAGATCGCGATAGATCACCGGCGGCGAAAGGCTGTGCAGGTACGCGAGCGTGTCGCAGATCTGCAGCGCGACATCGATCACCTCGTCCTCAGGCAGCTTGCCGCCCGCGTCGCGCAGGCGATCCTCGAGGGTCTGGCCCTCGATATATTCCATCACCAGGTAGTGCCGGTTCTCTTCGCTGAAGCGATCGAACACGCGCGGGATATGCTCGTTGCTGAGCGTCGCGAGCATGTCGGCCTCGCGCTGAAACGCCGCGACGGCGTCTTGCTGCTTTTCAGGGCTGGTGAAGGTATCGACCATTTCGGCGAGAGCGCACGGACGCGAGGCCAGGCGCAGATCCTCGGCCAGATAGACCATCTTCATTCCGCCCCCGCCCAGCGGACGGATCGCGCGGTAGCGTCCGCCGATAATAGTATTGGCCGCGATCATTTCAGTAGCGCAATGTGTCCGAAGGCGCGGCCGGTCCATGCAGCCGGCGCCTGCGCCGCCTGACGCGCGGTGCGAAGATGCGATCATCGCGCGGCGTGCCCTGAAACGCCGCGTTCAACGCGCAGACAAAGTGCAGGATCGGGCCGGGTGGTCCCAGCATGTAGGCCAGCATCACCGCGCAGAACCAGATCACCCCGCGCACGACGCGCCCCTTGTAAATCTGCCCAAGCCCCGGAATCAGGCTCAGCGCGAAGGCCACGATCGGGTCGAAGCCCGGGGCGCGGGCCAAGGCCGCCGTCGCCGCGACCGGCGCGCCGCAATCCTTGCAGAACTTCGCGTCGGCTACGACGATCGGCTGGCCGCATCGCGAGCAGAAACGCGGCTGGTCGAATTGCGAATCAGGCACGGAAGGTAAACGGCGCCTGCCCGAGCCGGAACGAATCCCCATCGGCCAAAGGCGCCTGCGTGATTCGCCGGTCTGCGACAAAGGTTCCATTCTGACTGCTCAAATCTCTGAGCTCGAATCCGCCGCCGGCTCCCACCACGCTGGCATGATGGCGTGAAACCGACGAATGATTCACCACGATATCGTTATCCAGCGCGCGCCCGAGACTGGTGGCGCCATCGGCGCGCAGGGGATGACGCTGGCCCGCGGAATCCTCGAGCGCGGGTCCGCTCATCCTCGAGTCCGGCGCGGCGGCGCGCGACGCGACGTGAACCGACGCCGCGACCGGCGGGTGCGTGGACGAAGCAGAGGCGGCCGCGCCCTGTCGCAGATGAAACATCAGCTCGTAACCGCCGACGCGGATCCGATCGCCGTCGTGCAAGTCGGTGCTCTCGACCCGTTGTCCGTTGACGAAGGTGCCGTCCTGGATCGCGAGACCCTTCAGCATGAAGTCCGAGCCGTGCCGCTCGATCACCGCGTGGCGCTGCTGCACCGCGGGGTCGCCGAAGAGTCCGATCGGATTTTCCTCGGCGCGGCCGATAGTGGCGCGCGCGCCCTCGACTCTGAACTGGCGTCCGCGCAGCCGTCCCTGTTCGACCGTCAGCCACGCGACCTTGGTCAATTCCTGCACCAGTCCGATGAACAAGCCGATGAAGAATCCGATGAGGCTTAGTCCGATGAGCCGCGACCACAAGCCTCCGCCGGTGATCTGATTTATCGGATCGAACAAAATTCCGCCGGCGAATCCCCCGATGAATCCGCCGATCGCGCCCTTTGCGATATTCGGCATCGAGAGCGACGCGAGGCCCACGCCCGCGCCCAGGATCGCCGCCATAATCACCCAGCTCAGCACTCGGCCCAGGAACAGAAAGAAGCCGGAGCCCTGATGCCCGAGGCTCCATCCGCCGAAACTCAACATCGAGCTGAAAATGTAGTTAGAGAAATAATCGGCGGGCAGCGCGAGCAGCATGCAGACCACAAATCCGCGGATCAGATTATTGCGCGTGGCCGGATTCCACTCGATTTCCTGGCTGCCGACCGCGAGGATGAATCCTCCGATCAATCCCGACAGGATCGCCATCGTCGCGTACGACATCACGGCGTCGAAGCTCGTGATCTGTTCGGTCAAGCTATGCCCGTGGCTCGCCAGCTCGACCGGGAGCCATCCGAGCGCGCCGCCCAGCAGGCCCGCGAGCGCCTTGTTGAAAAGGTCGCGGCGATTTATGGAGCTGTTCATTCCAGGCGAATCCCTCCGCTCATCGCGTTCTCACAAAACCACTGCGTCCAACATATGCTTTGCCACCAATTATAATAACCCGCCGCACCGGCCCGTAAAATCGACCGTCGTACATCGTTGATGCAGCCTTCGTGCTGCGCCGGTTGCAGACTCGGGCGGGAGCACGGCATGATCGTGACGGACGCATCCCCGATATTCGGAGTATCAATGGCAGAGAAGACGCTTGTTCCGGAAGCATTTGGACCTTTGCAGGGAGTTAAAATCGTCTCGACCGGCACGCTGATCGCGCAACCGTTCGCCGCCGAACTTGCCGCCGAGATGGGCGCGGAAGTGATCCAGATCGAGCGGCCGGGCGCCGGCGACACCGGATGGCGCAATATCGGGATTCGGCTCGCCACGCGCGACGGCAGTCCTCCGGTCGCGGCCACCTGGGTGCAGGAGCGGCGCAACGTCTTCTGCGTCACGCTCGATCTGTCCAAGCCGCGCGGGCGCGCGGTCTTTCTTAAGCTCGCCGCGCGCGCCGACATCTGGATGGAAAGCTCGAAGCCCGGCACCTATCCGAAGTGGAACCTCGATGACGCCGCCGTCTGGCAGCTGAACCCGAAGCTCGTCATCACGCACGTGAGCGGCTTCGGCCAGACGGGCGATCCCGATTATGTTACGCGCGCGTCATACGACATCGTGGGACAGGCGGTGGCCGGCATGATGTATCAGACCGGATATCCCGATCCGACGCCGCCCACGCGCGCCGCGCCGTGGACGGGCGACTATATCACCGCGCTGTTCACGCTATGGTCGTCGCTGGCGGGGCTCATCTACGCGCGCTCGACAGGCAAGGGGCAGGCGATCGACGTCGCGCAGTACGAGGCGATTCACAAGACCATGGGCGGCACGATGCTCGAGTATTTCCAGCAGGGGATCGTGCGCGAACGTTCGGGTAACCGCGCGCAGGGCTTCCAGCCGCTCGATAGCTTTCAGGCGAGCGACGGATGGGTGGTGCTGGGCGCGCTCGGCGAAGTTTACGATCGTATCGTGCGCGTGATCGGCCTGGATCCGGCGGATCCGAAATGGCAAAGCGCGCGGGTCAATCTCGAATCGATCGAAGGAATCGAGTTCGACGCGATCCTGCGCGGATGGGTCAGCGAACGCACGGTTGCGCAGGTGGTTCACGCGATGGCGGCCGGCAAAGTTCCGTGCTCGCCGATCATGTCGAGCAAGGACGCGGCGGAGGATCCGCAATATCGCGCGCGGGAGATGCATATCGAGTGGGACGACCCGCAGGTCGGGCCAGTCAAGGGAATCGGTATCGCGCCAAAATTCTCGCTCACGCCGGGAAAGATCGTGCGCGGGTCGGTCGGAATTGGCGCCGACAACGCGCGCATCTACGGCGATCTGCT
>DATKSB010000193.1:0-5558 GCA_035531855.1 Binataceae bacterium (SeqCode)
GTGGTCTCTTCCATGCTGGCGAAGACTTCCTCAGCGCTGTCTTTGTATTCGGTATGAAGCAGGCTTACGAGATCCGCGCCGTCGTCCATCGTGATGGTCGGCTTGCGATCAAGCACCGCGCGCAGATGGCTGTAGTAGGTATCGCGATCCTCGTTGTGAATCGCGTAGGTCGGGATGCCGAATTCGGCGACCAGCGCCGCGGCGACGTCGTCCTGGGTCGAGAGCGGATTTGACGCGCAGCAGAAAACCTCGGCGCCTCCCGCCTTGAGCGCGCGGAGCAAATTGGCGGTCTCGCAGGTAATATGCAGGCACGCGCCCATCCGCTGGCCTTTTAGCGGTTGTTCTTTAGAGAACCGTTCGCGGATACGCCGCAGCACCGGCATCTGGCGGTCGGCCCATTCAATTCGCTTTTTTCCCGCTGCGGCCAGTCCGAGGTCGCGCACGTCGTGATCGCCCGCGCCGGAGTTGGCGCGCGATTTTTGCGTGGCTTTGGGCATAACTTTACGTTTGGCGATTGATCCCATCGTGATGGTGTCCTTTATGCGAAGTGAAGACTTGAACGATCCGTTTAGCGGTTGGCGCCGATCCCGAATGCACTCTGCAGACGCTCGGCCATGTCGATCCGCTCCCACGGGAACAGTCCGTCGTGAGGTTTGCGGCCGAAATGACCGTAGGCGGCGGTGGCCTGGTATATGGGACGCTTGAGAGTCAGCGTGCGGATAATTCCCGCCGGCCGAAAATCGAACAGCTCGCGCAGCGTTGACGATAGCTTGGCATCCGGCACCACCCCGGTGTCGAATGTGTCGATCAGAATCGAAACCGGCTCCGCAACTCCGATCGCGTAGGCAACCTGGATCTCGCATTTCTTCGCGAGTCCCGCGGCGACCACGTTCTTCGCCACATAGCGCGCGAAATAGCACGCCGAGCGATCGACCTTGCTCGGATCCTTGCCCGAGAACGCGCCGCCGCCGTGGCGTCCGTAGCCGCCGTAGGTATCGACGATAATCTTGCGTCCGGTCAGCCCGCAGTCGCCGTGCGGTCCGCCAATCACGAAACTGCCGGTAGGGTTGACGTGAAACACCGTCTGCTTGGTCAGATACTCGGCCGGAATCGTCTGCTTGATCAATTCCTCGATCACGGTTTCGCGGATGGTTTCGTATTTTACCTCGGGCGAGTGCTGGGTCGAGATGACCACCGCCGTGATCTCGACCGGACGCCCGTCAACATAGCGCACCGTGACCTGGCTCTTTGCGTCGGGGCGCAGCCAGTTGACGCGCCGGTCTTTGCGCATCTTCGCCAGATTCTCCATCAGATGATGCGCCATCGCGATCGGCATCGGCATCAGCTCCGGCGTCTCGTCGCACGCGAATCCGAACATCAGCCCCTGGTCGCCCGCGCCCTGTTCCTTGTGCAGTCCTTCGCCTTCGGTCACGCCCTGAGAGATATCGGCCGATTGCGGCTCGATCGCCATCATCACCGCGCAGGTCTTGCCGTCGAAGCCCGACGCGACGCTGTCGTAGCCGATTTCGAGCGCGACCTTGCGCGCGATACTCACGAAATCCGGATGCGCGTGGCTGGTGATTTCTCCGGCCAGAACGATAAGTCCGGTCTTGGCCAAAGTTTCCAGGGCGACCCGCGAATTCGGGTCGTCAGCGATCAGAGAATCGAGCACCGCGTCCGAGATTTGATCGCACATCTTGTCGGGATGGCCCTCGGAGACTGATTCGGAGGTGAACAGGTAATCCTTAAGCGGCATGCGCGATGGCTCCTTGAGACCGGAGTTGACCGGTATTTATCTCCGGATTGAAACCGGCGACGGGACGCGGAAGCGAAGGTTCAAAGTCGTCTGAAGTGCGATTTCGGGCCGCTCGATCGCGCCCGTGAAGGCGCCTTAGTCCGGCAGGGTTGTGAGCAACCCGGATTGCATAGTTTTTGAAGATATAACCGACGCATGATAGCGAATCAAGGCAACGGTTTGGCGAGATTTTACCGAGCGCCATCATTCCTCGCCAAAGCGGTCTTCAAACAACGTTTCGATCGCCTGGACCGCCTCGCGCGCATCCTCTCCTTCCGCCCGCAGCTTTAGCTTCACCCCTAACTCCGCGCCCAGCATGATCAGGCTGGTAACGCTTTTGACGTTCACCTGATCCTTCCCGCGGCCGATCGTGATGCGCGCTTTGAATTTGCCTGCGGCCTGCGCCAGCGTGGACGCGGCCCGGAGATGCAATCCGAGTTGGTTCTTTATCTCGACCGTCGCCTCCACCACATTCACGCGATCCAAGATACGGGGAAGCGGCGCTCAGGTAAACGAACCCGCTGGCGTCAGGCGCGCGACTCAGCCGCGATCTCCGCAGTGAAGAGCTCTCGCAGGCGCGATTCGATCGCGCGGTCGCGCGCGCTGCCTTCGCGCTTGGTCCACGCGCGCAAGGAGATCACGGCTTTGGCCATGTTGCGATGGCCCCCGGCGCTGCCGATATCGCCGAACAGATTCTTGGCTGCCTCGCCGGCGTTGTCGCGCCCGGTCCCATAGCTGCGCACGGCGATAACCAGGTCGCGGCCGAGCTTACCGGCGATAGCGACCCATTCCACGCCCTCGAACTGCAGGCAGAAATCCGCCGTCTGCACGATCATGTCGTCGCGCTCGACGCGGCCCAGGTTCGCTGCGATCAGGCGGTCGCGAATCTCGATCCGTCCCATCATCCGCGCGATTACTTTCGCGAAGCTCTGCGGAATTTCGGGCCGGTCGATCTGTCGCAGCATGCTCAGGTTGGCCACCGGGTACAGATGCACCAGCGCCTGCAGCACGTCGTCGGTCACCCGGCGCGAGAGCGCCAGCGAATCGGTTCGGATGCCGTAGAGCAGGGCGGTGGCGAGCCGCTCGCTGATTTTTTCACCGTCGGCCACCATGTATTCCGTCATTATCGAGGCGGTTGCGCCGTACTTGACGCGCACATCCTCAAACGGAGCGCTGCCGGGGGTGTAGCCGGGATGATGATCGATCACGATATCGGCGCGCGGCAGCTTGCCCTCGAAGTAGGGCGGCTGCACATCGACCATCGCGATCTTGTCAAATGCCGCCAGCGCCTCGGTGGTGGCCGGCATGATCCCAATCTCGAGCAAATGCACCATCGTGCGGTTCTCCGGCCTGGTCACCGGCTTGAAGCTGAAAAACGGAGTGGTCTGCCGATTGCGTCCGAGCAGCGTGCGCAGCGCCATCGCGCTCGACATCGCGTCGGGGTCGGGATCGTCCTGCAGGACAATCGCGATCCGATCGCCTTCACCTACTATCGCCCGCAATTCGCGCAGCTTTTGCTTGCTGTCAGGTTGATCCATATACGAGCGCTTGGCGGATGCTCCGCAAGCTGGTGCTTACCTCGGGTTGAATGATTCGTCGAAACAGGCGGCGCGCCTGGCGCCGATAGATATGCCCGCCTGGGGCTGCATGAGCTTTCGGGGATACCACAGCCTCGCGCGACGAATCAATGCTATAGATTAAGCACCCCTATGGAGACCTCACCGGAATCATCACCCAAAGACTCGCCCGCGCTTGAACCATGCCTCCTGTGCCGCAGACCCGCACAAGAGTGGCTCTTGCGGATCGCTATCGAGGACACCGGCGGTCTCAAGCAGGAGGGCTTTATCTGCGCCAATTGCGCGGTTAAGCTCAGGCTTGCTTCGGAAAAAAACCGCGACCTGCAAATCGACCCATGGATTCACGACGCGATCGCGCACATCCTGCGCGGTGTTCAGACTGGGCAGCCCTGAAGGAAGCTGGTTTAGGGAAACCTGACTAAAGGAAGATCGATGGCCTCTGGCCCGGAACAATCTCACGAAAATTCTCCGCAGAGCAGCGACCTGTGGCCGCATGAGGAAGCCGCGCGCGTAGCAGACCGCGTCCGCGCCTATCCGCCCGCGCGTCCGGTTATTTTCCAGAGCGGTTTCGGACCCTCGGGCCTGCCCCATCTTGGTACGATGTGCGAAGTTCTGCGCCCCTCTTATGTGCGCCACGCGCTTGCGATGCGCGAGCCGAATCGCGCGTCGCGCCTCATCGTTTTCATCGACGACATGGACGGCCTGCGCAAGGTTCCCGAAAACGTGCCCAATCGCGAGCTGATGCAGTCGCACCTGGGCGAGCCGGTCTCGCGAATCCCGGATCCGTTCGGATGCTGCCAAAGCTTCGCTGACCACATGCTCAGACTTCTGCGCGAGTTTCTTGCGCCGGTCGAAGTCGATTACGAGCTGGTGCGCTCGTCCGAGATGTATAGCGGCGGCAGCTTCGATGAGGGGCTAAAGATCATCCTGGCGAAGCATCGCGAGATCATCGCGATCGTCGCGCCGACGCTGCGTCCGGAAAATCGCGCGGGATGGTCTCCGATCATGCCGCTATGCCCGAATTGCGGACAGATCGTCGAGCGCGCTGTCACCGCGTATCATCCTGAGCGGGGCACGATCGAATTCACCTGCGAGCGTAGCGCCAAGGCGAAGCAGGGATGCGGCTTCACTGGCGAGCAGAGCGTGCTGGGCGGGCTCGCGAAGGCGCAATGGAAGGTGGATTGGGCGCTCCGATGGTTCACGCTCAAGGTTGATTACGAACTCTACGGAAAGGATCTGACGCCGTCGGTGCAACTATCGGCGCCGATCGTGCGCATCATGGGCGGAAATCCGCCGCTCGGCTTTCCGTTCGAGATGTTCCTGGATGAGCAAGGGCACAAGGTATCGAAGTCGGTCGGGCGCGGGGTCAGCGTCGATCAATGGCAGCGCTACGCGCCGGTCGAGGTGCTGAAGTTTTTTCTGCTGCAAAATCCGCGGCGCGCACGAAAGCTGTTTCTCGAATCGATACCGCAATACGTCGACGACTACCTCGAGGCGCTGCGCGAATACGCCGCCGCGCCCAATTCGGAATCACGCGCCGACTCTCCGCTCGAGTTCGTGCTGCAGAAAAACAGCCCGCGCCGCTTCGACTCGCAGCTTTCGTTTGGGATGATGATGAATCTGGTCGGCGCGCTCGGCAGCTCGGACCGTGACTTTATCTGGAACTACCTGAAGGGCTACGACGCGGCGATCGCGGGAAATCCTGAGACCGCCGCGATGGGCCGAGCGCTGATGGACTGCGCGCTGAATTTCTACCGCGATTTTGTCGAGCCCGGCAAAACCCCCTACACGCCCAGCGCCGCCGAAGCCGCGCAGCTACAGAGCCTGGCGGATTTCCTGCAAACGAATCCGGATGCGAGCGCCGAGGAGATTGAGAAAACCATCTACGATCTCGGCCGCGCGAACTACGACAAGCCCGGCAAGATTTTTCCGCTGATGTATCGAGCGATTCTGGGCCAGGAGCGCGGTCCCCGCTTAGGCGCATTCATCCGCCTGGCCACCCCCGCGCGAATTATCGAGTTGCTTGATGCCGCAATCACTCGCCCGCATTCTTGATTGTCCCTCGCCCTGAAATCCGTGACCGGACAGTCAAAAAATCGCACGTCACTTGGCGTCCGTTGCCGATACTTCCGCTCTTCTGTGTTTCCCTTCACCCTGCTAGACAGATAGGAACCTACAATCCAACC
>DATKSB010000194.1:0-4452 GCA_035531855.1 Binataceae bacterium (SeqCode)
CCGAAGTGGACCCGCATGATGCGCCGCGATCAGCGCGCCGATCGTCGTGGCCTCCGGGTTGCGAGGATCGACCGGCAGGCGCTGCGCCAACGGCGCGACCGCGGCGTTCAGATCCGCGACGCTGATTCCCGGTTCCGCGACGATCGTCAGGTCGTGCGGTTCGTACGCGACGACGCGCGCCATCCGCTCGAGCGAGATTCCGAGAGCCACGGGAGCGCGCCGAATCTCCGACAGCGTGCGTGCCGCGCCAATCGCGGCGATTGAAATTTTGTCGGCTTCGCATTTGCGGACGATCTCCGCAATCTCGGCGGCGTCGGCCGGCGCCGCAATCATCGTGGCGGCCCGCGCTTCGAGTCCGCGCGGCGCGCGAATGCGATCATCGCCAACGAGCGACGCGATCTGGTTTGCAATCTCGGTGGTGTTAGTCACGAACTAAGTTCAGATCGGTACCTGGCGATGCGGCGCGGAAACCTCGACGCACGCGCCCGGGCGCGGAATTACTTTGTTGGGATTCGAGCGCTCGAGCGGATCGAACACGTGGCGCAGTTCCGTCATCACCAGCAGGTCGTCGGGTGAAAAGAGCAGCGGCATCTCGCCCTGTTTTTCGACGCCGATTCCATGCTCGCCGGTCAGGCTTCCGCCCATCGCGACGCACGCGGCCAGAATTTCGCGGCCCGCGTCGATCGCGGCGCGCACCTGCGCGGGTTCGCGTTCGTCGTAGAGTACTATCGGATGGATATTGCCGTCGCCGGCGTGGAATACGTTTCCGATCGCGAGGCCGTACTTGCGGCTGACAGCGCTGATCACGCGCAGGATGTCGGGCAACCGCGTGCGCGGCACCACCCCGTCTTGGGTGGCGTAGTTTGGCGCGAGCCGCCCGACCGCGCCGAACGCGCGTTTGCGCGCCTTCCACAGCGCGGCGCGTTCAGCATCATCGCGCGCAAGGCGAACCTCGCTTGCGCCCGCGCCGCGCGCGATCGACATCACTGCCGCGGCGTGCTCGTCGAGCGCCGCCGCAAGGCCGTCAAGCTCGATAATCAGCACCGCGCCCGCATCGAGGGGCAGGCCTATGTGAAACGCATCCTCAACTGCGCGAATGATCAGTTGATCCATCATCTCGATCGCACCCGGCACGATTCCCGCCCCGATAATCGCGGAGACCGCGCGAGTCGCGGTGTCCGCGTCGGCGAAAGTCGCCAGGAATGTGCGATGCGCCTGCGGCTCGCGCATGATTCTTAAGCTCGCGCGCGTCACGATTCCCGCGGTGCCCTCGGCACCCACCACCGCGCCGACCAGGTCGTAGCCGCAGCCTTCTTCGCACACTCCGCCGAGCTCGACGATCTCTCCCGTCGCGAGCACGAGAGTAACGCCGAGTACGTGATTGGTGGTGACGCCGTACTTGAGGGTATGCGGTCCGCCGGAGTTCTCCGCGATATTGCCGCCGATCGTGCAAGCCTGCTGCGAGGAAGGATCCGGCGCGTAGAAAAATCCGGCGCCTTTGACCGCGTTGGTAACGTGCAGGTTCACGACGCCGCTTTCGACTTCGACGCAACGGCTCGCGAGTTCGATCCCGAGAATACGGTTCATCCGCGAGGTGCAGATCATCACCGGCGCTTCGACCGGCAGTGCTCCGCCCGAGAGCCCGGTCCCCGCGCCGCGCGGGACGAACGCGATCTTTCGCCGCCACAGCGCCGCCAGGACCGCGCTGGTTTCCTCGGTGGTGCGCGGCATCACGAGCAAATCCGGCGCGCTCTTTTCGATCGTCCATCCGTCGCACTCATAGACCTTAAGCTCCGACGGATGCGACACGATCGCGCGCTCGCCGACGATCGAGCGCAACTCGTCGATCACGCCGGGGTCAAGCCGCGGCGCGAATTTACCGTCATAGCTCACGGACGCAACTCTACCATATGGTGACGAATCGCGTCGCTGGCGCCATTTCCCGGCATGTGCTCCTCGCGATAACCTCACGGCACGATATCGGAGCGCGTGCGCGCGCCGTCACCCGGGGAAACCAATTTGGCTGATTCATTTTCTGAACTGAAACCTTCCGCCCGGATCCTGCTCGGTCCCGGCCCGTCCAATGTGCATCCGCGCGTGATGAAGGCGATGATGTCGCCGGTGGTCGGACATCTCGATCCCGATTTCACCGCCGTGATGGAAGATCTCAAGAAGCTCTTGCGAGTGGTGTTCCGTACCGCCAACGAGCTGACGTTCCCTGCCTCGGGCACCGGCTCGGCCGGAATGGAAATGATCATGGCCAACCTGATCGAGGACGACGACGAGGTGATTGTCGGCGTCAACGGCGCGTTCGGCGGCAGGCTTGCCGATTCGGCCGAGCGTTTGGGCGCGAAGGTGCACAAAGCCGAAGCCGAATGGGGGCGTATCGTCGAACCTGACGAGGTCGAGCGCGCCCTCAAGAGCGCGAAGAAACCAAAAATCGTCGCGATCGTTCACGCGGAGACTTCGACCGGAGTGCATCAGCCGCTCGAAGAAATTTCCGCGCTGGCGCATCGCTATGGCGCGTTGATGGTCGCCGACGCGGTGACCTCACTCGCGTGCGTGCCGGTCGAGATCGATAAGTGGAGGATCGACGCATGCTACAGTTGCACGCAAAAGGGACTCAGCGCGCCGCCGGGCCTTGCGCCGGTGACCTTCAGCGCGCGTGCGATGGACGCGATCAAAGCGCGCACAACGAAGTGCCGCTCGTGGTACCTGGACGTTGGGATGATCGCGAACTACTGGGGCGAAAGCCGCGTCTATCATCACACGGCGCCGATCACGATGAACTACGCGCTCTACGAAGCGTTGCGCGTGGTCGTAGAAGAGGGCCTCGAGGCGCGCTGGCAGCGGCATCGCGAAAACGCCGCGGCGCTGCACGCGGGGTTTGCTGCGATGGGGCTGAAGCTGGTCGCGCAGGAAGGACGCCGCCTGCCGCAACTCTCGACCGTCGCGGTGCCGGACGGAATCGACGAGGCGCAAGTGCGCGTCACTTTGCTCAAGCACTACAATATCGAAATCGCTGCCGGGCTTGGACCATTTCGGGGCAAAGTCTGGCGGGTAGGGTTGATGGGCGAAAGCTGCAAGCGCGAGAATGTGACGCTGCTGCTGGGCGCGCTCGAACAGGTGCTCACGGCGATGGGCGCCGAGGTGGCGCGTGGGCGCGCGCTCGAAGCGGCCGACGCGGCATACCGAAAGTAGGGTTCAATTCCAACGATCGAACACGGAAACCAGGACAGGAGCTCAATTATGAAGATCTATGATTTCAAGCTGGCGCCGAATCCGCGCAGGGTGCGGATTTATCTAGCCGAAAAAGGCCTCAAGGTTCCGCTCGAGGAAATCGACATTATGAAAGGCGTTAACCGGCAGGAGCAGTTCCTGCGCATCAATCCGCTCGGCGGAATTCCGGTGCTCGAACTCGACGACGGCCGCTACCTGGCGGAGAGCGTCGCGATCTGCCGCTACTTCGAGGAGCTGCATCCGGAGCCCGCGCTGTTCGGCAAGGGAGCGTTCGAGCGCGCGACGATCGAGATGTGGAACCGGCGCATGGAATTCGCGCTGTTTGTGCCGATCGGGATGGTGTGGATGCATCTGCACGAGCTGACCCGCGCGCGCGTCAAGCAAATTCCCGAGGTCGGCGAGCAGCAGAAGAAAGTCGTCGAGATGCGCTACCGATGGCTCGACGAAGAATTCGGCCAACGGCAGTTTATAGCCGGCGACAAGTTTTCGGTCGCCGACATCACGGCGATGGTCGCGATCGATTTTGCCAAGTTCAACAATATCTCGATCGAGCCCCAATTTAAGCATCTGCAACGCTGGCATCAGGCGGTATCCTCGCGCCCGAGCGCGGCCGCATAGCGATGAAGCTGTACGACTTCACGCTCGCGCCGAGTCCGCGGAGGGTGCGGATTTTCCTTGCTGAAAAGGGAATCACGATCCCGTTCGAGCAGGTCGATATTATGCGCAACGCGAATCGGACGGCCGAATTCTACCGCATGAATCCGCTCGGCTCGCTGCCGATTCTCGAGCTCGACGACGGCTCGTACCTGAGCGAGAGCGTTGCGATCTGCCGTTACTTCGAGGAGACCCATCCGGAGCCCACACTGTTCGGGGTCGGCGCAAAAGAACGGGCGATCGTCGAGATGTGGAATCGCCGCGTCGAGCTCTCGATCTTCACGCCTGTCGGCCATGTCTGGTCGCATCTAAGTCCAGTGTCGGAAGGACGCACGAAGCGGATAAAAGAGTTTGGAGTGATCGAGCGCGACGCCGCGGCGGCGGGATTCGCGATGCTGGATCGCGCGCTCGGAGATGGTCAGTTCATCGCGGGCGCGCGATTCTCGATCGCGGATATCACCACGCTATGCATGGTCGATTTCGCGCGCACCGTCGATATCACAATTCAGACCGGACAAAAAAATCTGGCGCGATGGTACGCTGCCGTATCATCGCGCC
>DATKSB010000195.1:0-10125 GCA_035531855.1 Binataceae bacterium (SeqCode)
GTGGTCTGAGTCGAATCGAGTTCCTCGAAGTAATGGATCCGCCAGCCGATTCGGCCCGGCGCGCCATGTTCGATCGCTTGATAGGGATTGCTGCGGGCCATCGGTATTCGCTCAAATGCGTTGCGCCCATAGCGGGCGCGATCGTCACACGCCGGCGATTCGCATGCTGATATCTACAGCTCGCGCGGAATGCGTCAGCGCGCCGACTGAGACAATATCGATCCCGGTCTCGGCGATCGCGCGGACGGTTTCGAGCGAGACATTGCCGGAGACTTCGAGAATCGTGTCCTCGCCTGCGATCTTGCGCGCACCGCGAATGTCCGCAAGCGCCATGTTGTCCAGCAGTATCGCGTCGGCGCCCGCCCGGCGCGCCTCTTCGACTTGCGCGAGCGTTTCGCATTCGATCTCGATTCGAAAACTATGCGGCGCAAACCGGCGCGCGCCCTCGATCGCGGCGGCGACCGATCCGGCCGCCGCGATATGGTTCTCCTTGATGAGGATTCCGCTGTCGAGACCGAACCGATGGTTATGCCCGCCGCCTGTCCGCACCGCATACTTCTCGAGTGCGCGCAGGCCCGGATGAGTCTTGCGCGTATCAACTATTCGGGCGCGTGTCCCGGCAACTGCGTCAACGAAGCGACCCGTGATAGTCGCGATTCCCGAGAGCAACTGCACGAAGTTGAGTGCGACCCGCTCTCCCGTCAGTAGCCCGGCGAGCATCCCGTCGATCTCCGCCAGCACTTCCCCCTGTCGCAAGTGCGCGCCTTCCGCCGCGAGCTTCTCGACATGCGGCGCGGCTCCAGTCATCGCGAACACGCGCTCAAGCAGCATCCCGCCGGCGAGGATCATATCGGCTTCTTTGACGACGATCCGCGCGCGTCCGTGTTTTCCGGCAGGCACCGTCGCCGCGGTGGTGATATCGCCCTGCCCGACATCCTCGGCCAGCGCCCGCTGAATGGCTCCGTCGAGATCAATGTGATTCAGAAGATTCACCTCAGGCTCGGCTTCCGGATAAAAGGTTTAGTTGCTCATGTAATTGGCGTTGCTGCGCGCGCAGGGTTTCGAACTTCTCCGCCACCTGATCCTTGGTCTCCTGATCGGCCTTGGCTTTGAAGCCTTCGTCGTTGAGGCGCTTCTGATGCTGCTCGGCGTGCTTCGACACTTCGTCGAGCTGCTTGCCGATCTTTTCGCGCGCGCGATCAAAATCGAAATCAGCAGGCGCCGCGACGCCGATTTCCGCCCAGGGCAGAACCGTGTGCACGATCCGCTGCGGCGCTTCCGCGTCAATCTCGATCTTGTCCACCTTTGCCATCGTCATTGCGTAGTGGCGCCAGCCCGGTAGCTCTTCGGCGATTCCCTGCCCGAGCCGGTTCATCACGACGCTCACGCGCTGACCCGGATGATACCCTAACAACGCACGCAATGAATTAATCGCCTCAGTCGCCTCGATACAGTGCAGCATCGCCGCTTCATCGCCCGCTGAAGTCCACGCATCCGCCGACGGTTCGGGGAATTTTGCGATCGCCAGATGCTGGCTCAATCCCGCGTCATCGAGGTAGGGACGAATCACCTGCCAGATCTCTTCACTGATAAACGGCATAATGGGATGCAGCAGCCGGAGCATCGTGTCGAAGCATCGGACGAGCACCCAGCGCGCGGCTTCCTGGCGATCGCCGCCCGCCTTGAGGGAATCTTTCGCGAGTTCAATATACCAGTCACAGAACTGATGCCAGATGAATGTGTACAGCGTCATCGCAGCGAGGTTGAACTCGTACACATCGACCGCGCGGGTCACTTCGCGGATGGTGTCGTCCAGGCGCGCAAGAATCCAACGTTCCGCGAGGCCCAGCTTCGCGCGGTGCGGCTCTGGAAGCGGCTGTGGCGCGCCTTCGAGGTTCATCATCACGAAGCGCGCGGCGTTCCAGATTTTGTTCGCGAACGCGCGCGCCGCCGCGAAGCGATCGTGCGACAGGATAACGTTGCGCCCTTGCGCCGCTAGCTGCGCCAGCGTCAGGCGGACCGCGTCGGTCCCGTACTGCTCCATCAGATCCATCGGGTCAACGACGTTGCCCTTGGTCTTGGTCATCTTCTTGCCGTACTCGTCGCGTACCAGCGCCGTGACGTACACGTCGCGAAACGGCACTTTGTCCGTGAGCTCGAGCCCGAGCATCATCATCCGCGCGACCCAGAAAAAGATAATGTCGAAGCCGGTGATGAGCAGGCTGGTCGGATAATACTTGCGCAGCTCCGGAGTTTCGTCGGGCCATCCGAGGGTCGAGAACGGCCACAGTCCGGAGCTGAACCAGGTGTCGAGGACGTCCTCATCCTGGATGATATCGGTGCCGCCGCATTCCTCGCATTTCGGCGGACGCTCCGCCGCGACGGTGAAGTGACTGCATCGCTCGCAGCGATACGCGGGAATCCGATGCCCCCACCATAGTTGGCGCGAGATACACCAGTCGTAAGCGTTCTCCATCCAGTCGAAAAATGTCTTCTCCCAGAATTTCGGATGGAAGGTCGTGTCGCCCCGCTTGACCGCGTCCATGGCGCGCTGCGCCATCTCACGCACCCGCAAGAACCACTGCTCGGAGAGCATCGGCTCGACCACGGTGTCGCATCGCGAGCACACGCCGACGGCGCTGGTGTGCGGTTCGATGTTCTCGAGCAGACCCTGCGCCTCAAGGTCGGCGACGATTGCCTTGCGTGCCGCTTCGCGCTCGAGTCCCTGGTACGCGCGGGCGTTTTCATTCATCCGCGCCCGCGTGTCCATCACGGAAATCTGCTCGAGCTTGTGCCGGCGTCCGATCTCGAAGTCATTCAGATCATGCGCCGGCGTGATCTTGACCGCGCCGGTACCGAATTTCGGATCGACCGCAGCGTCGGCGATGATCTCGATCTCGCGATTCATCAGCGGAAGTTTAAGCGTCTTGCCGACGAGCGCGCTGTATCGCGTGTCGGAAGGATTCACCGCGACCGCGGTGTCGCCCAGCATCGTCTCGGGCCGCGTGGTCGCAACCGTGATCGAACCGGAACCGTCGGTGAACGGATAGCGGATGTACCACAGGCTCGATTTGGTGTCTTTGTGTTCGACCTCGAGATCGGACAGCGCGGTTTCGCAGCGCGGACACCAGTTGATGAGCCTGCGATCGCGGTAGATGAGTCCGCGCTTGTGCAGCTCGACGAATACCGTGTTGACCGCGTGCGAGAGTCCGGCGTCGAGCGTGAAGCGCTCGCGGCTCCAGTCGCACGAGGCGCCGATGCGCCGCAGTTGCAGCATGATGCGGCTGCCGTATTGCTCGCGCCATTCCCAAACCCGATCGACGAATGCGTCGCGCCCCATCGCGTGGCGATTCTTGCCGTCTTTCGCGATCGTTTTTTCGACCGCGTTCTGAGTCGCAATTCCCGCGTGATCGGTTCCCGGCAGCCACAAGGTGTTGTAACCCTGCATCCTGCGCATGCGCACGATGATGTCGTGCAGGGTCGCGTTGAGCGCGTGGCCGAGATGAAGCTGCCCGGTCACATTCGGCGGCGGAATGACGATCGAAAATACCGGGCCGGGCCGCTCCGGGTCGGCCTTGAAATAGCCCAGATCAATCCATTGCTGAAACCATCGCTCCTCGGCGGCTTTGGGATCGTAGGTTTTTCCGAGTTCCAATTTCACCTTCCTGAGTATCACAGGCTTTCGACTGTGAAGGAGTTCGCCAGCATTGAACCCCTGAAGCTGGATCATATTGACGCCGCGCAAATGCCTCAAGCCGGGCGGCGGATGCGCGCTTGTCAAATCAGTCCGCTTGGTAATATGGTGCGCATGGCCCAAATGGGGAGGGCCGCCCGTTTCGCGACGAGTTTGCGACGAGTTCGGAGGAGGAGAGAATTTTTATGCTTGGTGGAACCAGTCGAAAATTTACGGTGGCCGCGGCCGCAGCCGCGCTCATGATCGTGGGGACGCTCGCGGGATGCAGCTCGCTCTCGAGCGATCATGTCGATTGCAACGTCGTCAAGCTTCAGTCCGAGTCGGGACGCTCTGACGCGGAGATCGCCTCGGCGATCGGTGCTAGCGTCACCGACGTCGCGAAGTGCCACGGTCCTGAAACCTCCGGAAACAAGGAGTCCGGCGGCGAGCCTTCTCCCTATTGATGACGATTCGCGGGTTGGGATTGATGCGAGAGGGGGGACTTGAACCCCCACGAAGTTGCCTCCACAAGGTCCTGAGCCTTGCGCGTCTGCCATTCCGCCACTCTCGCGCGTGGATGAGCTTATACGATTTATCCGGCGGCGCGCTCCAATTCAAGCCGCCGGTAATCGGACGAGCGCGCTTGTGGCGCGCGCGCGCGTCAAACACAATCCTCAGTTGCGATGAGTGAGCGAGTAAACGGCGCGATCGATCTTGCGCCTTCGCCTGCGGCCGGTGCGCGCGCGCTGGATATCAGCGCCGGCGACGGCCTTTCCACCACCACCTTGGCCACGCGCGGATGGAACGTCGTCGCAACCGAGCGGCGCACCAAACGTCCCGGCTGGGTCGCTGCCGACCTGAACGACGATCTTCCCTTTCGCGACGCCGAGTTCGACCTGGTTCTGATGCTCGAAGTGATCGAGCATCTGCCGGATATCCCGCATGCGCTGCGCGAGGTCGCGCGCGTGCTCAAGCCGGGCGGCACCGCGATTCTGACCACACCAAATCGCCTGAACGCCGCCTCGCGAATCCATTATCTGCTCACCGGATTCTACAAGGGACGCCGCGCCCCGCTGCCCTATCGCTACCGGGTCGAGGACGGGCGCAACTGGCACGTGATGGGGCTGAACGATTTTCACTGGATGGCGCACGGCTACGGCCTCAAGATGGACGCGCTCGGGAAAAGCCGCCGCAAGCTCAAGGCGAAACTCGCTGCCGTTCTTCTCTATCCATTCATCGCGGGCGTCTCGTGGATGCTCTATGTGCGCAGCGTGAAAGATCCCGCGCAACGCGCGATCAACCGCGAGCTGTTCAGTTTCATGACCAGCGCAAGCTGCCTGATGGACGAGAATATCATCATGCGCTTTCGCAGGACCGCGCCCTGAACCATCCGCCGGCGATGAAGCTTTCCGTCATCATCGCAACCCACAAGCGGTCCGACTCGCTGGCGCGGCTGCTCCGATGCCTCGCGCCACAAGTGGCCGGGCGCGAGCGCGAAATTATCGTCGCCGAGAACGGCACCGCGGAGCCGTCCGCGCTCGGCGCGGATTTGCCCCCGCTGACGCATCTTCATGAACCCCGCGCGGGCAAATGCCGCATCCAGAATCGCGCGGTCGCGGCGGCCTCGGGCGCGATCCTGGTCTTCCTTGACGATGACGTCGTCGCGGCTGATCACTATCTCGACGCGCTCGAGCAATTTTTCGCGGCGCATCAGGAGTTCGCCGCGATGGCGGGACGGGTCGCGCCGGCCGAAGATCCGATCAAGAAAGCCGGTGCGCGATGGGTCTATCTGGACCTGCCAATCTTTGAGCGCGGCGATCAGGTAGTCGAGGTTCGCGGCGTGATCGGCGCCAACATGGCCTTTCGCGCCGAAGCGCTCGCGCGCGTCGGCCCCTTCGACGAGCGCCTCGGTCCGGGCGCGGGAGGCCACGAAGAGGAAACCGAAATGTCCGCTCGGCTGCGGAGCGCGGGTTACAAAATCGGCTACGCGCCAAAGGCAATCGTCTATCACGAGGTCGATTTGGTGCGCGCCGATCGCGAGCGGTTTATCCTCGTGTCGCGTGATCGCGGACGATGCCGGATGCTGCACGAAAAGCATTCCGCGTTCGAGGTGATTACGAAGAATGCCGTAGCGTGGGCGCGGCTCAAAATTGCGCGTGCCACCGGCGCCTCGCTCGAGAGAATCGCGCGCGAGGAACGCCGCGCTGCGGTCGCGCGCGGGATGTTCGACGGCCTCGGCGGCTAAATCCGCTGCCCCCGCGCGGCCGACTCGATTATTGCGAGCAACTCGTGCTCATGCCGCTGCCAGGTGAACTGGCGCGCCGCCGCAAGCGCAATCGGGCCGAGAGCCTCTCGCGCCGCGAGCATCGCGCCCAGCCGCAGCGTCACTTCATTTGCGTCGGCCGGATTGTCCACCACTGCCGATTGCAGCTCCGGCGGCATCAGCTCCGCGACTCCGCACGACGCGCTGGTGAGCGCCGGAATCCCGCACGCCATCGCCTCGAGCGCGACGTTGCCGAACGGCTCGAACAGGGATGGGAACGCGAACGCGTCGGCGGCTTGATAAAATTGCTCGGCGTTCGGCTGCGCACCCGCGAAAATCACGCGGCGCTGAATCCCGAGGCGCGCCGCGCGTCGCTCGTACGCCGCTCTGGCGCGATCGCTCCCCACGACGATCAGATACGGATCGTTAGCCAGCCCCGCTATCGCCTCGATCAGCGCGCCGAGTCCCTTGCGGGCAAATCCGTTGCCAACGAACGCGATCAGCGCCGCCCCGGCGGGAATTCCGTAGCGCATCCGAATCTCGGCGCGCGTCGATGGACTCGCGGCGGGCTTGAAGCGTTCGAGATCGACGCCGTTGTACATCGTCACCACCCGCTGCGCCGAGATTCCGAAGCTCCGCACCAGATCGTCGCGAACGAGATTCGATACCGAGATGACACGCCTGAGTGCGGGCGAATGGAATCCCTTACGCTCGACGATCATTTGCGCCCGATGATACGGCGACAGGCGCATCGCCCGGGCGGGAATCGTCCCGCGCCACAAACCGGCCGCGCGCACGTACGACACATGCGCGCCGCCGCCCGAACGCAAAATATCGGCGCCTATAGTCCGCGCGAAGCTCAACACCAACTCGGCGCCGTCGCGCCGCGCGGCGGCGGGTGCGGCGTACGCGAATCTAACCAACGCGATCGCGCGCGGCAGCCCGCTTGCGCCAATCCGGCGCACTTCCACGCCCGCCGCGCTGGCGCGAACCTCGTCGGCATAGACGGTGATCTGATGGCCCGCCCGCGCGAGCATGCCTGCCGTGACCATAAGGTCGCGTTCGGTGCCTCCGCCGGCGGGATCGAAGCGACGCGCGAGTAAGGCTATGCGCATCGCGCGCGCTCCGCCTTGCGCATGATCGAGTTGTGCGCGCAGCCACTGCGTATGCTAAATTTTGCACCGGGCTGTGAGGTGCGGTGATGATCGAGATTCAATGCACTAGCTGTCATACGCGGTACCGGATCGACGAGGGGGTGCTGCCCGACGAAACCCCGACCTTCAAGTGCTCGCGATGCGGCCATGTTTTCAACGCCGACCCGGTCTCGGCGCGGCCGAAGAAGGCGTCGGTTCGCGATATATCCAGCGCCGCGCCGCGTCCGCAACGGTCCGAGCGTGCGCCCGCCCCGCCCGAGACTCCAGCGCCCGAGCCGGCGGCGGCGCCAGCGGCCGGCGAGCCCGCGCCGATTGATGAACCCGCCGAACTGGCAGCGCCCGAGCCCTCGACCGACGATCTGATGAGTCGTCCGTTTTCGCGCGACTCTGAAGATCCGGATCCCGGTGAAAATCTCAAATTCGATTTCAGCGATGAAGGCAAAGTCTCTGGCGAGGAAGAAGCCCCGGAGACGCGCCGTGTGCGCGATGAGTTCGATCGCAATGGCGGCGAATGGCAGGTCGGTGACCTTCCGGCGGATTTCGCGCCCGCCGCTGCCGCCACGCCTCCCGCGCCGATCGAAGTCGCGCTGCCCAAGCCTGCGCGGCTCATCCCGCATGCCGACGAAGTGGAATTCGAGCAGCCCCGTTTCACCGCCGCCAAAGCGTCGGGCGCCGCGCAGGCTCCGGTCTCTGAACGCGGGTTTGTCTCCGGCCGCCTTCCTGACGACGTCGCGTATATCGAGTCCCGCGGCGGAGCGCACTCGGCCGGTATGTTTATAGCGCTGTTCTTTTTGGTCGCTGTTGCCTTCGGACTGGCCAGCATGGTGATTTGCGGAGAACCCGCGGCGAGCGCGCGGATGCTCAGTCAGGTGCCGGCCTTGGGCGCGCGATTCACCCGCCCGATTGTACCCGCAACCCTGGTTGCGCTGCGCGATGTGCGCGCACAGTACCTGCCGATCAAGGGCGGCGCCGACGCGCTGATCGTAAGCGGCACGGCCGAGAACGTCGGCAACGATCCGCTTCACGGCATCCTCATCGCGGTGGACTTGCTCGACGGCAGCGCGCGCCAGATCGCGGGCCAGGCGTCGTATTGCGGCAACGGCCTGTCGGAAAAAATGGTGGGCGAAATGACTCCGCGCGAAATCGAATTCCTGCAGCGGCTGGACCCGCAGAAAAATTTCGCGGTCGCCGCGGGACACTCGGCGCCGTTCCTGATGGTCTTTATCGATCCTCCGCGACAGACCGCAACGCTCAGGATCGCGGTGGCCAAGGCCGCCGCCTCGGCGATTCCCGCCGAACCCGCGCCGCGCACCTAAGAGCTATTCCTTTTCGCGCGCGACCAACTCGGCGTATTCGTCCGCATCCATCAGATCCTCGAGGTCGGTCGGATCGCTCACCCGCACCTTGATCAGCCAGCCGTCGCCATACGGATCTTCATTGACTACTTCCGGCGTGTCGGGCAAATCTTCGTTGACCTCGATCACCGTGCCGCTCACCGGCGCATAGATGTCCGAGACCGCCTTGACCGACTCGACCACCCCAAACGGATCGTCCTTGCTGATCTTTTCGCCGACCGCTGGAAGCTCGATATAGACAATTTCGCCCAGTTGCTCCTGCGCGTGATCGGAAATGCCGACGGTCGCGACGGAGTCCTCGGTCGTGACCCATTCGTGTTCTTTGGAAAATTTGAGTCCCTGTGGGATCTCCATGACTCCTCCCCGTATCCGGGATCTCTCGCGCAGGCATCGCGGATTTTTTTATCCGCCGAGCCGCGCGATCCCTTCAATTCATCAAGCGCGACGCAATTCCTCTTGTCAAGTTCCTAACTGATCCTGATCGCGCGCTCGTGATGATTGCAACTCTTGACTGATCGACGATGACGCCGCTCACGCCGGCGCGCAAGCTTCCGCCGCAGGCGGTTCGGCGATCATGATTCGTGTAACATGGCTGATCACGAAGACGGCGCCGCCCGCCGCGCCGAGCAAGGAGATGCTGCGATGCTGATCGGAGTCCCGACCGAAGTCAAATCCGACGAACGGCGGGTTTCGCTGACCCCGGCCGGCGCCGCCGCCTTCCGCACGCACGGTCATCGCGTCGTCGTCCAGAGCGGCGCGGGAATCGGCAGCGGCTTCAGCGACCGCGACTATCGCCGCGCCGGCGCCTTGATCGTAAACGGCGCGGCGCAGGTATGGGCGCGCGCCGAGATGGTGCTCAAGGTCAAAGAGCCGCAACCCACCGAGTTCCGGCTGATGCGCGCGGGCCAGATCCTCTTCACCTATCTTCACCTCGCGCCCGACCGGCGGCTCACCAATGCGATGCTCTCGCGACGGGTTATCGGGCTTGGCTATGAAACGATCCAGCTCGAGGACGGAAGCCTGCCGCTGCTCGCGCCGATGAGCGAAGTCGCGGGCCGGCTTGCGATCCAGTGCGGCTCCTGGTGCCTACAATCGCGCAACGGCGGACGCGGGGTCCTGCTGAGCGGCGCGCCCGGAGTCAGGCCGGGCAAAGTGGTCGTGCTGGGCGGAGGAATCGCGGGCTTCAACGCGTGCCGGGTCGCCGCGGGGATCGGCGCCGAGGTCACGATCCTGGACGTGAACCCCTCGCGTCTGCGCTACCTGAGCGATCTGCTCGCCGGACATGCGACCACTGTGATGTCGAACCGCGCGTCGCTCGAAGAAGAAGTCTGCCAGGCGGATCTGGTTATAGGAGCGGTGCTGGTTGCGGGCGCGCGCACACCCCGGCTGCTCTCGACTGTGCTGGTCGCGAAGATGAAGCCAGGCGCCGCGATCGTCGATCTGTCGATCGACCAGGGCGGCGTCTCGGAGACCTCGCGCCCTACCACGCACGGCAAGCCGACCTTCCTCAAGAGCGGCGTGGTGCATTACTGCGTGACCAACATGCCCGCGATGGTGCCGCATACGTCCACTTACGCGCTGACCAACGCGACGCTGACCTATGCGCTCGATATCGCGGATCGCGGACTGCTCGAGGCTGGTCGTATGAACAAAGCGATCCGCCACGGCCTCAACACCTAC
>DATKSB010000196.1:0-14641 GCA_035531855.1 Binataceae bacterium (SeqCode)
CGAACAGATCATGACGGCGATCTGCGGACTCAGCCGCTCTCCGACGTATCCGACGGCCAGGCTTCCGAGCGGCGCGGTTCCGATGAACGACAACGTGTAGATGCTCATGACGCGGCCGCGCAGCTCGTCGGCGACGAACAACTGCAGCATGGTGTTGGTCGTCACCATGTGATTCATGAGGCCCGCGCCGATAAACATCTGCGCGACTATCGACAGCCACATCCATTTGGAAATTCCGAACACAAAGATCGCGCACGCGGTGCAGAACAATCCGAAGACCAGGTTCTGGCGCAGCGCCTTCGGCGCGTCGGAGCGGACATTCATGACGATCGCGGCGGCCACCGCCCCAACTCCCTGCGCCGCCATCAAAAAGCCGTAGCCCTTTGCGCCGCTGTGCAGCAGGTCGCGCGCGAACATCGGAATCAGCACGGTGTATTGCATCCCGAAGCCGCTGTTAATCGCGACCAGCAGCATCAGGTAGAAGCTCGGGCGATGCTGCCATACGTAGCTGAGGCCCGCGCGCACCTGCCGCAGCATCACCGCGCCGAACTGACGGCGCTCGCGCCGCGGGGTATCCATCTCGAGCAGGCTCCAGATGACGGCGAGATAGCTGATCCCATTAAGGAGAAAGCAGCCGGCCACGCCGGTGATCGCGATCAGGATTCCCGCGATCGCCGGTCCGACCATCCGCGCGCCATTGAAGATCATCGAGTTCATCGAGATCGCGTTGGGCAAGTCTTCCTTGCCCACCATCTCGACCACGAACGCTTGCCGGCCGGGCATGTCGAACGAACTGACCAGCCCGTTGAGCGCGGCCAGAATCATCACGTACTCGACTCGCACCACTCCGGCCCAGGTGAGCGCGGCGAGCACGAACGCGCTAAACATCAGCAGGATCTGGGTTGCGATAATCAGCCGGCGTCGATCGACGTGATCGACCACTACGCCGGCGAACAGACCCACCAGCACGATCGGCATGTAGCCCGCGAACGCGACCAATCCCAGCATCATCGAGGAATTGGTCAGTCGCAGCACCAGCCACGCCTGCGCGACCGACTGCATCCAGGTACCGATCAGCGAGGTGAGTTGTCCGACAAAAAACAGACGGAAGTTTCGGTGCCGCAGCGCGCGGAACGCGGCCAGCCGCGTATCCCACAGATTGTCGTGAAGCGAAGGAGCGTCTCCGGGTTCCCCAACTTCGACGGCTTCTATCTCTGGTACGGTATCGATACGCGTCTCTCCCCGAAGGTGAAAGCAAACGTCAGTTTGCCAAACTAACGCCACCCAATCGAGCGCTTTTCGCGATTACCCCGCGGGGTTGCCGCGCAGCGCCTCGTTTGCGACGCTGGCGGCGTGGAGATCACGAGCATCGAAGCGCGCCTGCGCGGCGCCGGCGGCATCGCACAAGCGATCGCCGCGACACATCCTGCGCGAGCACCGCAGTGCGGCGCGACCGGCGCCGGAGTGCGGGTTGCGGCGTCGTTCGATTATTCCGATAGCGCGGACGTCGTTCTTGCGCGCGCGCGGATCACCAACGACGGCGAACGGCCAGTTCGCCTGGACGAGGTCATCTTCACGCTCGCGACCGGCTTCGATTCCTCGGCGCCCGCCCGCTTCTTCAAGCACGGCTATCAATCCTGGAGCGGTTCGGGCGCGCGCGTGGTCGGCGGCACGCAGGCGCATCGCCACGACACCGCCAACTCGATCGTCCGGATAAGTCATCAGAGCGAAACCACGCGTCCCGCGGGCGCGCCCGAAGCTGCCACCTCTGAGCTCTTCACGATCGTCGAATGCGACGGACACGCGGAGCGCGTGCTGGCCGGATTTATCGGCGCCGCGCACCAACTCACCACCTTTACCGTGCATACGCCGGACCGGATTACTGCGCGCGCGATTCTTGATGGAGTGGAACTCGGCGTTGGCGAAACCCGCGAAATCGAGCCGCTTTATGTCGCACGCTCGCAGGAGAGCGCGGCGCGGATGGCCTCGCGGTGGGCTGCGAAGCTCGGCTCCGCGATGAACGCACGCGTGAACACCACCTACCAGCGCGGATGGTGCTCCTGGTACCACTATTTCCACGCGATCAGCGAGGACACGATGCGCGCGAACCTGCGCGCGCTCGCCGCGATGCGGGCGGAGTTTCCGCTCGAGGTGGTGCAACTCGACGACGGCTTCCAGAGCGCGCTCGGCGATTGGGACTCGACCAACGCGAAATTTCCGGGCGGTCTTGCAAAACTCGCCGAGGAAATCCGGAGCGCCGGCTTCGAGCCGGGGATCTGGACCGCGCCGTTTCTGGCCGCTCGCGACGCGCGCATCATGCTCGAGCATCCGGGATGGTTCATCCGCCACGAAAACGGCGCGCCGCTGCGCGCGGGCTACAACCCCAACTGGACCGCCGGCGACGACAAGTTCGCCTACGCGCTCGATCCGAGCAATCCCGAATTCACCGGGCATCTCGAACGGCTGTTCCGCAAACTCACCGCGGAATTCGGCTACTCATATCTGAAACTCGATTTCCTTTACGCCGGCGCGGCGCAGGGCGCGCGCCACAACCAGAACCTCACCCGCGCCGAGATGCTTCGCCATGGGCTCGAAGCGATCCGCCGCGGTGCGGGCGAGAGCGCGTTTATTCTCGGATGCGGCTGTCCGCTCGGCGCGGCGGTCGGAATTGTTGACGGGATGCGGATCGGGCCCGACGTCGCGCCTTATTGGGGCAGCGAGGGTTCGGGCGATCCTTCGACGGTGCACGCGCTCGACGCGATTATCGCGCGCAGCTTTATGCATCGCCGATGGTGGCTCAACGACCCGGACTGCCTGATGCTCCGCGCGCGCGAGACGAAGCTGACCGCTGACGAGCGCGGCGCGCTGGCAGCGACGATCGCAGGCTCGGGCGGGATGCTACTGGTCTCGGACGACATGGCGCTGGTCGGCAATGAAGAACGGCAAATCTATCGCGCGGCAGCGGCGCTGGGCGCGGAGATCGATTCGGGAAGCGCCGACGCGCCGGTGCTGGCGGCCGATCTGATGACAACCGCGTCAATCAGAACCCTGGTGAAGGAAACCGCGAGCGGTGCGATCGCGATCATCGTCAACCGCGGGGACGAAGCCGCAAGCGTGCTTCTCGCGACGCTTGGAATCGTCGGAGCCGCCGCCACGATCCGCAGCATCACGGGGACCGAAGAGCCTGCGCCCGACCATATGGATCTCGCACCACACTCCGCGCGAATCGTCCGCTTCGGGCGCTGATCGCGTCACGCGGCGGCGAGGTCGATGGCGCTCGCGCCCGCGCCGGCGTGCAGGATTGCGCGTTTGCCGTGAGGGTCGATTCCGAGCGGCGCGTAGTATTCGCGATCGATCGAATCGAATATTCGCTCGACACCGGTGGCGCGGCTGAGCGCCACGATCGAGCCGCCAAATCCCGCGCCAGTCAACCGCGCGCCGAGCGCCCCGCCCTTGCGCGCGGCGGCGACGAGTCGATCCAGCCGAGCCGTCGAGCAATCGAAGTCCTCCGCCAGGCTGGCGTGCGACGCGTTCATCAGCGCGCCCATCGCTTCCAACTCTCGCGCCTCGAGGAGCGCAGCGGCGCGGATCACGCGCTCGGTTTCGGTGAGCACGTGGCGCGCACGGCGGAAAATCTCAAGCGGCGCCGACGGATCGAGCTTGACGCCCATCGCACCGGCGCCGAGCAATTCATCGACAAGCGCGTCACGCGCAACTCCGAGTATCCGTGCGGCGTCCACGAGATCCGGCGCGAACCGCGGCGGCGCGGCCGCTTGCAGAATCGCGATCAGATCCGCGGCGTTCCAATTCGCAGTTGCGCTTACGACCTCGCCAAGCGTCCGGACGCCCTCGAGTTTTATCTGCCGCGCGATAATTCGCGCGGCCAGCGAGCATTCGACCACGCGCCGATTGTACTCGGTGCGCACGCCGCCGGACTTGTCGGCGATCTCGCAACTGTCGGCCACCACCAGCGCCGCGCCCGCGGGCATTTGGATCGCGCGAACGCGCAGCGGATTGAATTCGATGAACAACCCATGATCGCGCCGGCCCATAAGCGACGCCGCCTGGTCCATCCCGCCGCCACGCGTGCCGACGTACCATTCGCTGCGCGCGGCCATTGCGGCGCACTCGAGCGGCGCAAGCTCGAGGCCGTTCAATTTCATAAACGCGAGCGCCGCCGCGACCGTCAGCGCCGACGACGACGACAACCCCGCGGCAACAGGCACGCGCCCATCGACGATCGTCGTTGCGCCGCGCAGCTTCGTTTCCGCGAGACCGCGCGAGCCGAAGTGATCGATCACCCCCTGGATGCCGGCCTTGACGTAGTTGGCCCAGTCGCCAACGGGATAGGCGGGAATTGTTTTTTCGATCTGAAACCTGCGCGCGCTGAATTCCGGGTCGGTGTTGCGCACAATAATCTCACGCGCCGGCGACGCCGTGGCGACAATTATCGTCGAGCGATCGATCGCGGCCGGCAGGACCGGCAAGCCGCTGTAGTCAGTATGCTCGCCGATAAGATTGACGCGCCCCGGCGCACGCACCGCGACCATCCGCGAATCCGCGCCGCCAAGCGCGCGCAGGTCGGCGGCAAGCGCGCCTGCGCGTTCGAGCTCGGCCGAATCCCATCCCTCGTCTTCGCCGGAGTTCATTTCAGCTTTCGAGTGATTGCCGATTTCGGATGAAAGCGCTTACGCGCGGTCTCCAGATCGGCCGGGGTGCCGACGTCGCTCCAGAAGCCGCGCATGTCGATCGCGCGCACCTCGCGTCCGTCGTTGATCATCGCCGCGATCGCGAGCGGAAGCTCGAGCTCGCCGCGCGGCGACGGCGTAAGCTGCGTAACGTAATCGAAAATCATCGGCTTGGCCGCGAACAGGCCGGCATTGTTCCACTCAGTTTCCGATTCACCTTCTGGAGGCTTCTCGACCAGCCGTTCCACGTGCATGTCGGCGCTCAGATAGACCGCCGCGCCGCGCCACGGATCTTTCATCCGGTTCGCGGCGAGCAGCAGGTCGTAGTCATTTTCGGCCGCGCGCGCGACGAAGCGGCGGTAGTTCGCGCGGTCCATCAGCACGTCGCCCCATCCAAAGATGAAACTCGGCTGGTCCGCAAGCCTCTCGCGCGCGGCGAGTATCGCCCCCGCGGTGCCGTTTAGTTCGCCCTGTGCGACGGGATCAATCTCGATTCCCGGGTTATCCTGCGCAAACTCGGCGCACCACGCGGCCACCTGCTCGCCGAGATATCCGGTCACGACGATAAATCGCCACACCCCGGCTTCGGCCAGCGCGCGAACGATATGCTCGATCAGCGGAGCGCCAACCACCTCGAGCAGCGGCTTGGGAGTATCCGCGGTGAGCGTGCCGAGGCGGGTGCCGCGCCCCGCGGCGAGCAGGACCGCGGTATACGCGGAATGATCCATCGGCTGAAGGATAGCATCGCCGCGCCCGGTAATGCTGCCGCGCGCGAGCCGGGGGCCATCGAATGCGCTTTGCCGCCGGTGTAGAATTTTCCTAGGATACGGAGCGCAGCTTCGGCCGTCCGACTGAGAGAGTTTCAATGTTCGGCGAAATCAATCCCCGCACCAAAGCCCGCGCGCCTTTTATTACGATTGAAGAGGCGCTCGAAGAAACCCGCCGCGGCCACATGATCATCCTGATGGATGACGAGCAGCGCGAAAACGAAGGCGACCTCTCGATGGCGGCGGAAAAGGTCACGCCCGAGGCGATCAACTTCATGGCCAGGTTCGCGCGCGGACTGATCTGCCTGCCGATGGCGGCGGACCGGATCGATCGGCTCGGGCTGAGCATGATGGTCGGCGACAACCAGGCTCCTCTCGGCACCGCGTTCACCACGGCGATCACCGCGCGGCGCTGCGCGGGCAAAGGAATTTCGGCGCAGGATCGCGCGACTACCGTATTGCAGGCCGTGCGCGAGGACGCGAGCGGCGGCGAGTTCATCACGCCGGGCTATATTTATCCGCTGCGCGCGCGCGAAGGCGGCGTGCTGGTGCGGACCGGGCAGACCGAAGGCGCGGTTGATTTGGCGCGGCTTGCGGGACTCAAGCCCGCGGGCGTGATTTGCGAGATCCTGAAAGACGACGGCAACATGGCGCGGCGTGACGATCTGGTCGAATTCGCGCGCGTGCACGGACTTAAGATTGTCACCGTCGCCGACATTATCGAGTACCGACTGCGCACCGAGACGATGGTCCAGAAGATCGCGGAGGCGCGCCTTCCGACCCGTTACGGAAATTTCAAAGCGATCGTGTACCGCAACCTGGTCGATTACACCGAGCATCTGGTGCTGGTGATGGGCAATGTCGATCCGCAGCGCCCGATTCTGGTCCGCGCGCATCGCGAGTACCTGCCCGGCGACGTGTTCGGATTCACCGGACGCAATACGCGCGAGCTTCTGCGCTCCGCGATGGAAAGAATTGCGCGAGCGGGCGAAGGCGTGCTGCTCTATTTGAAGCGCGAATCCAACGCGATCGCCTCAGAGCTCGAAGGCTTCGGCGGCCATCACGGCAACTCCAAACGCCCCAGCACGCGCTACGGCGCCACCGAGTCGGACTTCCGCGACTACGGGATCGGCGCGCAAATCCTGCGAGATATCGGCGTGCGCAAAATGATCATCATGTCCGACGCGACGCCGCGGCTGGCCAATTTGCCCGGCTACGGACTCGAGATCGTCGATTCGGTTCCGCTCTCCACCACCAACGGCAAACGAACCTCGGCCGCAAACGGCTAGGACGGCCCGCGTCACCGCGCCGGAGGATTCGCGTCCGACGCCGAGTTGATCGACTTGAAGAAGCCTGCACCCACAGCACGCACGAAAAGCGTCGCGAGAGTCGCCGCGCTGCTCGCATTCATCGTTGTACTGTGCGCGCAGGTTGCTCGGGCAGCCGCGGAAAACGCGCCCGCCGACGTATTTGCGCATCACGGATGGTTCCTTGGCTTCGTTTTTGTCTTCCTTGGCGGTATCGCTCTGAATCTGACGCCGTGCGTCTATCCGCTGATCGGCGTGACCGTCGCGTACTTCGGCAATCAGGGCGGTGGGCATCGCCGCGTGCTGACGCTCGCGATCCTGTTCGTGCTGGGAATCGCCGTGATGTTCTCGGCGGTGGGAGTCGCGGTGGCGATGTCGGGCGGACTGTTCGGCGCGGCAATGCAGAATCCTTACGTGCTCTCGCTGCTCGCCGCGATGCTGATCGTGCTCGCGCTGTCGAGCTTCGGGATGTTCTCGCTGCAGCCTCCGCAGTGGATGCTCCAGCGGGCCGGCGTTGCGCGGCCGGGGTACGCGGGCGCAGCGCTGATGGGGCTCGGGATGGGCGTGGTGGCAGCGCCGTGCATCGGGCCGTTCGTGCTGGGACTGCTGCTGATGGTCGAGCGCAGCGCGAGCCCGGCGTTCGGTTTCGCGCTGTTCTTCACGCTCGCGATCGGACTCGGCTTTCCGTACATCTTCCTGGCGCTGGCTGCCGGCAGTATCCGCAAGCTGCCACGCTCGGGCGAATGGCTGGCGTGGGTCGAGCAGCTATTTGGGTTCGTTTTGATCGGCCTGGCGCTCTATTTCCTTGATCCGGTCGTGCCGCGTCATCTAATGACGCGCTTCCTGCCTTACTACGCCGCAGCAGCCGGCATCTGGCTTGGATTCCTGACCGGCGCGGGACGCAGGCTGCGCGCGTTCCGGGCAATCCGCACGGCAGTCGGGATCGTCGCCGTCGTCGCGATGATCTACCTGCTGATTCCGCGGCCTGCGCTCAAAGAGATCGCGTTCGCTCCATTTGACGCGACCGCACTTCAGAGCGCGGCGACCGCGCGGCGGCCGGTGCTGATCGATTTCTCGGCCGATTGGTGTATCCCCTGCCGCGAGATGGAGCATTCCACGTTCGTCAATCCCGCAGTGGTAAAAGAAGCGCAGCGCTTCGTGCTGATGCGCGCCGACCTGACCAAGAGCGACCATGCAAATGATCAGTTGCGTGGAAAGTACGGGGTCGAGGGCGTACCGACCACGCTGATTATAAATTCTGCGGGAGAAGTAAAAGTGCGCAAGTCCGGCTTTATCGGCCCGGACGAAATGCTCGACGATCTGAAGCATATCGATTGAGAGGTTCGCGATGCCCAGTGAAACCTTCGTGCGCGAATTGTTCGCGGTGGTAAAAGAGCGGCGCTCGTTCGGGCGCCATCCGCTGTGGCTCAAAATCGCCGACGGCAAAGTCTCGGCCGCCGGGATGCGCGTGTTCGCGGCGCAGTTTTTCCTGCAGGTGCGCGAGTTCCCCCGCGCGGTCAGCGCGCTGCACTCGCGATGCCACGATTCCGGCGAACGCGTAAAGCTCGCCGAAAGCCTGTACGAAGAAGAGACCGGCCTGATCTCCGGCAGCGCGCCGCATCCCGAGCTGTTCATCCGGCTAGGTCTCGCGCTCGGAATGTCGCGCGCGGAGTTGGTCGATGCTCACCCGCTCGCCTCGACCGCGGCGCTCATCGATTGGTTCGAGCTATCCACCAAAGACCGCTCGTTCGCAGAAGGAATCGCCGCGATTAACGTCGCCGCCGAAGGACAGGTAGTTGGCAACTTCGGACCGTTCGCGCGCGCCCTGGAAAAGCACTACGCGCTCTCGCGCGAGCAGGTGGCATTTTTCGACGTGCATGAAATCGCCGATCGCGATCACAGCGACGTCGGCGACAATATCCTCGCCACCATGACGCTTAGCGACGCCGAGCGCTCGCGCGTTCGCGGGGCGGCCGAACGCTCGCTTGACCTATGGTGGCAATTCTTCGACGGAATCGAGCGCGCGGCGGCCTGAACCGGCATTAGACTGTTCAGAAACAACATTCTATTCTACCTTCAAACCCAAACGAACTCACGCTCGGAAAATCACTCTTGCCTGTGGATAGTTTTCCGGCATAATTGCTCAATAAATTGCCTTCTGGACTAATTGAGACAAACAGCGTTCCAGTTTCTTCTCCAAACCCTCGCTCTGTTCTTTACTTTCCACCCTTTTCCGTCTATAATTATTCCCGGTTGAGGGGAGGTCGGGACGGTATCTATCCGCTCTTTTTTCTATGGCAAATAAGCAGGGTTCTGACGACTACGGCGCCGATTCGATCAAGGTTCTCGAGGGTTTGCAGGCGGTTCGCAAGCGCCCCGGGATGTACATCGGTGACACCGCCGAGCGCGGGTTGCATCACCTGGTCAACGAGATCGTCGATAACTCGGTTGACGAGGCGCTGGCCGGCCATTGCACGGAAATCAACGTCGTGGTTTTGGGAGACGATCGCGTCTCGGTCGAAGACAACGGCCGCGGCATCCCGACCGACATGCATCCGACCGAAAAGCGCTCCGCGCTCGAAGTTGTGCATACCGTCCTGCACGCGGGCGGAAAGTTCGAGCGCAGCGCCTACAAAGTATCGGGCGGACTGCATGGCGTGGGAGCTTCGGTAGTCAACGCGCTCAGCGCCGAGTTCGAGGTCGAGGTTCATCGCGACGGCAAGATATTTTTCCAGCGCTATGAGCAGGGTACGCCGAAATCAAAGGTCGAGCAGCGCGGCGTCAGCAAGACCACCGGCACCAAGACGACGTTTTCTCCCGACCCCGAAATCTTCAAGGAGATCAAGTTCAAGTACGAGATTGTCGCGCGCTATTTGCGCGAGCTCGCGTACCTGAACGCGGGGCTGAAAATCCGCCTGAAAGACGATCGCACCGGCAAGCAGGAAGAGTTCCACTTCGAGGGCGGAATCGCGGAGTTTGTGGAATCACTGGCGGAGAACAACGAATGTTTTCACGACGTGATTTTCTTCAAGGGCGTGAAAGAGGGCGTCGATATCGAGGTCGCGCTGCAATGGACCGACGCGGTCCACGAAGTAATCTTCAGCTACGCGAACAATATCCACACCGGCGAAGGCGGAACCCATCTGTCGGGACTCAAGTCGGCGCTCACCCGCACCATCAATTTTTACGCAACCAAGAACAATCTTTTCAAAAGCAAGGACACGCGGCTTGAAGGCGACGACACGCGCGAGGGATTGGTCGCGATTATTAGCGTCAAGCTCGGCGAACCGCAGTTCGAAGGTCAAACGAAGACCAAGCTCGGCAACTCCGAAGTCGAAGGCTATGTCTCCGCGCTGGTGAATGAAAAGCTCGGCGCGTTCTTCGAGGAAAATCCCTCCGACGCCAAAAAGATCGTCGGACGCGCGCTCGAAGCGCTCCAGGCGCGCGAAGCCGCCCGCAAAGCCAAGGACCTGGTGCGGCGCAAGGGCGCGCTCGACTCGGGCTCGTTGCCCGGAAAGCTGGCGGATTGCGCCGAACGCGACCCGGCGCTGTGCGAGCTGTACCTGGTCGAGGGACAGTCGGCAGGCGGAACCGCGAAGGAAGGCCGCGACCGTAAGACCCAGGCGATTTTGCCGCTGCGCGGAAAGATCCTGAACGTCGAACGCGCGCGAATCGACAAGATGCTGTCCTCGACCGAGCTTCGCGTGCTGATTACGGCGCTCGGAATGGGCGTGGGCAAGGACAAGGACCTCGCCAAGCTGCGCTATCATCGAATTGTGATCATGACCGACGCCGACGTTGACGGCTCGCATATCCGCACGCTGCTGCTGACCTTCTTCTTCCGCCAGTTCATCGAGATTATCGAAAATGGCTATCTCTACGTCGCGCAGCCGCCGTTGTTCCGCGCCAAGAAGGGAAAGACCGAGCGCTATCTGAAAGACGAAAATTCGCTCGAGGATTATCTGACCGATCTCGGCGCCGATGCGGTGACGCTGGAAGCCGGAAAGGTTAAGGATGTGCGCGAGTTCAAGGGCGCCGCGCTCAAAGCAGTCGTGCGCAAGGCGCTGTACTACGATCGGATGTTCGAGGCACTCGAGCGGCGCTCCAAAGAGCGCCCGATTATCGCGGCGTTCGCAAAACTCTCCACCGACAAGACCATTACCGATGCGAGCTTCGAATCCGAGCAGGCGGCCAAGGCGATGGCCGTGGCGATTCGCAAGGAAACTGGCGACGACAACCTGACTCATCAGATCGTGCAGGACGGCGAATCGCGATGGCGCGCAGTCTTCTCGCATAGCCACAACGGCTCGCGGCCGCCAACGGTCGTTGACGCGACGCTGCTGCATACCGGAGAGATTCGCGAAATTCGTCGTCTCGCGCCCGATATCGAAGCAATCAAGGCTCCTCTCAAGCTCAAAAACGGAGACACCGAACAGACCGTCACGACGCTGAAAGCGGTTGCCGAGGCGGTTCTGGCGGCAGGGCAGAAAGGCGTCGAGGTGAATCGCTACAAGGGCCTGGGCGAGATGAACGCGGGACAGCTCTGGGACACGACGATGAATCCCGAGACGCGCTCGATGCTGAAGGTGCAGATTTCATCGATCGAAGCGGCGGAAGAAATTTTTTCGAAGCTGATGGGCGATCAAGTCGAGCCGCGGCGCCAGTTTATCGAAGAGAATGCGCTCAACGTGCGCAACCTAGACATCTGAGCGCAAGCGCGGTCCGGCGCCGCGTCGGATATGGATGCGGACCCGTCTGATGGAACCAAGAGAATTCCTGCAAGACGAAATTCGCGCGATGGTAACGAATTGCGCGGTCTGCGAACGCGACGCAAGCGACGCCGAGCAGGAGTTGGGAATCACGCTTGACCTCGAAGCGATCGCGCATCCGGAAGACGCATTCGATTACGACCTGATACCGCATCAGCGCAACGGGCATCGCGAGAAGCTCCGCCGGAATATCGCGCTGTGGGCGTCGATGAGCGAGCCATGAGGATGACAGAATTTCAATTTCGCAAGTTCCGCGCGGGAGACCGGGAGTAAATGGCAGAGACCAACGGCAACGAACCGATCCGCAACGAACCCTCGCTGCTCAATATCGAAGACGACATGAAGCAGTCCTATTTGGACTACGCGATGTCGGTAAATGTCGGGCGCGCGCTGCCGGTTATCCGCGACGGATTGAAGCCTGTCCATCGCCGAATCCTCTACGCGATGTTCCGCGCGGGCCTGCTCTCGAACCGCCGCTACATCAAGTGCGCCGCCGTGGTCGGTGACGTGCTCGGCAGATATCATCCGCACGGCGACATGTCGGTGTACGACGCGCTGGCCCGAATGGCGCAGCCGTTCAGCATGCGCTACCCGCTGATCGACGGACAGGGCAACTTCGGCTCGGTCGATGGCGACCCGCCCGCCGCGATGCGTTACACCGAGTGCAAACTCACGCGGCTGGCCGAGCGGCTGCTGCTGGATATCGACAAGGACACGGTAGATTTCGTCCCTAATTACGACGGCTCGCATCAGGAACCGGAAGTTCTGCCGGCTGAAATTCCGAACCTGCTGATGAACGGATCGGACGGAATCGCGGTCGGGATGGCGACCAATATCCCACCGCACAATCTCACCGAGATCTGCGACGCGTTGCTGGCGCTGATCGAGAATCCGGCGCTGACCCTCGAGAAGATTCTCGACATCATTCCCGGCCCCGACTTTCCCACCGGCGGGCAGTTGCTCGGACGCCAGGCGATCCGGCAGGCGTACCTGACCGGACGCGGCTCGCTGCTGATGCGCGCGCTGGCCGCAATCGAGACCGACAAGCGCTCGGGCCGCGCGTCGATTATCGTACGCGAGATTCCCTACCAGGTGAACAAGGCGCGGCTGATCGAGCGAATGGCCGAGCTGGTCAACGACAAACGGCTGGACGGAATCAGCGATCTGCGCGACGAGTCGGACCGCGACGGAATGCGGATCGTGATCGAGCTCAAGCGCGACGCCGAACCGCGCATCGTGCTCAACCAGCTCTACAAGCTCACCCAGATGCAGCAGAGCTACGGCATTATTCTGCTCGGCATCCATGAGGGGCGTCCGCGCGAGCTCAACTTGCGCGAGATTCTGCTCGCATTTATCGAGCATCGCAAAATCGTGCTCACTCGCCGCACGCAATTCGAGCTGCGCGAGGCCCAGGCGCGCCTGCACATCCTAGAAGGATTGCTGATCGCGCTTAACCATCTCGACGCGGTGATCAAACTCATCCGGGCCTCCAAGGACGCCGAGGCCGCGCGCTCGGGATTGATGCGCCAGTTCAGCCTGACGCAAATCCAGGCGCAGGCGATTCTGGATTTGACCTTACGCCGCCTGACCTCGCTCGAACGGGAGAAGATCGAGAACGAGCACAAGGAAGTTGCTGACACGATCAAGCGGCTCAACAAGATCCTGGCCGACGAAAAAGAGCTGATGAAACTGGTCGCAAACGATTTGCGTTCGATCAAAGAAGAATTCGGAGACGCGCGGCGCACCCAGATTGTCGAAGCCGAGGGCGAGTTTTCGATCGAGGATCTGATCGTCGAAGAAGACGTGCTCGTCACCGTCACGCACGGCGGCTACATCAAGCGCACTCCGCTCTCGCTCTACCGCACGCAGAAGCGCGGAGGACGCGGCAAGATCGGCGCGACCACCAGCGACGAGGATTTCGTCGAGCACCTCGAACGCGTCTCCACGCACGACCGTCTGATGTTCTTCACCAGCATGGGCAAGGTTTATCAACTGAAGGCGTACGAAATGCCCGAGGGCGGACGCGCCGCGAAGGGGCGTTCGGTCGCGAACCTACTGAGCCTTAGCGCCGACGAAACGCTGCAAGCATTCATGCCGGTGCCGCGCGAGATGGCGGGGAAGTTCGTATTCTTCTCGACCCGGCGCGGACGCGTGAAGAAGACTCCGCTCGAAGAGTACGACAACATCCGCTCCACCGGCATCATCGCGATCAATCTCGAAGACGGCGACTCGCTGGTCGATGTGCGCATCACCGACGGCAATCAGCAGATCGTGCTTTCGACCCGCGCCGGCCAGGCGATTCGCTTCAAGGAAGAAGAAGTGCGCCCGATGGGCCGCGCGACCGGCGGCGTCACCGGCATGGAGCTCGAGTCCGAGACCGTCAAAGAAGGCAAAACCGTAACACTGGTCCAGGACGAGATCGTCTCGATGTCCACGGTGCGCGACGATGAAACCCTGCTGACCGTGAGCGAGCTGGGTTTCGGTAAACGCACGCCGGCCGGCGAGTATCGGCTGACGCATCGCGGCGGTAAGGGCGTCATCACGATGAATGTTACGGAGAAGACCGGAAAAGTAGTTTCTGTGCGCCAGGTCGGCACCGACGATCAGTTGATGCTGATCACCGACGGCGGAAAAATCATCCGGCTGAAGGTGAAGGACGTCAGGATCACCGGTCGCAACGCGCAGGGCGTGCGCCTTGTCCGGCAAGAGGAAACCGAACGCGTGCGCGCGGTCGCCGGCCTCGCCGAAGGTGAAGACGACGAAGCGAACGGCAACGGCGCGAATGGAAATGGCGCCGACGACCCTGAGGAATAGTGGCCGACAGTTCGAACTCTCTGAAGTGGCACAGGCTTTAGCCTGTGTTCTGAGGCCCCACCCAGCGGTACGTGCGTCTGCGGAAAATAGTTCCCCTTCCCGCGCGGGAAGGGGTCAGGGGTTAGGTCGATTTTTCTTCTACGCCTTTGCGCTTCGGCGCGATGATACGGCAGCGTACCATCGCGCCAGATTTTTTTGTCCGGTCTGAATTGTGATATCGACGGTGCGCGCGAAATCGACCATGCATAGCGTGGTGATATCCGCGATCGAGAATCGCGCGCCCGCGATGAACTGAC
>DATKSB010000197.1:0-11551 GCA_035531855.1 Binataceae bacterium (SeqCode)
GGTCGAATCGGGCGCGATGCTCTCGCACGGTTCGATCGTCAACTTCCCAAGCATCACGTGGCCAAGTCATTCAACGATCCTGACCGGGACGTGGTGCGGTCATCACGACGTGGTGAATCCGACGTTTCATCTGCGCGAGAACCGCCAGACCGTTCCGATCCAGGGAAATATCTACGACGGCGAAGGCTACGTTAACCCCGAGGTCGAGACACTGTACGAGGCGTTCAAGCGTGCGCGCGGTGCGGGCGCGATTACCGCGTCGATTCACGAGCCGCAGGGGCGTGGCGCCGATCACGCGGTGTTCGAACGCCGTTTCATCGGCGACAAGACGCGCCTGAAGGCTTTGACGCAGGAAATGTCGGGCGACGTGAGCTCGCGCTGGATGGCCGACAATCAGCCCGGGATGTATCGCGAGGAGATCGTCGATGTGCGCGGGATGGCGCAGATGCTCGTGCTGTTCGAGCACTGTGGCGATGCTCCTCCCGTCTTCGTCGCGCACGAATTTGTGCTGACAGACGGCGCCGGACACGATTACGGGCCGCATCACGCAGGCCTGCGCGAGGCGATCGTGCGCACCGACGCGCGGATCGGAAAAATCTTCGACATGCTGCGCGCGCGCGGCCTTTTCGACTCGACGCTGTTCGTCCTCACCTCCGACCATGGGATGGCGGCGCAGCGGATCGAGCTCAAGGCGAATCCCTCGTGCGAGCCGCAGAGCGCCGGAATCAAGGGCGTGTTCGCCGAGCCGATGATCTATCTGCGGGACCTCGCGCCTTGGGTCGAGCGCACCCGTGACCTGCGAAGCCTGCGGGTCACGGTGCTCGACAACGATCCTCTGGCTGGCGGAGAGCGTCCGCCGGTTGCGGGCGCTCGCGTCGTCGTGCGCGGGAGCGGCGATCGCGTACTCGCGGAGATGCTGACCGGTGAATCGGGGCGGGTCGCATGCGCGACGCCGGCGGATCTTTCCGATCGCGAAATCGTGCTCGAGATCGAGCATCCGGATTTCAACTGGCGTCAGCTTCGTGCAGACGGTACGCCGGTCTGCGACCCGCGCGACGCAGATATCAGGCACGTGCTCTATCCGCGCGCGGGTTGAGTTCCAGAAGCACAGGCTTAAGCCTGTGCCACCTTAAGCCGCTGGTCTCCGGATGGGTGGCAGAGGCTTCAGCTTGTGGCTTTTCCTCCCTCAGCTGTCGGCTCCAACTCGGGCTCTGAATCGAGCGCGGGTTTTTTGCGGTGACGGGCCCGCGTGCTAATCTCCCCCGCCATGCACGACCTAAAGGGGAAAGTGGCTCTCGTTACGGGCGGAACGCGCGGACTTGGACGCGCGCTTTCGACCCGCCTGGCCGAACTAGGCGCCACAGTCGCGATGAATTACCGGCGCGATGAGGCCAGCGCCGCGCACACGCTCGAGACGGTGCGCGCGATCGCGCCTCGCTCGATACTGATCAAGGCCGACCTCGAAAACGATGCCGAGGTTCGCGCGATGGTCGCGCGGACGGCGGAGGAATTCGGGCGGCTCGATATCTTGATCGCCAACGCGGCGGCGACCGCGTTCAAGCCACTGCTCGAATCGAAGCCGCACAATCTTTTGCGCACGTTCAACCTGAGCGTGGGCGGTTTTCTCGCGGCGGTGCAGGAAGCGGCCAAGGTGATGGGCGACGGCGGGCGCATCCTGATGATCTCGGGCATCGACTCGATCCGGAATCTCCCCGGGCACGGCGTCCTCGGCGCCGCGAAGGCCGCGCTGGAGAGCATGGTGCGCGACTTTGCGTTCGAGCTCGGGCCGCGCGAAATCACAGTCAACGGAATGAACGTCGGTTATATCGATACCGACTCGGCGCGCTACTACGCTCAATATCTCGGCGAAGCGTACGAGGAATTCCAGCGCCGATGCGCCGAGCGCTCGGCGATCAAGCGGCTGCCGACGCTGGCGGAGGTCGCGGCAATCGCGTGCCTGATCTGCCTGCCCGAAGCGAGCTACCTGACCGCGCAAACGATAATGGTAGATGGAGGCTTCACGTTACATTTCCCCGGCGCGAAGTAGGTGCGACGAACGGGGGCTGCGGAGACTTCGGCCGCTACCTGCGTTTGGTTCCGAAGCGGGGGTCTATGCCGGTTTTTTCGATCTCATCCGCGACCTCGCCTAACGCTTTCCATCCCTCCGCGGGGATGTGGTTCATCTCGATGCGGGTGCCGTCGGGATCTTCACACACGACTGAGTAATAGCCGGGCCAGAATGGGCCCGTGCCCGCGGGCGCGGTGATCTTCGCGCCGATTTCGCGCAGCATCGCGTCCAAGGCGTCAACCTCGGCGCGCGACTGCGCGCGGAACGACAGGTGATGCAGCCCAACGCGGGCCTGCGAGAAACGATCGCCGTCAGGCGCCGCTTTTCCGATTACGAGCATGAATTCGCCGGTGGACCATCCGACGATGTGGGGAGGAGCGTTGATGTACCGGCGCATTCCCAGATGGCGCATCACGCGCTCATAGAAGGCTTCGCACGCGTCGAAGTTCGCTACCGTCAATGTGATATGCGCAATTCCGGCGAATTCCATCGTGCTCCTCCCGGCTCGCTCACTTTGGAGCGGCGCTGCGCGTGATCCGGAGGTTGCCCCATTTTCCGATCGCGCCCTGCCCGTGGCATGACACACTGCCCGTGCCGGGTTGAAGATCCTTTTCGCTCATCAGCCCGAGCGCAAGGGTGCACGCGCCCAGCTTGAATGGCACGTTCGAGTAGCGGCGCAGCTGGTTGCCATCCATCAGGAAAGTCACGCGATCTGCGGCCGATTCGTAAACGATTTCGAAATGGTGCATCGCGCCCGAGGCGGTTACGCCGCGCGCTTCCTCGAACAGGCAAAAATAGCGCGGTCCCGCCGCAGGCTTGACCTCGGGGACCCCCGGAAACGGCAGCTTGCCGTACACGGTCGCAACGACGTCGTTGCCGACGAAAAAATCCAGCGCGGCGCCGGTCGAGAAATCGAGCACGTTGAACGACACGAAGCCGTCGTAGAGGTCGCCCGGGCGTCCCCCGACGATAGTCGCCGAGAAATCCAGCGCAAACGAAATCGTTCCACCCGGCGGCGGCGCGAAGGTCCGCGTGCTGAAGTACATGTGCTTGGCGTTGTCAAGAATCTGGACCGCGTCGTGATGACGCGTGTACGGCACCGCGGCGACTCGCAGAAAGCCGTCCTGGATAATCACCACCGCGTTGGGCTCCTGGTATTGCCAGAAGCCGCCGTCCTCGAGCGGAAAGCCGGCGGGAATCCACTGCCCCTCGCCGGTGATTACCGAAGCGAAATCTGAAAACTCGATAACTTCGTTTGATGCCGCCTGCTCAGTCGTACTCATTTGGATGCGATTCCAGGTAGATGAAATTTTGCGCCGTGCGAGATCGAATCGGCCGCGATTAAACGAAACCATGGCTCCGGAAGCGGCGCAAGACCGCCTATTGCGTGCTCGAATCGGCCGCAGCAATTTGTGAAAATCGTTTGGTGGAGGAATCGCCTTGGCGCTGTATGACAAGATCGGAATCGGATACGACACGACGCGATGCGCCGATCCGTACCTGCTGTCGCGGCTGTTGCATTTTCTGCGACCGATCCGGGATCGCTGGCATCTAGATGTCGGATGCGGCAGCGCGAACTACACGATCGCGATGCGCGAGGCGGGAGTTAGGATCGCCGGCCTTGATCTCTCGGCGGAAATGCTCTCGCGCGCACATGCGAAGTGCCCGGCGTTGCCGGTGCATCGTGGCCGCGCCGAGGAGCTGCCGTTTAAGTCGGGCGCATTCGCCGGAGCGACCTGCACTTTCGTGCATCATCATATGGATGATCCCGTCGCGGCCTTTGCCGAAGTCCGCCGAGTGCTCGCGCCCGGATCGCGCTTCGTCATTCTGAACGGCACGGTCGAGCAGCTTCAGCATTACTGGCTGAATGAGTATTTTCCGAAGTCGCTAAAGGAGGCGGCCGCGCCTTACGCGAATTTCGAAACCGACCATTCGCTGCGCGCTGCCGGCTTCACAATCGAGCTGATCGAGTTGTACGAAGTCCGCGAAGACCTCAAAGATTGGTTCCTCTACTGTGGGAAAAACAAGCCCGAGCGTTATCTCGATCCGAAAGTGCGCTCAGGTATCTCGTCATTCGCCAACGCTCCTGACCAGGACGAGATCACGCGCGGCGTCGCGCGGCTCACGGAAGACATCCGCAGCGGACGTATCAGGGAAGTGATGCGCTCGTACGCATGGGACGGTGGCGACTATATGTTCACCGTCGCCGCGCGCTGAGCGGCGTCACACGCGGCACATCAGCGCGCCATCGACGATGATCGATTCGCCGGTCACGAAGCCGGCGGCCGGCGAGACCAGGTAGAGCAGCGCGCCGGACAAATCCGCGGGCGCGACCAGCCGGTTCTCTGGCAGATACTTGAGCAGATTTTTCTTGAACTCCTCGCCCGAGTTGGCGGGCGAGGCAGGTTCGTCGAGCCATCCGGTTTCGATCGCGTTGACGCGGATTCCCCTGCGCGCCCATTCGATCGCCAGTGCGCGGGTGAGATTCAGCACCGCCGCTTTTGCCGCGCAATACAGGCTTGCATTGGGCACGCCGCGCTGCGCGAGGATCGACGTGATGTTGACGATCGCGCCGCCTCCCTGCCGCAGCATCACGCGGCCTCCCTCCTGGCAGGACATCCATACGGTCTTGAAATTATTTTCCATGACCCGGTCAAACGCGCTGTCGTCTGCGATGTCGGCGGCGCCGTACCATGGAGCGTCGAGCGCATTGACCAGAATATCGAGGCGGCCGAATTCTTTCGCGGCGAGATCGGCGGTCGCGCTCAGGTCGGCGCGGATCGCGGCGTTCTGCGCCTGCACTATCGGCTTGCCGCCCGCGGCCTGCACCGCCTTCGCGGTCTCTTTGAGTTGCGCGTCGGTGCCGGGCTCGCGCGAGGCGAGCAGGAGCTTCGCGCCCGCTTCCGCCAGCGTGACGGCGGCGGCGCGGCCGACGGGGTGCTCGGCGCCGATCACGAGAGCGCCTTTTCCTTCGAGAGAAAAACCAGTCTGAATCGCTTCCGATGCCATGATATTTCCTCGCGCTCAGCTCGGTAGATTCGGAACCGCACCGGTCGGAAGGATCCCGCCCGCCAGTCCGCCGCCGTCGATCGCGATCAGCTCTCCGTTGATATGATTGGAGGCGTCCGAGGACAAGAAGATCGCAAGCGGTCCGATCTCCGAGTCGTCGCCGGGACGTCCGATCGGAATGAACTTGCCGCCCTTGAAAAACTTCATCATCTCTTCGTTGTGCGGAAAGATGCCAGGCACGATGCAATTGGTCTGAATGTTATCGAGCGCATAGGTCAGCGCGAGCGAGCGCGTGAGTTGAATAACGCCGCCCTTCGAGCATGCGTACATGTAGTTATGTTTGCCGCCGCGTAGGCCGTAGCCGGAAGCGAGATTGACGATCTTTCCGCGCTTCTGCTTGACCATCGCCGGTATCACGGCGCGCGCGGCGTAAAACTGGCTGGTCAGATTGGTGTCGAGCCCGCGGCGCCATTGTTCGTCGGTGATCGCTTCGATCGATTTGCCGGCCGTATCGTCTCCGCCGCCCGCGTTGTTGATCAGAATATCGATCTTGCCCAGTTCCTTGATCGCCGCTGCGGCCATCGCGTTCACAGCGGCCGAGTCGGTAACATCGGTCGGAACGATCAGGCATTTGCGTCCGGTCTTGCGCACCAGCTCCGCGGTTTCATCGAGCTGCGCCTGCGTGCGGGAAGCCGCGACGATATCGGCGCCGGCTTCGGCGAATTTCACCGCCATCGCGCGGCCAAGACCGCGTCCCGCGCCGGTGATGATCGCGACTTTGCCGTCGAGTTTCAGTGCGTCAAGGATCATTGGTTACACCTCGATGGAAGAGCGCGCCTCGCGGCACGCCCGCTTGCTAATTAACACAGGCTAGGTGGAGGGCAAAACCGCGCCGCGAATTTCGTGTTGCGCTTTTTGACGCCGCGAAACGACTAACCGTATAGTGATCTTCACTGTAACCTCGGAGGCCGATTCGATGCCGCTCAAGATCATGATGTTCTCCGATTTCATCTGCCCGTTCTGCTACATCGGGTTCGAGGTGATGCGCCGGCTCAAGCCCGAGTTCGATCTCGAACTCGAATGGCGCGGCTTCCAGATCCATCCTGATTGGCCGGCCGAGGGTCTGCCAGTGGAAAAAGTGCGCACCGGAGGCGACATGGACGCGCGCAAAGATGCGTGGAAGCGAATCGCCGCGCTGGCCGAGGCTGAGGGCTTGCCAATCAATCCGCCTTCCATATTCACCAATTCGCGTGCAGCGCTGCTCGGATGCGAGTACGCCCGCGAAAAGGGCCGGCCCGAAGAATTCGAAGAGCGAGTGTACCGCGCCTATTTCGTCGATGGAGAAAATATCGGCGACGAGAAAGTTCTTGCGCGATGCGCCGGCGAGGCGGGACTTGATGCAGCCGACTTCGCCACCGCGATCTGGTCGCCGCGCTACGACCTGCGCCTCAAGAACAACACGCTCGCGGCCAATCAGCGCCAGGTGACGGGAGTGCCGACGTTTTTCATCGGCGAATTCGCGATGGCCGGTGCGCAGAGCACCGACACCACGCGGATGATTCTAAAACGCGTGCGCGAACGCCTGTCCGACCCGCAATAGGCGCAGCATCGGGAGATATCGCCATGGCAAAATCGCTCGAGCAACGAATCCAGGAACTCGAAGACCGCGACCAGATCAAGGAATTGACCGCGCGCTACTGCTGGCACGTCGCCCGCGGCGAGGGCGAAGCGGTTGCGGGACTGTTCACCGACGACGGTGCGCTAGAAGTCAACGACGGCAGTTTTCGTCCGGTGCGCGGCCGGGAAGCGCTGCTCAAGTTTTATCGCTCGGCGGTGAACCAGCCCGAAATCGCGATCCCGTTCATCCAGAACCACATCATCGAGGTGCACGGCGACGAGGCGCGCGGCACCTGCGGAATCGAGGCGCGTTTCTCGCGCAATGGAGAGAGCGTCACCGCGGCGGGATATTACGAAGATCGCTACCGGCGCGAAAAAAATGGATGGCGTTTCGTCGAGCGCAAAATCACCTTCTGGCATTCGGTGCCGCTCAAGCAGGGATGGGCCGAAGCGAAGGCCGCCGCGAAGAAGTGATCGCCAAGACCGACGATGGCGGCCCGATGATCGAAGCCGCGCGGCGTCCGCGCGTGTGATAGAGATCGGTAACGATGGAACGGCAGTGGCGGCGGCTCGATCTGCGTGGCGTCAAATGTCCGCTAAACTGGGCGCACGCGAAGGTCAGGCTGGAAGCGATGGAGCGTGGCGAGATCCTGGAGCTCGTCCTCGACGATCCGCGCGGCGCGCGCGATATTCCCCGCGCCGCGGAAGGCGAGGGTTACGCGATTCTCGACGCGCGCTCGGCGGGCGGCGTATTTCACCTGCGGATTGAAAAATAACGGAGAGACTCGCGGGCATTGGCGATGGCGGAGAAGCGCAACTTCGAGGTGATCATCGTCGGCGGAGGAATTGCCGGCGCGTCGCTCGCCTATTTTCTGACCCAGCGCGGCGTTACCGATATAGCTCTGCTCGAGCGCGAGACGCAGCACGGCTATCATTCCACCGGGCGCAGCGCCGCGACGCTGGTCGAGTGGGACTCGATCGCGCCGGTGCAGCAGCTCAAGGCGCAGGGCGGCGAATTTCTGAAAAATCCGCCGGCCGGATTCGCCCAGAATCCGCTGGTAGATAATTCGCAGGTGATGCTGCTTTATCGCGACGGCAACTCGGATGATTTCTCCGAATCCGCCGCCAGCCTCAAGCGCGACGGCGTCGCATTCGAGGCGCTTTCAAGCCGCGATGCGATCGCGCGGGTCCCCGCACTTGCACCCGGCGCTTCAGCGCGCGCGCTCCTGCTCACCGGCGACGGCCGTATCGACGTTCACGAATTGCTGACCAGCTATCTGCGAGGCGCGCGGCGGGCTGGCGCCGAGATTCGCGCCGGTGCGGAAGTGCGCGAGATTATCGTCGAGGGCGCACGATGCGGCGGCGTCGCGACCGTTTCCGATCGGCTCACCGCGAGAGTGGTCGTCGACGCGGCGGGTGCGTGGGCGGGCGAGATCGCAAAGCTCGCGGGTGCGTCGCCGATTCGGCTCGAACCGCGGCGGCGCTCGATCGTCTTGTTCGATCCGCCGCCCGGCCTTGGCGTGCGCGGATGGCCCTTCGTCATCAGCGAGGCCGACCAGGTTTACTTCGCGCCTGAGTCGGGCGGGATGATGCTGAGTCCGATGGACCAGGTTCCGATGGCGCCGTGCGATGCGCAACCCGATGACGAAACGATCGCGGCCGCGATCGAGCGGCTGCGCGCGCTTGCGCCGGCTCTGGTGCCGCGCACACTCAAGCGGCGATGGGCGGGGCTGCGCACATTCTCGCCCGACTCGATTCCTGTCGTCGGCGAAGATCCGCGTTTGCCCGGTTTCTTCTGGCTCGCGGGGCAGGCAGGTTTCGGAATCGAGAGTAGCGGCGCAATCGGACAGATCGCGGCGGATCTGATCGTGCATGGATCGACCAGGCGATTCGACGCCGCAGTGCTCTCGCCCGCGCGATTCGCGGCAAAATAGCCGCGCACGATTCACGCTCGCGGAGGTTTCCAGCATGGCAGCGCAGTGGGATTTGGTGATTCGCAACGGCTTGGTCTTCGACGGCAGCGGCGACAGCCCGGTCCGCGCGGATATCGCGATCAAGGGCGACCGGATCGCAGCGGTTGGAGCTGTCGCCGGCGCCGGTGCCGCGGAGATCGATACGCGTGGGCATGCGATTGCGCCCGGATTTATCGACGTGCACACCCATGACGACTTTGCGGTCTTCGCGACGCCCGAAATGGATTTCAAGGTGATGCAAGGTGTGACGACCGATGTGGTCGGAAATTGCGGACTTGGCGCCGCCCCATTTCAGATCGCGCAGCTGATGTTCGGCGCGCTGCATCACGGCTCGCGGATTCCCCAATGGCAGGGATACGCGGGTTATCTCGAAGCGGTGGATCGCGATCCGCCGAGCCTCAACGTCGCAACACTGGTCGGTCACGGAACGGTACGGCTGGCCGCGATGGGCAACGCAAAGCGCTACGCGACTGCCGCGGAGACGGACGCGATGCGCGCGCTAGTTGCCGAGGGAATCGCGGCGGGCGCGGTCGGGCTTTCCACGGGACTCATTTACGAGCCCGGCCGCTATTCCGCGACCGAGGAGATTATCGCGCTCGCACGAGAGATGCGCGGCACGACCGCGCTGTACGCAAGCCACATGCGCAACGAAGCAGACGGTCTGCTCGATTCCGTGCGCGAGACGATCCGCATCGGCGAGGAAGCGGGCGTTGCCGTTCAGATCTCGCATCACAAGGCGTCGGGACAGGAAAATTGGGGGCGTGTGCGCGAGTCGCTCGGCCTTATCGAAGCGGCGCGTGCGCGCGGAATCGACGTCACCGCTGATCAGTATCCGTACACCGCGGGTTCAACCGAGCTTGGCGCCGTGATCCAGAACGGCGCGCTCGATGACGGTCCTGCTCGCGGCGGACTCGGCAAAGTTCCGCCCGAGAAGCTGCGGTTCGCGTCCACGCCGAAGCATCCGGACTGGGAAGGACAGACGCTCGCCGCATTTTGCGAGCGATGGAAACTGCCCGCGCGCGCGGCGGCGGAACGGATCGCAGCGGAAGAGCCGGGAGCGTTCGTGATCGTCGAGACGATGGACGAGGCCGACGTGCGCACCGTGCTGCGGCATCCGACAACGATGATCGGCTCCGACGGTGTTCCTGCGGGCAGCAAACCGCATCCGCGGCTGTACGCCACCTTTGCGCGCGTGCTCGGACGCTATGCGCGCGACGAGGATGTGCTCACGCTGGCTGATGCGGTTCATCGTATGACCGGGATGCCGGCGCAAAAGTTCCATCTCGCGGAGCGAGGGTTTGTGCGCGAGGGATTTTTCGCCGACCTGGTGATTTTCGATCCGGCGAAAATCGCCGATACCGCGACCTACGAAGATCCGCGGCGTTATCCCGATGGGCTGAGCCGCGTGATCGTCAACGGAACTGTGGTCGCGAGCGACCGACGCCATACCGGTGCGCGGCCGGGCCGCGCGCTGCGCCGCGGGTAATCTGGAGCGGATGGTTATGTGGTGCGCGGCATGCGGTGTCGAGAATCCCGCCGGAATGAAATTTTGCGGCAACTGCGCCGCACCGCTGCGTAACCGATGCCCGCGATGCGGTTTCGACAATCCGCAATCGTTCAAGTTCTGTGGCGAATGCGCTGCACCGCTGAGCACCGGAACTCCCGCACGCACGACCAGCGCTTCCGCCACCACAGCGGCTCCAGGAGCAACCGTCAGTGTACTTCCTGCCAGTGCCGACGCGCAGGACGGCGAGCGCAAGACCGTCACTGCGTTGTTCGCCGATATTAAAGGGTCGATGGATCTGATCGAAGATCTTGATCCCGAGCAGGCGCGCGCGATCGTCGATCCCGCCCTGGTCCTGATGATCGACGCGGTGCATCGCTATGAAGGATATATCGTCCAGTCCACGGGCGACGGCGTGTTCGCGCTGTTCGGCGCGCCGATCGCACACGAGGACCATCCGCAGCGCGCGCTGTACGCGGCCCTGCGGATGCAGGAAGATCTGCGCACGTACGCGGCGCGCCTGCGCGCGGCGGGAAATCCGCCGGTCGAGATTCGCATCGGCATCAACACCGGAGAGGCGCTCATCCGCTCGATTCGCACCGACGCGGAGCATACCGAGTACACTCCTATCGGCCATTCGATGAGCCTTGCGGCGCGGATGCAGACGCTGGCGCCGTCGGGGTCGATCGTTATCGCGCAGGAAACTGAGCGCATGGCCGCGGGATACTTCGAGCTGAAGCCGCTCGGAGCCGCGCGGATCAAGGGCGTCACCGATCCGGTCGAGGTTTACGAGGTTGTGGGACTCGGCGCGCTGCGCACGCGTCTGCAACGCTCGGCCAGCCGCGGACTTTCGCGCTTTGTCGGCCGGACCGCGGAACTCGAGCAGATGAAGCGCGTCGCGGCGCTGGCGGCCGCCGGCCACGGGCAGATTGTCGCGGCGGTCGCGGACGCGGGCGTCGGCAAGTCGCGCCTGTTTTACGAATTTAAGCAAACTTCGCAAAGTGGATGGCTGGTGCTCGAGGCGTTCTCGGTGTCGCACGGACGCGCGTCGGCCTATCTGCCGGTGATCGATTTGCTGCGCGGTTATTTCCGGATCGCCGGCGCCGACGACGACCGCTCGCGGCGCGAGAAGATCACGGGCAAGGTGCTTGCGCTCGACCGTGCGCTCGAAGACGCGCTGCCGTATGTGTTCGCGCTGCTCGGCGTCGCGGGCGCCGAATCCGCGATGGAGGGAATGGACGCCGGAGTGCGCAGGCGCCGCACGCAGGATGCGGTCAAGCGAATCCTGCTGCGCGAGAGCCTTAATCAGCCCCTCATGATCGTGTTCGAGGATCTGCACTGGATCGACGCCGAGACCCAGGCGCTGCTGAATCTGCTGGC
>DATKSB010000198.1:0-10859 GCA_035531855.1 Binataceae bacterium (SeqCode)
TAGCGGCAGCATGATCTCCGGCAGCGCCTTGACCCCATTCTTGCGCAGCTCGCAGGCCGCTTCGATAATCGCGCGCGCCTGCGCCTTGTAGATTTCCGGATAGCTGATGCCCAAACGCGAGCCTCGATGCCCGAGCATCGGATTGAACTCGAACAAGCTGTCGCGGACCTGTTTGAGATGCGCGGGGGTGACGCCGATTTTCGCCGCGAGGTCCGCAATCTCCGCGTCTTCCTTGGGCAGGAATTCGTGCAGTGGCGGATCGAGCAGGCGAATCGTCACCGGCATCGGCGCCATCTCCTTCAGGATGCCGACAAAGTCCTCGCGTTGCATCGGCAGAATTTTCGCCAGCGCCGTGGCGCGCTGCTTCGCGTTCTCCGCGAGGATCATCTGGCGCACCGCTTCGATCCGCTCGGGGTCGAAGAACATATGCTCGGTGCGGCACAGGCCGATTCCTTCGGCGCCGAATTCGCGCGCGACGCGGGCGTCGTTGGGCGTGTCGGCGTTGGCGCGCACGCCGAGCTTGCGCGTCGCGTCGGCCCATCCCATGAATTTTTTCAGATGCGCGGGCATCTCGGGCTGCACTGTCGGCACGCGGCCGATAATCACCTCTCCGGCCGAGCCGTCGAGGGTCACGTATTCGCCGCGCCGGACGACGTGGCCGTCGGCGCTGAGCGTTCCCGCGTTGTAGTCAATTTCGAGCGAGCTGCATCCCGCGACGCAGCATTTGCCCATCCCGCGCGCGACCACGGCGGCATGACTGGTCATCCCGCCGCGCGCGGTGAGAATTCCTTCGGCCACTTGCATCCCGTGGATATCTTCGGGCGAGGTTTCGACGCGCACCAGGATTACAGGACGGCCCGCCGCGCTGACGGCGACCGCTTCTTCGGCGGAGAATACGACTTCGCCGAAGACGGCGCCGGGAGACGCGGGGAGTCCGCGCGCGATGACCTGTTTTTTCGCGCTCGGGTCCAATCGGGGGTGCAGAAATTGTTCGAGGGTCTCCGGTTCGACGCGGGTTAGCGCGACTTTGCGATCGATCAACTTTTCGTCGGCCATATCGACCGCGATGCGCACCGCCGAGATCGCGGTGCGTTTGCCGTTGCGAGTCTGGAGCATGAACAATCGTTCGCGCTCGATGGTGAATTCCATGTCCTGGCAATCTTTGAAATGGCGTTCGAGGCGCGCGCCGATCGCGACCAGCTCTTTGTAGGCTTTGGGAAAGGTTTCTTCGAGCGTCGCATGATCGCGCTTGCGTTCGACTTCGGTCATCCCGACCCGCTCGGCCATCTTGCGCCCCGCGATTAGGCTGTTGGGACGCGGGGTGCGCACGCCGGCGACAACGTCTTCACCCTGCGCGTTGGGCAGGAACTCGCCGTAGAGGCCTTTCTCGCCGGTGCCGGGATCGCGGGTGAAGGCGACGCCGGTCGCACAATCGGAGCCGAGATTTCCGAACACCATCGATTGCACGGTGACGGCGGTGCCCCAATCGCCGGGGATATTATTGATGCGCCGGTAGGTGATCGCGCGATCGTTGTGCCACGAGCCGAACACCGCGCCAATCGCCTCCCACAGCTGCTCGTTTGGATCCTGCGGAACGTCGCGGCCGACGCGGCGGCGAATCAGATCGCGGAACTCGGCGACCAGCTCGCGCAGATCATCGACCGAAAGCTCGACGTCCTGCTTGACGCCGCGCGCGACTTTCTTTTTGTCGATCAATTCCTCGAACGGATCGGCGTCGTTCTTGTTCTCGGGCTTGAGCTTCAAGACGACGTCGCCGTACATCTGGCAAAAACGGCGATAGGAATCCCACGCGAAGCGCGGATTTCCTGAAACCGTTTCGAGTCCCTTCACGGTTTCATCGGTGAGGCCGAGGTTAAGGACCGTGTCCATCATTCCGGGCATCGAGACGCGCGCGCCTGAGCGCACGGAGACCAGCAGAGGATTTTTAGCGTCGCCGAATTTGCGTCCGAGCGCTTTTTCCACTCGCGCGACGCTTTTCTTGACGCCCTCGGCCAGACCCTTCGGGTAGGTATTTTTGTGCGCGTAGAAGTAGTTGCAGACCTGGGTCGAAATGGTGAAGCCGGGAGGCACCGGCAACTTGAGGGAAGCCATCTCGGCCAGGTTCGCGCCCTTGCCGCCCAGCAGATCACGCATCGCGGCGCGGCCTTCCGCCACGCCCGCGCCGAAAAAGAAAATTTCAGGATGCACTCGAGCCATTTCAGATCGTCTCCGGTTTCCAGTTCCCGCTGATGCGGTTTCGAGATTACAGACTTGGTTTGTTACGGCAGTTCTATTTGGTCCATCCGATCTTGTCGCTCACCACTTCGACCAATTGCGCGATCGGCAGGCGCTCCTGCGTGGTCGTATCGCGATCGCGCAGGGTTACGGTGTCGTCTTCCATCGTCTGATGATCGATGGTCACGCCATAGGGCGTTCCGACTTCATCCTGGCGGCGGTAGCGGCGGCCGATCGAGCCCGCCTGATCATACGCGGTCGTAAAATGACGCTGCAAAATTTCGCGCACCGCGTTCGCTTTTTCCGGCTGTCCATTTTTGCGCAACAGCGGATAAATGGCGACTTTGATCGGCGCGAGCCGCGGATCGAAGCGAAGCACGATCCGCGCCTCATTCTCGACTACGTCTTCATCGTAAGCATCGAGCATGAACGCCAGCATCGCGCGGTCCACGCCGAGCGCGGGCTCGATCACCCACGGCCGGTAGCGCGCTTTCGCGTCCTCGTCGAAGTAGGTCAGGTCTTTGCCGCTGAACTTAGCGTGCTGGTCGAGATCGAAGCTGCCGCGTTTGGCGACACCTTCGAGCTCACCCCATCCGAACGGGTAGAGATACTCGATATCGGTGGTGCCGCTCGAATAGTGCGAGAGCTCGTCGCTCGCGTGCTCGCGGCGGCGCAGATGCTCGGACTTGAGGCCGTACTTGACGTGCCAGTTGAAGCGGAAATCGGCCCAATAGGCGTACCACCTGGCTTCCTCGTCGATATCGGGCTTGATGAAAAACTCCATCTCCATCTGCTCGAACTCGCGAGTGCGGAAGATGAAATTCTCCGTGGTGATTTCATTGCGGAATGATTTTCCCATCTGCGCGACGCCGAATGGCAGCTTGACGCGCTGGGTATCGACCATGTTCTGGAAGTTCGAGAAAATTCCCTGCGCGGTTTCGGGCCGGAGATAGACGACCGAGGCGGTGTCTTCGACCGGGCCGAGGAAGGTCTTGAACATCAGGTTGAAGTTGCGCGCCTCGGTCAGATCGCCGCCGCAATCGGGACATTTGCCGCCCGCGATTTTGTCGGCGCGGAAGCGATGCTTGCAGGCTTTGCAATCGACCAGCGGGTCGGTGAAGTTTTGCAGATGCTGCGACGCTTCCCAGGTCTTCGGATGCTGAAAAATCGCGGAGTCCAGGCCGAGCACGTCGCCGCGATACTGAACCATCTCGCGCCACCACGCTTCCTTGACGTTGCGTTTGAGCTCGGTGCCGAGCGGGCCGTAGTCGAAAGTCGAGCTGAGGCCGCCGTAAATGTCGCTGGTGGGAAAAACCAGTCCCCTGCGTTTGCACAGGTTGACCAGCTTCTCCATCGTGACCGCATTCTTACGCGGCGGATTTTCGTCAGACAAAACTACTCTCCCAGGTTGATCACGCGGTGATCAGATTTTCGCGGCGGCGTCCGGACCGAGCGTGATTATTTCCGCACTGACGACCTTGCCGCCCGCGACTTCGAGTATCGCGACCGTGCCCGGCACATCGACCAGGTTGTGCGGCAGCGTGGCGCTGCCCGGATTCACGACCAGGGTCGAGCCGTAGCGGACGATACCCTCGACGTGGCTGTGCCCCTGCACGATCACATCGACGGGACCGCCGAAGTTGCGCTCGATCGCGCGGGCGAAAACCTCGTCGGAGGTTTCGTCGGGGGTCGGCACGGCATGCACCAGGCCAATTCGCACGCCTTCGAGCACGAGCAAATGCGCCTCGCGCACGCGGTCATCGGGATCGAGCTTGAACCGGTGGCCGTCAAGGCCCTCGTCGCCGTTGCCCATCGCGGCAATCACCGGCGCAATTTTGGCGAGCTCGTCGAGCACGCGATTCACATAGACGTCGCCGGCATGCATCACCAGATCGACGCCGCGAAATACCTCGAAGACCTGGGCGGGCAGATGCTCGCAGGCTTCGGGGATATGAGTGTCGGAAATAAGGCCGATTCGCATCTCGATACGTCCGAAGAGAAAACCCTCCGAAACGCGAGGGGTACACGCTATCATGGGCGGGCGGCGTCGGCAATTTTGGCGAATTCGCGGCCGCTGGCGGCGCGTGCTAAAAGCGCACACTTGCAGCGCGGATTCACGGATGCGCCGGGGCGGCAATCGGCGCTGTTGCAGGAGGAAATCATGAAGGTATGGAAAACTTTCGCGGCGGTTGCCGCAATCGGAATGACGCTCGCGCTTGCGGGATGCGGGCATAAGCTGGTCGCGCTGCAGGGCGAGAAATCGGTGCCGATGTATCCCGACGAGCAAACCTACACCAAGATTTCGTCGCTCAAGCAGCAGGGCGGAGTGCAGGGGATGCTGGGTAGTGTAGGGCAAGGATTTGCGGCCAAGCAGATCGACGACCAGACGCCAGTGACCGTGATCTCGGCCGACGATAACGGCGCGCAGGTGGAGATCACCGACGGTCCGATGAAGGGGCAGACCGGCTTTGTGGCGAAACAGAACGTGGAGTGAGGGGAGGGGATGTTCGCAGAATTGCGAATCATAAAGGTGTTCTAACGGTGGCTTCGTTCCGGTATTTTTCGTGCCTCGAAAAATGTAAATAGCTTATAATTGCTGAATAATTCAGTCGGTTTGATAGCTCCATTATCTTTTTTTGCATAATGCGAAAGAAACGGACCTGCCCTGAGTTTCAGGGAATTGAAGATCGAAGTTGTGCCGATTCGGTTTCACGCGGACAGTATAACAAAAAACGGAATCGGGCATAAGGCTGAACAGTTCAGCCATGAACAAATCTGGCAAAAAACCTAACGGTCGTTAGGCTGAAAGAATCCTTCCTGAAGTTGAGGTTGGCCACGCAGGCTAAAGCCTGTGCCACTAAAATTGCCGTACGATCACAGGTGGCACAGGCTTTAGCCTGTGAGTCTTAACCTCAAAAGGGGACACGCAGGGGCTACGAGGCTTTGCGGTAATCGCGGGGGGCGGTGCCGATTACGCCGGCCGATTCGAGCTCGGCTAGTTCCGCTTCAGTCATCCCTAATAATTCGCGGAAGACTTCGGCGTTATGCTCGCCGAGTAATGGAGCGGGGGCCTCTTGCGCGGCGGGCGTCGCCGACATCCGGGCGACAGCGCCGGGATATAGATGCGTTCCTACGACGGCGCGATCGATTGGCACGAAATAGCCGCGATCCTGTAGCTGCGCGTCGCCGAGGACCGCGGGTGCGGAGTTTACCGGGGCCGTATCGACGCCGGCCGCGCGCAGGCGGCTGACTGCCTCGTCGATGGGAACCGTCGCGAGGGCGCGAGTCAGCTCGGCATCGAGTGCGTCTTCATTTGCCTTGCGGCTCGCGAGGTCGATGAAGCGCGGGTCGGTCGCGAGACGCTCGAGACCTAGTGCGCGCGCGAGTGCGCGCCACTGATCGTCGCTGTGCGCTGCCAGCGCGAGCCATGCGTGTTCTTCGCCGCCTGCGCAGCGGAAGATTCCATGCGGTGCGAAATCCGGATGCCGGTTTCCGCGCGGCGCGGGCACCTTGCCCGTAAGCTGATACTCGAGGATTTGTCCGGCGAGCAGCGGGATGACGCCTTCGACCTGCGCGAGCTCGATCCATTGTCCGCGTCCGGTGGTTTCGCGCTCGTGCAGGGCCGCGAGAATTCCGAAGGTGCCGGTCAGGCCGCCGACCGGATCGCCGAGCGCATTGGAGAGAGTGTAGGGCTGATCGCTATCGTGATAGCGCGCGAGTCCGGTTATGCCGGCCATTGCCTCGACCGTGTTGCCATAACCGCGCGAGAAAGTTTCCGGACCGCCGTACCCGAACGAGGGCATCGAGATCATGATCAGGCGCGGATTGAGCGGCGCGAGAATCTCGTAAGTCAGGCCGAAGCGTTCCATCACGCCGGGGCTGTAGTTCTCGATCAGAATATCGCTATGCGCGACGATGCGCTTGACCAGATCGATTCCGCGCGGATTCAAAAGATCGAGGGTGACGCCGAGTTTGCCGCGATTGGCGGTGTTGAAGGTCGCGGCGCGCTCGATAGGCTGCACCTCCGGCGGCGCCATCGAAAGAGAGCCGCGCCACCAGTCGAAGTAGTGCGTGTCCTCGACCTTGATCACCTGCGCGCCCATCTCGGCCAGCATCTGGCCCGCGAGCGGCCCCGCCCATCCCATCGAGAGGTCGAGCACGCGAATTTTTTTCTGGAATATCGTGGTCATGCTGATGCCCCCGCGATTACGCCGGAACGCTCGAGCGTTGCGAGCCCGTCCGCGCCGACTCCGGGCAGCGCGCCCAGGACCTCGCGATTATGCTGGCCGAGGCGCGGTGCGGGACGCGTCGCGTCGGGGCGATGCGAATGCATCCGCAGCGGAGCGCCGGGGATGCGAATGCGGCCGAGCGCGGGATCATCGATGGTCTCGAAATAATCGCGCGCGCGGGTCTGCTCCCATTCGAGGACTTCGGCCACGCTTGGAACCGGGACCAGCGGAATCGCACGCGCCTGGCCCTCGCGATAGAGCCATCGGCGATCGTGTTCGAGGAAAAACCCGGCGACGATTTCGAGCAGCGCGTCGTTGCTGACCATCCGCTTGAGCGCAGTGTTGAAGCGATCGTCGGTTTTCAAATCGGGCCGCTGCATCAGATCACACAGGCCCTGGAACTGCTTGTCGGTGACGCACTGGAGGCCGGCGTATCCGTCGCGGCATTTGAGCGTGACGATCAGGAACGGGCCGACGGCGAAGCGGCGTCCGGCGCGTTCGCGCAAAATTCCATTGTACTGGAAGGCGACGGTTTCATAGATCATCGTCGCGACGGTGGCTTCGAGCAGCGAGATATCGACGTGCTGGCCGCGATGCGTCGTCAGGTCGCGCGCGAATATCGCCTGCATCGCGCCGACCGCGCCGTAGAGTCCGCCGACGTATTGCGCGAGTGAGCCGGGCGGAGTGAGCGGAGCGCGGTCGCGCTCGCCGATCGGAAAAGTCCATCCCCCGCGCGCGAACAGAGTCAGGTCGCTCAGCATCCCGCCGCTCTCGGCGCCGTCCTGTCCGAAATTCGAGATCGAGACGAGCGAGAGGCGCGGAAAAGTTTCGAGCAACTCCGAAGGTTCGAGACCGAGACGCGCAAGGGTTCCGGGCGCGAAGTTTTCGACCAGCAAATCTGCGTCGGCGAGGAGCTCGCGGATGAGGGCGCGGCCGCGCGGATGCTTCAGATCGAGCGTGACGCCCAGTTTGTTGGTATTGAGAAATGCGAACAGCGGGCCGCGGCCGCCTTCGCCGGCGGGCGGCTCGACCTTGATCACCTTCGCGCCGTAATCCGCGAGCAACTTGGTCGCATACGGGCCCGCGATAAAATGGGTCAGGTCAACAACTTTGATATCGTTCAGCGCGTGATAACGCATCGGGTCTCTTTTGCGCATTCGAGCGCAGACCCGGCGCCGCTGTCAAATGCGCAAGCCAAGTGATGTGGACGGGTCCGCGCGATCGTGCGATACCTCGAAGCATACAACTTTTATTGGAGGCTCCGGTGCAAACGCGAAAACTTGGCGGACTTGCGGTGTCGGCGATCGGCCTTGGATGCATGGGGATGTCGGCGTTCTATGGACCGCGCGACGAAAAGGAATCACTCGCGACGATCGACAGGTCGCTGGAACTCGGATGCAACTTCCTGGACACCGCGGACGTGTACGGTCCTCACACCAACGAAGAGCTGGTCGGCAAAGCGATCAAGGGGCGGCGCGACAAGTTTGTGATCGCGACGAAATTCGCGATCGTGATCGGGCCCGGCCCGAATGCGCGATCGATAAGCGGCAAGCCCGAGTATGTAAAAAGCGCGTGCGACGCGAGCCTGAAACGCCTGGGCATCGACACGATCGATCTTTACTATCAGCATCGCGTCGATCCCAACACTCCGATCGAGGACACCGTCGGCGCGATGGCGGAGCTGGTCAAGCAGGGCAAGATCCGCTACCTCGGGCTGTCGGAAGCGGGTGCGAACACGCTTCGGCGCGCGTGCAAGGTTCATCAGATAACGGCGCTGCAGAGTGAGTACTCGCTATGGACGCGCGACCCGGAAGATGAAATTCTGCCGGCTTGCCGCGAGCTGGGAATCGGGCTGGTTGCCTACAGTCCGCTCGGGCGCGGCTTTCTGACCGGGCAGATTAAAAAGTTCGAGGATCTTGCCGCGGACGATTACCGTCGTTTCTCGCCGCGCTTTCAGGGCGATAATTTCGGCAAGAATCTGGAGCTGGTCGCGCGGGTCGAGGCGATCGCGAAAGAGAAAGGATGCACGGCGGGGCAGCTCGCGCTCGGGTGGGTGATGGCGCAGGGCGAGGACATCGTGCCGATACCGGGGACCAAGCGGCGCACGTACCTGGAGGAAAACCTGGGCGCACTCGGGGTGAAGCTGACGCCGGCGGAGCTCAAGCGAATCGACGAGGTCGCGCCCAAAGGCGTCGCGGCGGGACTGCGTTATCCGGAGCAGATGATGTCATCAGTGAATGGGTAAGTTTGCGCTAGCTTTTAGTTAGCACTGCGCTAGCTATCCGATAGCATCGCGCTGACGCCGCGTCATTTCGAGCCATCGGCGAGAAATCCCGAGGCGTCCACGCTGTGCAGTGGCCCTTCGCTCGGGATTTCTCCAGGAGCCCGCCCTGAGCAACGCCGAAGGGGTCCATATATGACGAATGAGGGCTGAGCGCACGACTACGTGGACCTTTGCATGACCCTCATTCGTCGTTACCTCACGTCAGCAACCACGTCTCGGTGGGCAGGTTAGATTTTCGGGACGGCCATTCCCTTCACAACCGCGGGGCGGGCGGCGATCGCGGTGACCCAGCGCTCGACGTTTTTCGCTTCGCCGGTTACGTCGGCCTTCGCGTTCTTGACCAGTCCGTATGCTGCGGAAATCCACGGGTAGGTCGCGATATCCGCGATCGAGTAGTCGCCCGCCAGGTACTCGGTGCGCGCGAGCTGCTCGTCCATCACCTTGATCAGGCGGGCCGACTCGGTCATGTAGCGGTCAATCGCGTAGGGAATTTTTTCTGCCGCCGCGTTGACGAAATGATTGGTCTGCCCGAGCATCGGGCCGACGTTCGCCATCTGCCAGAAGAGCCACTCGAGCACCTTGGCGCGGCCCGGGTCGGTCTTCGGGATGAACTTGCCGGTCTTTTCGGCCAGATGCAGCAGAATCGCGCCCGACTCGAACATCGACAGGCCGCTTTCGCGATCGACGATCGCGGGGATCTTGCTGTTGGGGCAGATTTTCACGAACTCGGGCTTGAACTGGGCGCCCTCGCGGATATTCACCGGATGCACGGTGTACGGGAGCGCGCATTCCTCGAGCATTACCGAAACCTTGCGGCCGTTGGGCGTAGTCCAGGTGTAGAGATCGATCATGGTGTGGTTCCTTTATCGAACAGTTGCGTTTCGCTACTGAACCTAGCCGTATGCCTGCCGCGATCCGCAGGCAAGTGCCTCGGGGTTGCGAATCGGGTGGGCGGCGCGCTAAGCCAAATCTTTGACGAGGTAGCAAATCATGCAAAGCGTATCCGAACTGGAAGGCAGTCCCGAGATTCAGGAACTTCGCAAGAAAGTTTCCGACTTTATCGGCGAGCAAATCTATCCGAACGAAGCCGCGCTGCTGAAACACGACGAAGAGTCGGGCCGCGTGATGAAATCGATCCAGGCCAAGGCCAAGGAGCGCGGGCTGTGGGCACTCGGCCTGCCGAAAGAAATCGGAGGCGGCGGACTCGGCTTCATGCCGTACGTGTTCGTCAACGAGCTGGTCGGCCGCAGCGAATTCGCGATGGCGGGCCTGGGGACGCATTCGGCGCAGGACGCGACGATGCTGCACATGTACGGCAGTCCGGAACAGCAGAAGCGGTGGATGTTTCCGCTGGTCAAAGGCGACATCTATCCGTGCTTCTCGATGACCGAGCCGGAGGTGTCGGGCGCGGACCCGACCGGGCTGCGCACGCGCGCGGTGCAGGATGGCGACGAATGGGTGATCAACGGGCACAAGTGGTTTTCGAGCGGCGCGAATCACGCGGCCTACACGACCGTGATGCTGGTGACCGATCCGGACGCGGCAACCTATGACAAGTTCAGCATGATCATCGTTCCGATCGACACGCCGGGACTGAAGATCGAGCGCATCATTCCGGTGATGGGCGAGACGGCGGGCGGGCACTGCGAGATTCGCTTCACCGACGCGCGCGTGCCGCTGACCAACCTGCTCGGGCCGCGCGGACAGGCGTTCAAGATCGCGCAGAAGCGGCTCGGACCGGGGCGGATTTTTCATTGCATGCGATGGCTCGGGCAGGCACAGCGCGCGTTCGAGCTGATGGTCGAGCGGGCGCTCAGCCGCCAGACTTTTGGCGGACCGCTGTCGGACAAGCAGACGGTGCAGAACTGGATTGCCGACTCCGCGGCGGAGATTCAGGCGGCGCGACTGCTGACGCTCGACGCGGCGGCGAAGATCGACGCCGGCGACGAGGCGCGGGTCGAGGTTTCGCTAATCAAGTTCTTCGGCGCCAAGGTGCTGCACGACGTGATCGATCGTGCGATCCAGGTGCACGGAGCGCTCGGCGTGTCGGAGGATACGCCGCTCGCGCGGATGTACCGGCACGCGCGTTTCGCGCGGATCTACGATGGACC
>DATKSB010000199.1:0-3392 GCA_035531855.1 Binataceae bacterium (SeqCode)
CGCCGCACAGATTGATCACAGCGTCAGCGCCGCGGATAAGTTCGAGGCAGCGCACGCGCGACATCCCGACGTACTCCTCGCGCACGGAATCCAGAAACGCCCAGCGCCCGCCGAAACCGTAGCGCTCGAGCACGCCGCCCAGGAGCCGCAGGTTGCGCGACGGGTCGCGCGTGATGGTGCCGGCGACCGGGTCGTAGCAATGGGCGCGATGATCCTCGATGTAATAGACGTCGAAGCCGAGTTCGCGCAAGCCGATCAGGTGATGCAGTAGCTGCCAGACGACGCCCGCGAACGGGTATCGCGCGGCGAGATGAAGCACGACGATTCGGCCCTTGCGCTTGTGGTCCACCAGGATTGCGTAATTTTACTGTGCGCGGCGAATTATAGATAGCCGGGCGCGATTCGATAGAGTATTGGTGAACCCATGATCGAGGCGTCGTGTCACTGCGGTAAGGTGAAATTGCAAATTGCCCAGGCGCCGCAGGACGTCACGGACTGCAACTGTTCGATCTGCCTCCGTTACGGCGCCTTGTGGGCGTATTACCAGCGGAAAGACGTCGCCATTTCAGGCTCGACCAAAGTCTATTCATGGATGAATCACAGGATCGGATTTCACCGCTGCGAGAATTGCGGCTGCGTAACGCACTGGCTCTCCACCGATCCTGCCGGTCCTCGAATGGCGGTAAACGCCCGAATAATGCCTCCTGAGATTCTGGCTCAAGCGGTCATCAGGAAGTTGGATGGCGCCAGTTGGTAACCTTCAGATCCCCCCGCACGCCGCGGACCATCAGTCACGGCAGGCCCGCGATGCGCCTCAGCTCGTCGTCCAGCAGCTCGACGGTCTTGCGCCGCTGGCTGACTTGCGCCGCGCGATTCTCTCCCAGCTCGCCGAGGTAGCATCCGCGGTCCGGCAGATAGAGCACCGCGCGATAAGGAAAGCCCGGTTTGAGCTCGTGCCATGGCTTGCGCGCGATAACTCCCTCGATCGATCCTTCGACCACGCGCTCGCACATCTCGAGACCGTCGCGCCAAGTGAGTGCCGCGGCGGCGCGCAGTCTGGCGGTGCGGCGCGAATCCTCGACGCCTTCCATCCGGCGCATCACCTCGGCCACCAGCGCTTCGTCGGAATCCTCGGTCGCGTTGCCGAGCCATCGATGAGACCGGACTCCGGGCTCGCCGCCAAGCGCGTCGATTTCGAGGCCTCCATCGTCGGCGATGGTCGCGATTCCGGAGCGCGCGAAATAAAAGTGCGCCTTGAGCAGCGCGTTGCCGGCGAAGGTCGCGGCTGTCTCCTCCGGATGCTCGCGGATACCCGCATCGGCCAGCGAGATCGGCGCGAGCGCGTACGCGGCGAGCAGCAAGCGGTACTCGGCCAGCTTTGCGGGATTAGTGGTTGCGACCAGAATTTCTTTCATCGCGATAATGCGGCCAGTTAGGATTTCGATTTTGGATTGTAAGTGAACTTGAGATTCTCGCGCTCGCGATGCTCTTCGAGCGCAAGTTCGATCAGCCGATCGATCAATCTGCCGGTGGGGATTCCGCTCGCCTCCCACAGCTTCGGATACATGCTGATCGAGGTGAAGCCGGGAATCGTGTTGACTTCGTTGACGCAGATACGGCGGAGATCGCGGCTGGCAAGAAAATCAACCCGCGCCATCCCGCGAATCGAGAGCGCCTTGAATGCGCGGATCGAGATCATGCCCAGGCGGCGCATGATCGCGGGCGGAAGATCGGCGGGAATCTTTGTCTTCGCGCCAATCGGATCGACGTACTTGGATTCGTAGCTATAGAACTCGTGCGCGCCGGCCACGATCACCTCGCCGGCGACGGAAGCCTCGGGACGATCGTTGCCGAGCACCGCGACCTCGAACTCGCGGCCGGCGCACGAGGCCTCGATCAGCGCTTTGCGGTCGTACTGGAACGCGTCTTCGAGCGCGGCGTCCAGTTCGGCCGCGCGTTTGACCTTGCCGACTCCGATCGATGATCCGGCCGCGTTGGGCTTTACGAACATCGGGTAGCCGAGCCCGCGCGCGAGCTTTCGCGCGGCCGCGCGATTGGCTTGCCACTCGGCGCGCACGACCGCGTGATAGCGCACCACGGGAACCTTCGCCGCGCGCAAGAGTCGCTTCTGCACGTCCTTGTCCATCCCGACCGCGGAGCCGAGCACACCCGCGCCGACGTACGGGATGCCGGTCAGATCAAGCAGACCCTGCACGGTGCCATCCTCGCCGAAGGTTCCGTGCAGCACGGGAAAGATCACATCGAGATCGCCCGCGACCGCTCCCCCGGTTCGCGCGAGATCACCTGGAGCGGGCGCCCTGACCAGCGCGCGGCTATCCGGATGCGGCAGCAGGGTGACGGGAGTATCGCCGGCCGAGAGCGCGGCCAGATGCGGCGTCGCGTCGGCGAGCAGCGTGAGCGCGTCGTTTTCGAGGTACCACTTGCCGTCGCGATCGATTCCGATCGGCACGATTTCGTAGCGTGACGGATCCATCGCGGACATCACGCTGAGCGCCGAGCGCAGCGATACTTCATGCTCGCCCGAGCGTCCGCCGAACAGAACTCCGACCCGAATTTTGTTGCTAGCCGCCATCCGCCTGCGATTGTGGCATGGCGAACGAAGATCTTCGAGCAGTGCGTGGAATCGCGCGCGCCGCGCGGCTAGAGTTCCGCCAATGCGGCGCTATCCGTTCGTCACGGTTGACGTTTTCACTTCCCGCGCACTTTGCGGCAACGGCCTTGCGGTCTTCACCGACGCGGCCGGTCTGAGCGACGCCGAAATGCAGGCGCTCGCGCGCGAAATGAATCTCTCCGAGACGACGTTCGTGTTTCCGCGCGAGGCCGCCGTCGAGCGCGAACGCGGAGTCAGCGTGCGCATCTTCACGATCGGTTATGAACTCCCGTTCGCCGGCCATCCGACGCTCGGCACCGCGTATGTGCTGGCTGGGATGCGCCAGAGCCGGGATATCGTGCTCGACGTGAAGGTGGGAAAAATCCCGGTCCGGTTCACGGAGGGCGACGGCGGGATGTTCGGCGAAATGACCCAGCGCGAGCCAGAATTTGGCTTCGTTCACAACGCCGACGAAGTCGCGGCCGTCACCGGACTTCCGCCCGGCGCGATCGACGCATCGCTGCCGATCCAGACGGTCTCGACCGGGGTGGCATTTGCAATCGTGCCGATAATCTCGCTGGCTTCGTTTGCCAAACTACACGTCGATCAGGCGCGGATACTCACCTACCTGGAGCGCACGGCGACGCATCAGTTCTATTTTGTTTCACGTGAAACCAAAGACCCGGCGGCGCGGCTCCATGCGCGGATGCAATTCATCGGCGGCGAGGATCCCGCGACCGGATCGGCGGCGGGCGACGCGGCGGCGTGGATGGTTCGCTAC
>DATKSB010000200.1:0-19090 GCA_035531855.1 Binataceae bacterium (SeqCode)
AACTCCTCCGAACGCTGGTATAGCCAGAAATGTCCAGCTATTTCAGCTACTTAGGCTATTTTCAGTCGCCGCGTTGACTGTCCGCGCATGTGCTTCGTATGATTTGGACACTCCCCTCGTCCTCCGGAGGTCTGGCCGTGCGCATGATGGTCCCGCCGAAAATTCATCGGCGCTCAATCGACCGCGAATTGGTCGAATTCTTCCGCAGCCATCGGAAGGCATCATTCAACCGCGCGGTCGCGCGCTTGTGCCGCTATTTCGCGGCGCGGCGTCCGCGCGTTTCATGGTTCGAGTATATCGATTGGGGCAAGGCGGCCGGCAAAACTTATGAGGACGGCCGGATCCATCTGGTGCATCCGGAAAACTGGAAACGCGGCCGCATCCATCACAGCGAGCGGATGTGGGTGCAGATGATCTATCATGAGATGGGTCACTATCTTTTCTGGACCGACGCCGAGCGCAAGGCCGACGCCTTCATGCGCCGAATGGTCATGTGGCTGCGCACCGCGCGCAAGGCGCGGCGCTCTGCGGCACGCGGGCCGCGCAAGCGGCGTGCTCGCGCCGCGAATAGATCGCGAGCGGCGTCGGCTCGGCGAGCGCGGCGCGTCAAAGTGGCGTAGAATCAACCTCGCCATGGCGAAAAAACCCAACGTCGAGAATCGTTGGTGGGTTGAAACCACCTTCAAAAAACCCAAGCAGGCAAAATCCGAGATCGAGATGCCGGAGTTGCCGGTCGCGATGGCGTTTTACCAGGTCGCGCGCGACTATGATCAGGATCGCGCCAAGGACGATCTCACCGACAACAATTTGCGCATCGCGCGCCAGGCCAATCCGCCCCAGGGCGATTGGGTTTACGTCGCGATGACGGAAGAGCACTACCCGCCACATCTGGTCAAACGCGTCAAAGATGAATTCCGGCTCCCGCGCGAGGCGCGAGGAATCATTCTCGATCACGGCCGCCTGGTGCGGCTGCTGATATGCGGTCCCGGACTCGAGGACTGGATGCTCGACGTCACGCTCGGCGACGAGCCGTCGGTCGATGCGTACGTGTGGAGCGTGATGTACCGGGAGCGGACGTTTCGCCGCGCCGAAGAAGCGCTGCGCCAGGCACGCACGTGGGCGATAAACCTGCTCCAGTATCCTCCGCCGCGCGACGAACCCTTTCGCGGCGCTTTGTTGTAGCGGCGGCGCCTGCAGGCGTTTCAATGCCGCGACCGCGGCGACGATGAAATTTCTTCCCCTGATCTTCCGCAACCTGCTGCGAAACCGCCGGCGCACGCTGTTGACCGTGCTCTCGATCGGCGTGTCGATTTTTATCTTCGCCGCGCTGATCAGCCTGCCGGCGGTGGTCGATCAAATCCTGCACGATTCCGCGAACGAATTACGAATAATCGTTCACAACAAAGCCGGATTCTTTTACGCGCTTCCCGCCGCGTACGAACCCACCATCCGCGCGATGCCGCATGTCATGGCGGTTAGCGGTTATGCAGTATGGGTCGGCAACTACCGCAAGGCGGCGGATTTGGTCGCGGGCGTGGGAGTTGATCCGGATGCATTACGCGAGATTTGGCCCGACTGGGGAATCTCCGCCGCGGTCGAGGATCAGTTGCAGCATGTGCGCTCCGGAGGTGTCGCCAATCCGGCGATGATGAAGCGCTACGGATGGAAAGTCGGCGATACGATCACGCTCAGTGGCGTCGAGGGAACTCTGGAGGTCAAAATTCTCGGAGCGCTCGGCCCCAAAGGGCCCGGCAACGCGCTAATCATGCGGCGCGACTTCATCGATGAGGCTTCGCCGGTGCACGGCCAGGTGATTCTTTATTTCATCAAGGTGGATCGTTCCGATTCGATTCCCGCCGTAATCAGCGAAGTAGACACCCGCTTCGCGAATTCCCAGTTCGAGACCACCACCGAATCCGAGATAACACTCGCGCTCAATCAGCTCCGCATGTTTCGGCTGCTGTTCGACGGAGTAAAAATCCTGGCGTTCATCGTCGTGATCGTAATTGGGATGGTCGCCGCGAACACGGCCGCGATGGCGGTGCGCGAGCGCAAAAATGAACTCGCGGTAATGCGATCGCTCGGGTTCAACTCTCGAACGATCGTTGCGATGTTACTCGGCGAGGGCGCGCTCATCGGATGCGCCGGCGGCGCGCTCGGATGCGCGCTGGCATATGTCGCGCTCGCTCTGGTGCCGTATGCGGGGGCGGTTTTGGGACCATTCGCGCAAATCCTGCGGCTACTGCCGATCGTCGCCATCGAGAGCTTTCTAATCGCCACCGCGATCGGACTGCTCAGCGCGACGGTGCCCGCGATCCTCGCGATGCGCCGCGATATCGCCTCCGAACTCCGCGCGTTGTGACTTGGCCGGCCGGCGAAGAATCTTCGCGAAGCGATTAGTCATATCGGTAAAAGAGCAAAGTGATCAGTGGCGCAGTGATTGCTCTCTTGTGCGGTGATTGCTCATTCACTGCCATGAAAGTCGAGAGAGGATTGGTGGCACAGGCTTTAGCCTGTGTCCCGCACCGGCTAAAGCCGGCGTCACCTGGCGGCTACTTGTCGAACTGGACGGTGGCGGTGCCGGTTACCAAGCGCTCGGCTTCTTCGTTTTCTATCCAGACGTCAATTTCCGCTGTGCGTTCGGCCGCCGTCGAGTGGGTGACGAAACCGCTGATCGTTAGCGTATGGTCGGGCTGCACGGGCACGCGGTAGGTGGTGCTCATCCGGATCAGGCGGGCGCCGCCTTCGACGCCGATCCAATCGGTTACGAATTTCGAGAGCAGGCCCAGGCTCATGTTACCCGGCAGGATCATTCCGGGCAGCCCTTCTTTTTTCGCGCCTTCGTCGTCCATGAAGCGCGGCGCTTCGATTCCGCCCGCGCGCGCGAATGCGCGGCATTGATCCTTGCTTACGAAATGCTCGGAGGGTCCGAGCGTGTCGCCGATAGTAACGTCCGCAAAACTTTTCATGGCTCCTGCTTCGCGATGCGCCGGTGGCTTACGGGCGGTTCATGAAGCGATGGTCGATGTGCGCAACGACCTCGCCCTTCTGGTTTTTCAGGGTCGAGCGGATCACGACGAACACCATCGTCCCAGTGCGCCCGGTCTTCTCGTAAATTTCCTTGACCGCGGAGCTGAGAGTGACCGCGTCGCCCGGGCGGATCGGCTCGACGAATTCGACGTCCTTGCCGGCGTCGAAGCCGCGTCTGCCGAAGCGGGGAACGTTCTCGAAAAAATGGCGTCCGTTGCGGAACATCGTGGCGAACGATGGCGGTGCGACCAGCCCGCCCAAGGGGCCTTTCTTCGCCGCTTCGTCGTCGGTGTAGAGCGGATTGGTCTCGCCGATCGCGGTGCAGAACTTCGCGATTTTCTCGCGCGTGACGGTAACCGGATCGGTGATTTCAAAAACTTTGTTGATCAGCGCCGGATCGTATTCCACAGCCATCGCGATTATCTCGTTTCCTCGGCCACCGCGTGCGCGACCGATTTGCGCCTGGGACGAAAATCCACCGGCTCGTAGGCGCCGGTCTTGAGTTCACGCACCAGGTCTTCAGTCGATCGAATCTCGGCCGCAAAGCGCGTCGCGCACAGCCCGATCAGGCTCACCAGATGGCTGTCCGATCCGCCCACCGCGCGGTAGCCGAAGCGCGCGACCAGCTCCGCGCTACGCTCGTCTTCGCCCTTGCGCGATCCGCCGTTCAGTACTTCCACGGCGACCACGTTTTCCAGCGCGGGCTGTGTCGCGTAATGCTCATAGAGGCCTATATTCGGACGGCCCGGATGACATGGCACCGCAACTCCGCCCAGGCGTGCGACTTCGTCGACCAGAGTCTGCGCGTCGAGCCGGATATTGGCGAAATCGAACCGCGCAAGGATGTCGTCGTTGACGCCGTACACCAAGACATGGCCGTAGTTGGTCTCGACTTCCGACGCGCGCAGGACCATCACGCCGAACTGGTCTTCGAGCGCGCGATAGTCGGCCTCGCGGTTGAACTGGCGATGCTCGGTTAGAACGATTCCGTCCAGCGGACGTTCGGCGCGCCGCAGCCGGATCCAGTTGAGGTACGCCTCTACCGGTGCGCGGCTGTCTTCGGACGCTTCGCTATGCGAATGCAGATCAAGGGTTGTGCTCAAGCGGCTAAGTTCCTTACCTCGCCGGGCGAAACTTCGCGAGCGTCACCTCGGGGGTGACGTCCTCGTATACGACCTCGACGGGCATCCCTATTTTAACCTCTTCCGGGCGGCATTCCACCAGATTGGTGAGCATCTTGAGCCCCTCATCGAGCTCGACGTAGGCCATGATATAGGGCAGCGATTCGCGAAATCCGGCGGCTCCATTCTGGTAGGTCGTGGTAAAGGTATAGACCTTGCCGTGGCCCCTGGCGCGAATCCATTCGGTGCGCGAAGACAGGCAGCTGGTACACAGCGCGCGCGGGTAGTAGCGGATATCGCCGCAATCGCGGCACTTCTGGATATACAGCTCGTGGCGCTTCATCGCTTCCCACCACGGGCGATTTTCCTCATCGAGATGCGGGAGAGGCTTGGAATATTTTTTTTCTTTCTGCTCTGGCATGGCGGTAACCTACTGATTCGAGAGGATGAGCGTGGCGCCCGAATGACGCGTGCCGAGCGCTCGGCCGGTGCCGTGCACCAGCGCGGTTTTGCAGTTCTTGACCTGACGCGGACCGCATTCGCCGCGCAGTTGTTTGGCCGCTTCGATCACGAGGAAGATTCCGCGCATTCCCGGATGATTCGACGACAGGCCGCCCCCGTCGGTGTTGATCGGAAACGCTCCGTCATAGCGCAGCCGCCCGCCGCTGACGAATGCGCCACCCTCGCCGCGCTTGCAGAAGCCCAGGTTCTCGAGCGTCGAGAGCACGGTGATCGTGAACGAATCGTAGATCATCGCCATGTCGATATCTTTGTGCGCTACTCCCGCGCGCTCGAATGCGAGCTTGCCCGACTGCGCCGCCGCGATATCCAGATAGTCGCGCTGGCCGCGCGCCGCATGGCGAACCGCCTCGCCGACGCCGAGAATATAGACCGGCTTCTTCTTGAGGCTCTTCGCGCGCTCGGCCGAGGTGATCACCAGCGCGCCGCCGCCGTCGGAAATGATGCAGCAATCGAGCAGATGCAGCGGCGACGAAATCACGCGCGATGCGAGCACGTCTGCGACCGTGATCGGGTCGCGATATTTCGCCACCGGATTCATCGACGCATGCAGGCGCATCGTGACCGCGATCTCGGCGAGCTGCTCCGAAGTGGTGCCGTAGTCATGCATGTGGCGCTGCGCGATCATCGCGTACGCGCCGACTGTCGTGACACCGAACGGGGCGTCGTACTGATCGGGCGGGTCGCCTGAGCCTCCCGCGCCTCCGGTGCCGATCGCGAAGCGCGACGAGGCAGCCGTCGAGCCGTAAACCACCACGCACACTTCGCACAGCCCCGCGGCGATCGCGGCGGCGGCGTGCGCGGTGTGCGCGACAAAAGACGATCCGCCGATCGCGGTCGAATCGACGTAGTTGGGCGTCAGGTTCAGGTAGTCGGAGAACCCGATTATTCCCATTCCGCCCATGCCCATGCCGGTGGTCGCAAGGCCGTCAACGTCTTTGATCGTTAGTCCGGCGTCGTCGAGCGCGCCGCGCACGCTCTCGGCCATGATTTGGAACATCGACTTGTCCGGAGCGAAGCGGGTCGGATGCTCGAACACTCCGGCGACTGCGGTTTTGCGGGAAAAACTCATGGCGAGATCCTTACTTGAGGGGCGCGTTACTTAAGCTCGGCGAGAAACGAATCGACGGCGGCCTGCAGCTCGGCGGGGCGTTCGTGCACAATCACGTGGCCTGAATCGGGAATCGTCACGAGCTTTGCGCCGGGGATTTTGCTGCGAATAATCTCGGCATCAGCGGGCGTGGTGCCGAAGTCGTCGGCGCCGGCGGCGATGAGCGTCGGTTTGTCAATCTTTGCGATCGCGCCCTGCAGATCGACCTTCATGCACGCGGCGACGTCGGTGTAGCGCACGCGCGGGTCGGTCCGGATTTGCTCCATCCAGCCTTCGCGCACGACATCGAAATTTTCTTTGATCGTCTTGGGCGAGTAACCGTCGGTGGTGAAACCCTGCGGCGCGCGCCCCATCATCACCGCGCGCAAAGACTCAACCATATTCGGCGGAAGATTGAACTTCGCCGCCGTGGCGACGAGGATCAGCGCCTGCACGCGCGCTGGATGGCGCAGCGCCAGCTCCATCGCAACCGCTCCGCCCATCGAATGGCCCATAATCACCGCCGAACGCAATTTCAGCGTGTCCATGAACGCGGCGACGAAATCCGCATAGTCCTGTACCGTCGCGAGACCCTCGACTCCGGCCGAGCGGCCGTGGCCGGGCAGATCGAGCGCGACCGGACTGTTGTTCTTGCCGAGCGCATCGATCTGGCGATGCCAAGAGTGGGCATTGGAACCCGCGCCATGAATCAAAATAATCGGGCGTCCGCGGCTCAGATCAGGCACCACATCGGGCAGGCAAGTTGCGCCGTGATAGTAATAGTAAGTCGCGTGGCCCTTAACGTCGGTGTACTTGGTCGGCATCGCCGCGTGTCACTCCACATTGCTTCGTTGGAAAGTTAGCTATTAGGTTAGGCGCGCGGTTGTCAAACGGCGCGGTAAGGGAATCCAGCACCTTTCCCCAAACGGAGCGGATCAGCCGGGCAAAGCGCCGTCGCGCAAGCCGCGCCTGCGGCAATTCACTCGCGTTGGAAGTTACAAGCCCGTGCTATTTTCTACGATTGCGGACGCGAGCGGACAATGGTCAATGCGCCAGGCCATGAAATGCCTTACGCTGGACTCCGCCGCGCGGAAATCCGCGCTTGCGAAGCGCAGCGCCTCTGCGCTCTACTTTCTGCCACGCGCGACTTTTGCGACTGCGACGCGCGAGCGGCGTCCACGTTGAGGAATGTCCAAGTCGGTTATGGGCCCCTGGGTGTGTTCCCATTTTTCGATGGCGGTTTTGTTGAACCGCCACGCGCTGCCGACGCGAAATCCGGGAATACGTCCCTGCCGAAGCAGGCGATAGATAGTGGTGGGGTGAACCCGCAAATGCCGCGACAATTCGGCGATCGTCAGTATGTCACTCTCTCCATCCATCGCGTCTCCTTACCTCGTGCCGACCGCGCAAGCGATATGACGCAAGCGCCGCCGCCAACCGAAGATGGGACCAAGATTCCGGTCCGGTCAGAGTTATGTCAAGAGAGAATTAGGGGCGTTAAACGCCGCGCTGGCGGAATTACGCGCGAGTGGGTCACATTTAGTCGGCAAACGCAAAAGAAACTTAGAGCAAACCCCGCGAAGGCACCTCAACTGACTGTCCATGTTGGAGAACAAATCTATGGCTTATGAAGCGATCGAGATTAAAAACGAAGGCGCAGTCTGCTGGCTGACCTTCAATCGTCCGCACAACCTGAACGCGCTCAGTGGGCAGATGGTTGCCGAGCTCGAAGACTTCCTGCACCGGCTCCCGAACGACACCAAGACCCGTGTGGTTGTGATGCGTGGGGCCGGGCGCGCGTTCTGCGCCGGTCTGGACTTGAAGGAGCAGAACCGCGGCGGGACCGGGCTGGGCTCTTCGACCACCGACACAGTCGAGTCACAGCGAAGAATGAGCGACTTGGTGGTCGCGATGCGCCGTGCGCCGCAACCGTTCATCGCGGCAGTGCGAGGACCGGCGGCCGGTGGAGGTTTCGCGCTCGCGCTGGCGTGCGACGCGCGAATCGCGGGCGAATCGGCGCGCTTCAACGCGGCGTTTATCCGAATCGGCCTTACCGCATGCGACATGGGCGTCAGCTACCATCTGCCGCGCGCGGTCGGAACGGCAGTCGCAGCCGAGCTGATGCTGACGGGGCGGTTCATCAACGCGCAACGCGCTCTTGCAACCGGACTGGTTTCGGAACTGCATCCCGACGCCGAGGTTGACGCGGCAGCCGCGAGACTCGCACTCGAGATGACCGAGACCTCGCCGCTGGGACTGCGGATGACCAAGGAATGCCTGTGGGCGAGTGTCGATGCGGGCAGCCTGGAGCAGGCGATCGCGATGGAAGACCGCAACCAGGTGCTATGCGTGCGCGCCGGATATATCGAAGAGGGTGCGCGCGCCTTCGTCGAGAAGCGCAAGCCCCACTTCAAAGATCGCGCGTAAAAGAAAAGCCGCGCCCATGCGGAAGCATCGGCGCGGCTACTTTAAGCGAATCGATTTCGCGCGAAACCTAGCGCATCGCAACTTCGGTTCGGGGCTTGGTCGAAAGGCGCGCAACCAGGAATTGGTTGGCGTCGTCGCGCCAGACCCGAATCTGGATTCTCTGGCCCGGCTGATGCGCGGCAACCGCGCGCTGCAGCTCGCCCGCGTCGGCGATCATTTTGCCGTCGAACCCACGGATTACGTCGCCCGCACGCACGCCAGCCATATATGCCGGCGAACCGATCGCCACGTAAGAGACCTTCGCTCCCCAGACCGCAGGCGCGTACTCCGCTTCCGCGCCGAAATAGCCAGGACCCTGGGCGGGGCGGACATCCGGATGCACAAAAAATACGCTCGCCGCATGAGCTGCGTGGCGCGCAACCGTCATCACGTATTTGGCTTCGTCCATGCTGTAAACGTCGCCAGCCAGATACACGTCACCGCGGCTGCCTGCTGATACGCCGATATCCCAGAAACCCTGATCCGCAAGCGCTTGATGAACCCGCTCATCGACCTCGTCCGGTGTCGGCGGATGGCGCCGGGGCGCAACTGCGGCGACCTCTACTTGTCCCGATGGAATCGCGACCAAATTTTCGTCAGTGGAGACTTCGTTGTACGGATCGCGGCCGGCCGACAGATTCGCCATCGCCAGACTGTGCGACGCCGTGTCGTTTGGTCCCGTGCGCAAAGCGCTGCCCGCGATAATCAACGCGATAATCCCAACCGCGGTGGCGGCCAGCGCGTAACGCTCGAGACCCCACTTCGCAAGAAATCCCGGTGGCGCGTCGCGCCAAGGCTCGTCACCGGCGGTGTCCGCGTCAAGCTCGGCGTCGGAGTCAAATTCAGATGGATCGGCGGCCTCGAGGTGCACCGCCATATCGTCGCCCATCCAGACGTAGGCTGGGTCGGAGAAGCGCTCGGGAGCGGACGATTGAGCGGTTGGCGCGACCGCGTCTGCCGCGTAATCGGATCGCATCCACGGGGCACCCTGGGATTCCGCGAGCACCCATGCCTCAAATTGCGCAACGTAATCAGGACCTTGGGCGGATTGCGCTTCGATTAACTCGCGCTCGGTGCGGAGTCTATCGATCCTTAAGAACATCTCGTCGATGTTCAAATAGCGAATCCGGGTTTCGCCGTGCCTGTCCATAAACATATTGCTTCCCGCGATGAATTAGGTCTCACGCCCCCTCTACCTAATACATGCCTACCCTTTTTTAGCAAGCCGAGCCGTTTTACGCTACCCCTAATCTGTCAAGTATTCACTTTGGATGCGTATGTGCGCAGAGCCCTCGATTACGGCCTCAGGCCCCATCAGATGGCTTCACTTACGGCATCCTCGCGCATCGTCGGTTTGGGCCGTCCTTCGATTGCGCTGTAATGCCTGGTCTGCTCGCCGATATAGACTTGGCGCGGACGGGCGATTGCCTGTTCGGGGTCGCGGACCATCTCGGCCCACTGCGCCATCCATCCGGAGGTGCGGGGAATTGCGAACAGCACGGGGAACATCTCCATTTGAAAGCCCATCGCCTGATAGATAATACCAGAATAGAAATCGACGTTGGGATAGAGCTTGTGCTCGACGAAATAGTCGTCCTGCAGCGCGATTCGTTCCAGCTCGACAGCGATGTCAATCAGGGGGTTGCGCCCTGTCACCTCGAATACCTGCTCGGCCATCGCCTTCAGAATTTTCGCGCGCGGATCGTAGTTCTTGTACACGCGATGCCCGAAGCCCATCAGGCGGCGCTCCTTGTTCTTCACAGCCTTGATAAACGACGGAATGTTCTTTACAGAACCAATCTCCATCAGCCCGCGAATCGCCGCCTCGTTGGCGCCTCCGTGGAGCGGACCGTACAGTGCTGCAACCGCTGCGGCGGCTGCCGCATATGGATCGGGCTGCGAGCTGCCGACTGCGCGCATCGCATTGGCAGAGCAATTCTGCTCGTGGTCGGCATGCAGAATAAACAGCACGTCGAGCGCGCGCTCGAGCACCGGATTGGGCTTGTACTTGAGCTCGGTCATCTTGAACAGCATCGAGAGGAAATTTCCGGTGTAGCTCAAATCGTTGTCCGGATAGACGTATGGCAACCCGCGCGTGTGGCGATAGGCGAATGCGGCGAGCGTGGGGATTTTGCCGATCAGGCGACGAGTCTGGAGCCGGCGCGATTCGAGGTCGTGGATATTTTTCGCGTCGGGATAAAACGTCGAGAGCGCTCCGACCGTTCCCACCAGCATCCCCATCGGATGAGCGTCGTAGCGGTAACCCTCCATGAACGTCTTGATCGACTCGTGGACCATCGTGTGAATCTTGATGTTGTGCTCCCAGCGCAGGTAATGCTCGCGGTCGGGCAACTCGCCCTTGACGATCAGGTACGCGGTCTCGAGGTAGTTGCTTTTCTCCGCTAGCTCTTCGATCGGATAGCCGCGGTAGCGCAGGATCCCCTTGTCGCCGTCGATAAACGTGATCCGGCTGCGGCACGAAGCCGTGTTCATGAATGCCGGATCATAGGACATCAGACCGAAGTCGTCGGCCGAAGTTTTGATTTGCCGGAGCGCCGCGGCACGGATAACGCCGCCCTCCTCGATCGGGATGTCGTAGCTCTTGCCGGTGCGATTGTCGGTGATGCTGAGCGTTTCCTTGGCCATAGCGTCATCCTCTTTTGGTTGTCGAAATCACTGTAGCGCCTTCATCGTTCAACATATATGCAGTAGTCGATAACGGGAGTCTACGACAAATCCGCGCCGCCGGGCAACCGTCCGGCACTCGCTTTGCCACAATCGAAATGGCACCCTCGAACGCGGACCGAATCCGGGCTCGGCGCGCAAAAAAAGACCGCACGCGCCACAGGGAACCTGAACAGATGATCGACAAGCTGCTCGCCGGCATTTCGGGGTTTATTATCGCGGCGATTTCGTCACTCGGTTACGGCGGTGTGGTTCTGATGATGGCGATCGAGAGCGCGTGCATTCCGTTACCGTCGGAAGTAATCATGCCCTTTTCCGGATACCTGGTGTATACCGGACGCTTCAGTCTTCAGCCGGTCGCGATCGCGGGGGCGTTCGGATGCCTGCTCGGCTCGTACGTAGCGTACTACATCGGGGCAAGCGGCGGGCGATGGTTTCTGCTGAAGTACGGACGGTTCGTGCTGATCGCGCCGCACGAAATCGAAATGGCCGACCACTTTTTCGCGGGCTGGGGATCGCCCGCTGTGTTCATCAGCCGGCTATTGCCTGTCGTGCGCACTTTTATCGCGTTTCCCGCCGGAGTCGCGCGAATGCGCCTGTTGCCGTTTACGATTTACACGCTGGCTGGATCGTATCTGTGGTGCCTTGTCCTCGCCTACGCGGGGATGAAGCTCGGACAGCATTGGGAAGACCTGGCGCCGTGGTTTCATCGCTTCGACGGCGTGATTGCGTTTTTAATCGTCGCAGGCGCCGCCGCCATCATCTACAATCGAGTCAGAGGCATCATGACGACGCCACAAGGGGGCGCGGCCGATGAATGACTCAGGCTTCTTGAAACGAAAAGAGGAACCCGCGATGGCTGAACAGCAGCAATTTGCGCCCGACGAACTCGAAGAAGTTTTCACTGCTATCGACTCGACACAGGTGCAGATGGCGTACGATTTACTCGTCGAAGCGGGCTTTGAATGCTGGGTCTTTGACGGCGATGGCTCGCGGATGCTCGGTTCGACCGTCGCGATACTGGCGCGCCTGATGGTGCATCGCGACCGCGCGGAGGAAGCGCGCAAAGCGCTTAAGGACTTGGGCTTCGGCGGCTAGCCGACGGCGCGCCGGCATCCTTTGTCTCAGGCATCGCAAACGCCAGCACCGCAAACGCCGCCAGCGCGATCGCTCCCAGCACCAGGAAGCCGGTGTTGAAGCCCGCGTGCTGCACCACAAATCCCGTCATCACATTGCTTAGCGATGCGCCGATCGCGACCCCGGTCGAGATTGCGCCCGCAATCAGATTGAATCGCCCGGTGCCCTCCGCCAGATCCGAGACCACGATAATCCAGGCGACGCCGAAGATGCCCGCGCCGACGCCGTCGAGCGCCTGAATCGCGACCAGCAGGTACGAATCTCGCGTGAGCGTGTACAGAATCGCGCGCAACGGCAGCACGGCGAACGCAATCAGCAGGACCGGTTTGCGCCCCCAGACGGCACAGTAACGTCCGGCGAACGCCGCCATCGGGATCATCACGATCTGCGCGATCACGATGCAGGCCGACATGTCGAGCGCGGGGCTCGCGTGCTTCGAGGAGGACAGCAGTTCGCCGACCAGCGGCAGCATCGCGGCGTTTGCGAAGTGAAACAGAATCACCGCCAGCGCGAAGACCGCAAGACTGCGGTTCGCCAGCAACTCACGCCATCCCGAAAGATGCGCGTCGTTACCGTCTTCGGGCGGTGCGGCGCGCGCAGCGCGATGATCGATCTCGTCTTCGCGGATTGAAAGCACGGACGCGATCGTCGCGACGCTCATCGCGGCGGAGGTATAGAAGATCGCGGCGTAGGAAATGAACCTGCCCATCATTCCCGCCACCACCGCGCCGAATACGTTGCCGGCGTGATTGCAGGATTCGTTGCGCCCCATCCGTGCCGGAAATCTATCGTGACCAACAAGGCCCAGGCTGACCGCCGCGAGCGCGGGCCCGAACGCCACCGTGGCGATGCCGATCCAGACCTGCGCCGCGATGACGACCGCGAATGACGGATGCGCCGCGATCGTGACGCATCCGAGCGCGATCGCCGCCGAGGCCGCCACCATCAGCGCGCGCTTGTGCCGGGTCGCATCGACGATTGCGCCCATCGGAGTCTGCGCAAGCACGGTTGCAACGCCTTGCGCGCCCATCGCGATTCCAATTCGCCCGAGCGCCCAGTGCTGGCTCGCCATCAGATAGATCGCGAGGTACGGGCCGATGCCGGTGGAAACGTCGGCCTGAAAGAAATTCCCGAGGTCGAGCCCGCGCAGGCTGCGCGTGGACGGCGCGGGCATCTGCGCGCCGGGCCGCACATGTGAAAATCGCGGCGATCTGTCGTGGTCGTGCATCGTGAAGCGGCGGCGCCGATCGAATACGCTAGCCGCCACTGGCGTTGCGGTCCATGAACTATGTTTGCCTCATGCGCCACGGCGCGCCGATGCGGCGCTGCATGCGCTCGCGCTGCATCAAGCGATAGATTACGCTGCCGATCTCGCACCTGACCGTGTTCTTTTCGCTCCGGAGAATTTCAACGTGAAGCAAACCGCCAACCACCGGCCACATTTGGCACGCCTGATGGCCCTCTGTCTGCTGATTCTCATTTGCCTGGCGGCGCGCGCCGAGCAGGCCAAGCCGCAAGCCTTCCAGGGTTTTACGAAGTATGAATGGTACCGCGCGCACTACGACGTGAACCCCGACGGCACCCACGTCGAAGAACAAAGCTGGGCGATGAAGGTGCTGACGGAACAGGGTATTTCGGACGCAAACCAGGTCGCGGTGACCTTCAGCGACCGGCTCGAGAAAGTCGATTTTCTCTCGGCATACACCCTCAAGCAGGACGGACGGCGGATTAACGTTCCGGCTTCCAACTATCAGGACCAAACCAATACCGGCAGAGGCGCCGCCGCGCCGATGTTCTCGGACCTGCGCACCAAGACCGTCGCGTTTCCGGAGGTCGCGGTCGGCGACTCCGTTGTGGTGTCCTACAAGTTAACTCAGAAAGAAGCCACCTATCCCGGCAACTTCTCGCTGCTGCAGTCGTTCTCCAAATTTGAAGTGTATGACAAGGTCGAGATCAGCATGAGCGCGCCGCAGTCTCTGCAACTGCAAGTATATACTCGCGGGGTGAAAGGCGGCGAGGTGGCAGGGAAAAATGGCCGGCGGAACTGGCTATGGACGTATCAAAACGAGCAAATCGCCAAGCCCGAACCAGCTTCGGTTTCTGCCTATGACTATGGACCGCTGATCGCCGCCACCACTTTCAAAGACTACGGCGCAATCGCAGCCGCCTACAACGCCAGGGCGGCGGCGAAATCCCAGGTAACCGAGCAGACGCGGAAACTGGCGGACGAACTGACCAAGGGAATGGATACTCCGCACGAGCAAGCCAAAGCGCTCTACGAATGGGTATCCGCGAACATTGACTACGCCGGAAACAATGTCGGAGTTGGCGCGGTGGTTCCGCACGACGCCAACCTGATCATGACCAACCGGATGGGCGATTGTAAGGACCACGTAACTCTTCTTCAATCGCTGTTGTCAGCAAAGGGAATCGCCAGTACTCCCGCTCTGATCAATGCCAGATCGGCCTACACTCTGCCGAAGGCGCCCTGCCCCGAATTGTTCGACCACGTCGTCACCTATATTCCGAGCCTCAACCTGTACGTGGATTCGACGGCCAAGTTTACTCCATTCGGAATGCTGCCGCCCGAAGAAGCCGGCAAACCTGTTATCCATACCGCCGACTACGCCGGGATCCAGCACACACCGTTATTTGACTACCAAAGTGAAGGCAAAGACTTTAGCACGGTCTTGACCATTCATTCTGATGGCTCAGCCGCTGGAGTGACCAGTATTCAGGCGGAAGGCTACGAAGCCGTAATAGCCAGATTCGCGCTCAACTACCTACAACCGAATACGGAGGAAGACCTGATTCAGCGCGCGCTCTCGCGCGGTGGCTATACGGGCACCGGAAGCTTCATTAGGGGCAAGAACAAGGACTTTGCGGATAGTTATAGCTACGGCATTCGCTACCAATTCAATGACGCGATGAACTTGCCGGGACCGGGCGCAATGCCCATTCGAATACCCTTTCCGGACTGGGGCAGCGTCGCAACCGCGTTGCAGGGATTTGCCGATGCGGACCGGACGGTGGACTTCGCGTGCAGTGGCCAAACCTCGAAAGAGGAATTCACGATTCATTTGCCGCCGGGAATAAAGATCATGGCAATGCCCAGGGACGTTCACTTGAGCGGAGCGGATTCGACCTACATCGCGACCTACAAGCAGGAAGGTGCGACTATAACGGTCGTGCGAGTGCTCTCCGACCGGACTTCGGGCCCGGTCTGCACCCCAAAGGACGCCGCCCAGTTCAAACCTTTCGCTGAAGCGGTCCGCCGGGATCTGCGCGCCCAGATCCTCTACGAATAGATACGGAGGATTTTGACGATGGTATCGGATTGGTGGCGGCGGGCGGTTTTCTATCAGATTTATCCCCGCAGCTTCGCCGATTCTAACGGCGACGGTATCGGCGATCTGGACGGAATCACCGCGCATCTCGACTACCTCAATGATGGCACTGCGCGCTCGCTGGGAATCGATGCGTTGTGGTTAAGCCCGATCAACCCGTCACCGCTGCGCGACTGGGGCTACGATGTTAGTGACTACTGCGGCGTGCATCCGGAGCTTGGGGATCTTGCCGCGTTCGATAGACTGATCGACCAGGCGCATCGGCGCGGAATCCGCATCATCCTGGACCTGGTGCCCAATCACACTTCGGATCAGCACGAATGGTTTCGGCAGGCGCGTTCGTCGCGCACGAGTCCCAAGCGCGACTGGTATATCTGGAAGCCGGGTCCGCCGGACCGTCCTCCGAACAACTGGGTAAGCATCTTCGGCGGCCCCGCGTGGAAGTACGACGACGCGACTGGCGATTGGTACCTGCATTTGTTCCTCGAGTCGCAGCCCGACCTGAACTACCGCAATCCCGAGGTAGTCGCCGCGATGCAAAACGTGATGCGGTTTTGGCTCGCCCGCGGCGCCGACGGATTTCGCGTCGATGTGATCCACGGGATGATCAAGGATGCGCAGTTCCGCGACAACCCCGCGCTGATCACGGCGGAACCGGGCACGCAGACCGACGTCGCATTCAAGCAGCAGCATCTGTACGACGTCGATCAGCCCGAGGTGCATGAGATAGTGCGCGGGTTTCGCCGCGTGCTCGAGGAATACGGCGGGGACCGGGTTTTGGTCGGCGAGGTCTGGCCTCGCGACAATCGTTCGCTGGCCGACTATCTGCGTCCCGACGAATTGCAGCAGGCGTTCAACTTCCGCTTCCTGTTCTGTCCGTGGAGCGCGGCGAGCTTCCGCGCGCAGGTCGCGCAAGTCGAGAAATTGTTTCCGCGCGGCTCGTGGCCGACTTACACGCTGTCGAATCACGATTTTCCGCGCCATATTACGCGCTACGCCGACGGTGAATTCACCGCGGCGCGCGCGAGGCTCGCCGCGGTGATGATTCTCGCGCTGCGCGGCACGCCGTTTCTCTACTACGGTGAAGAGCTCGGAATGCGCAACCTCGAGATCGCGAAGTCCGAGTGGCGCGATCCCGTCGGCCGCGACGGATGCCGCACGCCGATGCAGTGGTCCGGGGAGAAGCACGGCGGGTTTACGCTTGGCGAGCCGTGGCTCAAATGCGGTGACTACGCCGCGGTGAACGCCGCCCGGCAGATCGACGATCCGGAATCGATGCTCTCGTTTTACCGACGGATGATTCGGGTGCGGCGCGAATCGCCCGCGCTCGAAAGCGGAGAGCTGAAGATTCTGGAATCGCCGGAAGATTGCCTGATGTTCGCGCGCGCAGCCGGCGCCAACCGCGCGATCGTCGCGCTGAATTTCTCGAACGCGCCGATCGCGATCGATATTCCACGCGCGAGGATTCTCATCAGTAGCGATCCGGCGCGAGCGCCCGGCGCGATTGCGGACAGCATACGGCTCGCGCCGCTCGAGGCGATCGTGCTCGCGCTGGAGTGAGCCGCAGTCCATCCGCGTTTGCACGCGCTGGCCGGGCTGTTTAGGATCGCGCCATGCACAAACCGCGTTTTCTCGACCAGGTCGCGCACGAGCTCGGCGATCGCTACGCCTTCACCGGCGGCTTCGCCCGCGGACGCCGCCCGTTCCAGCCCGCGCACGTCGAGCCGAACTGGCCGCGCGATCGCAGCGCCGAAATCAGGCATATCAAGATCGAGCTAGCGCTCGATTTCGAGCATCGGCGAATCTCCGGCACCGCGACGCATCGCATCGCCGCAATTGCCGACGGACTCGCAACCCTCGAGTTCGACGCCACCGAGCTCGCGATCAGCGCGGTGCGCGCGGGCGGAGAGCCGGCCGCATTCGAGACCGCGGACCGGAAGCTGCGAATCACGTTCGCGCGCGCTCTGGCGGCAGGCGACGAGGTTGAAGTCGCGATCGATTACTCCGCAACGCCCCGGCGCGGATTGTACTTTGTCGGTCCCGACGAGGCCTATCCCGAAAAACCTGTCCAGGCATGGACCCAGGGCGAGGACGAGGACTCGCGCTACTGGTTTCCATGCTACGACTACCCGAACAACCGGAGCACCAGCGAGGTTATCGCCACGGTGCCGGAAAAGTTCACGGCGGTGTCCAACGGCGCGCTGATCGAAAACCGCCACGACTCCGCCGCGCGGACCCGCACTTTCCATTTCCGCCACGAAGTTCCGCATTCGGCATATCTGATCACGCTGGCCGCCGCCGAATTCGCCGCGATCGAGGAGCGCGCCGGCGCGACTCCGGTCCTGTACTACGTGCAGCCCGGCCGCGAGGACGACGCGCGCCGCGCCTTCGGCAACACGCCGAAGATGATCGAATTTTTCGAGCGTAAAATCGGCGTGCCCTATCCGTACGCCAAATATGCGCAGATCGCGGTCAGCGATTTCATTTTCGGCGGAATGGAAAACACCTCGGCCACCACGCAGACCGCCGACACCATGCACGACGCGCGCGCGCACCTGGATTTCACCAGCGACCCTCTGGTCGCGCACGAGCTGGCGCATCAATGGTGGGGGGATCTGCTGACCTGCCGCGATTGGTCGCACGCGTGGCTGAACGAGGGTTTCGCAACCTATTTCGAGGCGATGTGGTGCGAGGAAAATCTCGGCGCCGACGAGTTCGCGTGGAACCTGCGTCAGGATCGCGGCGGCTACTTCGAGGAAGACGGGCATCATTACCGCCGTCCAATAGTGTGCAACCGCTATCGCGCGCCGATCGAATTGTTCGACCGCCATCTGTACGAGAAAGGCTCGCTGGTGATGCACATGCTGCGGCGCGAGACCGGCGACGCGCTGTTTTTCAAGGCGCTGAATCTCTACTGCACGCGGCATCGCGGACGCAACGTCATCACGCAGGATTTGCAGCGCGCGTTCGACGACGCGACCGGTCGCAATCTGGATTTCTTTTTCGACCAGTGGGTGTACAAGGAAGGCCATCCGGAGATCGAAGTCTCGAGCGCGTTCGACGACAAGCGCAAACTCGCAAGCGTCACCGTCAAGCAGACGCAAAAGACTTCCGACGCGATCGGACTGTTCCGTCTTTCCGCGACGATCGCGCTGATGGACGCGGACGGCCGTGAGACGCGGCATCGCGTCGAAATCCGCGAGCGCGAGCACGTGTTCTTCTTCGGCTGCGACAAGGCGCCCAAGGCGGTCCGGTTCGATCCCGGCCACGACCTCGTGAAGACGCTCAAGCACAAACGCGGACGCGAGGCCCTCGAACTCGAACTCACGCGCGCTCCTGAAGCCATCGGGCGCTCCGCGGCCGCGCACGAACTCGGAATCGAGGGCAGTCCGCAAGCCACGGCCGCACTGCGCATCGCGATGCTCGGCGACCCGTTCTGGGGCGTGCAGGCCGACGCGGCAGCCGCGCTCGGCGAAATCAGAACCGATGCGGCGCTCGCGGCGCTGATCGAAGGCCTCGGGGTCGCGCATCCGAAAGCGCGGCGCTCGGTGGTGCGCGCGCTCGGCGAGTTCCGCGCCAATGCGCGCGCGGCCGAAGCCCTCGCCGCGGTTCTGGAAAAAGGCGATCCGAGTTACTTCGTCGAGGCCGAAGCGGCGCTCGCGCTCGGCAAGACCCGCGATCCGCGCGCGTTCGCG
>DATKSB010000201.1:0-15407 GCA_035531855.1 Binataceae bacterium (SeqCode)
GAGATATCGGGGAACCATCCACGATTGAGCTTGTGCGCGTTGGCGACGATCTGGCTCTCGCGCGCTTGCCGGTAAACCTCGCGCAGCTCGACCACCGGCACCAGGCCCGAGGCGATCACGTCCTTCAGCACGCTGCCCGGCCCAACCGATGGAAGCTGATCGCGGTCGCCCACCAGCAGCAGCGAGCAGTTGGGCATCAGCGCCGAGACCAGGCTCGCCGCCAGCTCGATATCCATCATCGAGGCTTCATCGACGATCAGATAGTTTGTGCGCAGCGGAAAATCCTTGCCGCGCACGAACGACCCCGTCTCAGGCGCGTACTCGAGCACGCGATGAATAGTTCTCGCTTCGCGTCCCGTCGCCTCCTGGAGCCGTTTCGCCGCTCTGCCTGTGGGAGCGGCAAGGGTAGGCTTCAAGCCGGCGTCGGCGAGCGCAAGCAGGAGCTGGCGCAAAATGGTGGTCTTGCCGGTTCCCGGACCGCCGGTGATGACGGTGACCGCGCTCGACAGTGCGGTCTTGATCGCGCGCACCTGCTCGAACGACAGCGCGATTCCTTCGGCCGTCGACGCGGTCACGAGCGCGCGCTCGGCCACCGCCGCGCTCATCGGACGGCCCGCGGTCAAAGCGCGCAGCCGCTCGGCGATAGTTACTTCGGCGTCGTGCAAGCGCGCCAGATAGACCGCGTTAAGATCGCTGGTGGATTCGACAAAGACCTCGCCCGAGGCCACCAGCAGATCCAGCGCCTGCGGCACCAGTTCGGCGTCCATTTCGAGGCCGGAGGCGAACTGCTCCTCGAGGTATTCGCGAGGCGCATAGACGTGGCCGTCGTCGCTCATGCGTTCGAGCAGATAGATGATCGCGGCGCGGGCGCGCTGCACCGAGTTGCGCGGGATGCCAAGTTTTTCGGCGATCGAGTCGGCAGTGCGAAAGCCGATTCCGTGAATCGTCCGCGCCAGGATGTAAGGATCGCGGCGCACGACCGCGAGTGAGTCCTTGCCGTATTGCTTATGGATGCGCCGCGCGTGCGACCCGCCAATCCCGTGTCCGCGCAAGAACACGCTGAGCTCGCGCAGCCCTGTGGCGTCGCGCCACGCCGCGATGATTCGCGCCCCGACCACGGGACCGACGCCGCTGACCTCGCGCACCCGATGCGGAGTGTTGTCCAGAATTTCGGGCAGGCTTTCGCCGAAATGCGCAGCGATTCGGCGCGCGAGCTCCGGTCCGACTCCGGGAATTTCCTTGGACAGGTAAAGTTCGAGGGCACCTACGCTGGCCGGGCGCACCGTCTCGAACTCCGTCACCTTGAATTGCTCGCCGTAGCGTGGATGCTTTTCGAACGCGCCGTGAGCGCGAATTCCCGAGCCGATTTCGAGTCCGGCCAGATTGCCGACCATCGTGATCGTCCGCGTGTCGCCGGACCCCGCATAGGCCTTCACGACCGCGACTCCGTAACCGGTCGAATCGTTTACGTAAAGCAAATGGTCGAGCGTACCCTCGACCGTCTGCGCGTTGTGTTCCGGCTCACTCACCGGACCAAGGATCGCGCGCATCGCCGTGCGCGTAAAGGAGCGCGCAGCGCGGATGCCAACAGGCGGCGAGCGCCGGGGTCTTCAAACCTGGATCGTCGCCCACTTACCGGTCCTGAAACGCCAGGTCTTGAGCGTCGATCGCACGATGTAATCGGCGAGCAGCGACCACCAGATCCAAACGATTGGACCGTGATGCCACGCGATCAGAATGGTCAGGAACAAACGCATCCCGTAGAACCCCGCGAGTGATCCGTAGAGCGGAAACTGCGAGTCACCCGCGCCGCGCAGCGCACCGGTAACCGTCCAGTCGATCGCCATCAGCGGCTGCGCCGCGGCGAGCGCATACATGAACGCGACGGTGTACGCGATTACCTGCCGGTCCGCAATAAACAGCGCCGCGATCTGCCATGCGAACACGACGAACAGCAGACCCATCGCGGACATCAGCACGATCGCCATCACGACCGCCGTCCATCCAGCCTTGCGCGAGAATTCCTTGTCGCCCGCGCCGAGCCCTTGCCCCACCAGCGTCGCGGCCGCGGCCGAGAATCCGAAGCCCGGCAGAAACGAAAGCGCCAGGATCCGGACGCCGATAAAATACGCGGCGACTTCCTTGTCGCCATAACTCGCGATAAACGCCACGTAGGCAACAAATCCGAACTGTATGACGAGCTGCTCGATCGCCGCCGGATTGCCGACTCGCAAGATGCGCCATCCGAGCGCGAAATCCGGCCACAGTTTGCGCCAGCGGAAATTTAGCACCATCCCGTCGAGCGACAGCGCCCAGAAAAACAGCATCCCGCCGATCGCGATTGCGATCAGTGTCGCCACCGCGGAGCCATCGACGCCCATCTTCGGAAACCCGAACTTCCCGAAGATCAAAACGTAATTCAGGATGATCGCGAGCACGTCGATGATCCCGCCGATCCAAAGCGGAGTACGCGTATCCCCCGCGCCGCGCAGCGAGGCGGTGCACATCAGGAATACGCCCTGGAACGGCTCCGCCAGCATCACGACTTGCAAATAGCGCGCGCCCATCGCTGCCATCTGTCCCTTGACCTGGAACAAGGCCATCAGCGGCGTCGCGAATACGATTACCGGGATCGCGATGATCGTCGAGACGGCGACCCCGAAGATCACCGCCTGCTTCATCGCCTCCTCGGCATTATCGCGATCGTTGGCGCCGATGCATCGCGCGACCAGCGCCACGGCACCGGTGCCAACCGCCGCGATCCCGGCGCGCACGGCGCCCAGGATCTGCGTCGCCAACCCTACCGCGCCCACCGCCTCCGCGCCGAGCCGTCCGACCATCAGCATCGCGGCCAGCCCGAGTATCGAATCGAGCGCGAACGAGATGATCACCGGCCACGCGAGCGCCCACACCTCCGCGCGCATCCGCGTGATCGGCGGGAGAGTGAGCGCGTCCCCCGGCCGGACCACGGCGTCAGGAACCGACTCCAGAAATTCCGACATAACTTCGGCCAGTAAGGCCAGTCCGAAGCGGTCCAGTCAAGCACGGGCGCGGTACTCGGTGGTGGCCGCAGTCCGCGACGGTCTTTGCCGCGTGAAGATCGCGCACGGACTTTGCGGTATATTGCGCTCCTGGAGAGCTGAGGTGGGGATTGCGGTGGAGAAGGATCGCGCTCGACGCGGGCCGGACGCGGCAGCGCGGCCGGTTGCGATCTTCAGCGCGGTATTCGCCGCCGCCGCGATTTTCTATTCATTCCATCTGGGCAGAGACCCTCTCGGCGCAAGCGAGGCGTACAGCGCCTACGCGGCGGCGCGCCCCAGCGTCGGCGCGATTGTCCGCATCCCGATCGCGGACGATCCGGGCAAGCAGCTTTTGTATTACATCGTCCTGCACTTCTGGACGAAGATCTTTGGCGCACGCGAGGCCGGACTGCGCGCGATGTCAGTGGTCTTCGGGCTATGCACGCTCGCGATGATCTTCGCGCTTGGACGCGATCTGTTCGACGACGCTGCCGGTGCCGGCGCGGCCGCGATGTGGGCGTTCAATCCGATGGCGACGGTGTTTTCGTTTCGGGCGCGGATGTACACGATGCTGATCGCCTTCGCGCTGGCGCACGTGTATGCGTTCCGCCGCTCCCGCGATCGCGGCGGCGCATTATGGACGATCGCATGTGCGCTCACCGGCGCGGCCGTCATTTATACCCACTTGGGTGGCGTCGCGATTCTAGCCGCCGAGGTCGCGATTCTGGTCCGGGATTTCATTCATGGCCGGCGGCGGATCGCACCGTGGCTGGCGCTGGCCGGCGCCGTGCTGCTGTTCGCCCCGTATCTACCAATCGCGCTCGCGCAAAGCCGCGTGCTGATAGCGGGACACTGGCTCGATTGGATTGGCCCGGCCTATCACTACTCGATCGCGACCAAACTCTTGGTAACGCTCGGCGCGGCCGCACTCACGCTGTGGCTGGTGTTCGGCGGCGCACTCGAACCCGGTGACGAACCATTTCGATTTTGTCTGCTCTGGATCGCGATCCCAATACTCTTGTTTTCCGCCGGCTCGATCGCGGTGCGGCCGATGTTCCAGGTGCGTTACGTGTCGCCCGCGCTCGCGATGCTGCCGGTGCTCGCCGCGGGACTGCTCGCGATCGCGGGATCATGGGTGCGCAATGCCATCGTGGTGGCCGTCACCGCGCTGATGCTCGCGACAGCGCTCTCGATTCGCCTGGTGAATCAGCCGTGGGGCGCGGCCGCACGGATGGTCGCCGAGGCGGACCGTCCGGAGCAGCCGATCTTCTTCGAATCCGGATTCGTCACTACTGGCGAGGCGCCGAAAGTCGCCAACGCTGGATTTCCCCACGGCTATTATTCGCTGCCGTTCGACTACTACTTCAACGGCGCAAATCCCCGGCTCACTATTGCGCCCGAGGATCCCGCCGCCGCGCGTGCCGAGATCCAGAACGCCGCCGAGCGCACGGGCGGTGCGTGGCTAGTCACCTGGATGGACGACGCCGGCGCGCATGCGGAGCTGCCCGACCCGGCGCGATTCACCTCGACGCTCAGGTTGCGCGGCGAGCGCATGATGCTGTTCCGGATCGTTCCGGCGAACGCACCACCGGGGTGACGCCTACGGCTTCTCAGGCACCGCGGGCGCGGCCGGCGGCAAATCCAAAGGAGGACCGCCGATACGGACCGGCACGATCACCAGGCTGAGCCCGTACAGTTGCAGCCAGCCCTGAATATCCAGCGAGGTATGGTTGTTCAGAAAGCGTTCGCCAAAGCGGTCGAGTTCATCGGTGAACACCAGCTTGCCCGCGAAATACACCACCTGCGTGAACTCATGCGCGATCTCGAGGCACATCCGCCGCAGCTCGAGCACCACGTCGGGGCCGATCGCCGAGCGCAGCTCCGGATGCAGCCCCAGGTCGCCGGCGAAGCGGCAATACTCCTGCAAATCTTCGGCGATTCTGTCGTCGAGCGCCTTGACCTCTTCAGGTCCCTTGAGCAGCGCGGAATCAACCTCGCCCACCGAGACGAACACGACGTTGCGGAACTGATCGTGAAACAGGCGCGTGATCGTCAGCAGCGTCGCGAGTCCCAGCCCGTTGAATCCGTTGACCAGAATCGCGGCGGTCGGAGCGTCCGGATCATACGGCGCGGGCGGCTTCTTCTCGATCTCGTAGAGCTGCGGAAGAATTTCGGTCTCGAGCTGCTCGATCGCTCTCCGAACTCGCGCGTAGTGGCGATGCACCGCGTAGCAGATCGAGATCAGCGCGCCGGTTATCAGCACCGTGACCCATCCGCCCTCGTCGAATTTGAGTGTCAGCGTCAGCAGCAGGATCGCAAACGTGAACAGGCATCCGATTCCGTTGATGAACAAGCGACGGCGCCACTTCGGATCGTTTTTGCGCTCACGCCACCAATGCACGCTCATCCCGAGCTGCGACAGGGTGAAAGTCACGAACACGTTGATCGCGTACAGGATCACCAGGATTCCGACCCGGGCGTGGGTCCCGGTGAGAATCAGGATCGCCGCCACACCCATCGCGATCACGCCGTCTTGCGTGACCAGGCGTCCGCTCAGGTTCGCGAAACGCCGCGGCAGCCAACGGTCGGTCGCCATCGTGGCCAGAACCCGCGGACCGTCGATAAATCCGGTCTGCGCGGCGACGAACAGCAGCGCGCCCTCGGTCAGAAGCGCAAACGTGATGATCGGCGTGCCGACGCCGAATCCGCCGAGCTTCCAGCCCGCCGCGATATGCTGGAACATCACGGCGTTCAGCGTCATCCCGCGTTGCGGCTCGACCTTTTCGAGCAGGTAGCCAACCAGTATCCCGCCCGCGATAAACGCCAGCGAGAACGCCATGTACAGCATCGTGCGTTTGCCGGTCACGGTGCGCGGCTCGCGCAGAATCGGCAGTCCGTTGCTGACCGCCTCGATCCCGGTGTAGGTTCCCGCGCCCATGCTGTACGCGCGGAAGAAGATCGCCGCCATCGCGAAGAATCCCAGCGCGTCGAAACCGTGGCGAGTCTCCGAGATCGCGCCGTGCATGATCGCCGGGAACTGCCCTGCCCGCGACAGCAGCGCATACCCGACCAGCCACAAATGCATCACGACGAACGCGAGGAAGATCGGCACCAGCGATATCACCGATTCCTTCACCCCGCGCAGATTCATCCCGACCATCAGAACCACGACCAGGATGCAGACCCAGAACTTGAGCCACAGGAACGATGGGGGAATGAAGCTGAAGATCGCGTCGGCGCCGCTCGCGATCGAAACCGAGATCGTCAGCACGTAATCGATCACCAGCGCGCATCCCGAGACCACGCCCGCATACGGGCCGAGCAGCTTGGTCGCGACCAGGTAGCCGCCGCCGCCGGTCGGGAACAGATCGATGGTCTGCGAATACGACGCGGAGATGACAAACACCGTCAGCGCCGTCATCAGCGCAAGGAATATCGCCAGATACTGATGCGGCCCCAGCGCGAGGAACGCTTCCTCCGGTCCGTAGCACGACGAGCTCAGCCCGTCCGAGCCCAGTCCCACCCACGCCAGAAATGCGATCAACGACAGCGAGTGAAAAATTCCCGGATCGCGCACGTTGCGCGCGGGACCGATAATAACCTCGCTTAGCGTGCGATGGGTTTCCGGTTGGGAATCGGTGTTCCTTGGAGGCTTCGGGTCCATCAGAGATTCCGGCTGAGGCGCGGGCCAGCGTCAAACTAGGGGAATCACGGCGAAGGATCAAAGCCCGGCTTCAAACCGAGTAAGCCGCGCGCGCGAGTCCGAGCTGATAACGCGCCGCGTCGATCAGGTTCTGCATCAACGCCACGACAGTCATCGGTCCGGTCCCGCCGGGATTGAGCGTGATCCATCCTGCGACCTTCCTGACCGCCTCGAAGTCCACGTCGCCCGCGAACTTGCCCGGCGCGACGCGGCGAAACCCGACATCGATCACGCATGCGCCCGGCTTCACCATGTCCGCCGTAATCAGGTAGCCGCGGCCAACCTCCGCGCCGACGCACGAGACCAGAATATCCGCTTCGCGGCAGATTGCCTCGAGATTTTTCGTATGCCGATGACACCAGGTCACGGTCGCGTTGCGCAGCCTGCCGCCCAGGATCAGCGCCGCGGGCTTGCCCGCGATATCGCTGCGCCCGATAACGGTCGCCCGCGCGCCATCGACCGGAACCTTGTAGTAATCCAGGAAAGTCAGGATTCCGCGCGGCGTGCAGGGCACGAAGGTTCCCCACTGGCCGCGGTAAAAACCGCTGACGCTCGCGGCGCCGACTCCGTCGAGATCCTTCAGCGGCGCGATCGCATCAAACAGGCGAAAACGATCCACCCGCTCGGGCACCGGAAGCTGAAGCAGGACTCCGGTCGTGGCGGGGTCGCGGTTGATCCGGTCGATAACTTCGAGCAGGCCGTCGGTGGTCGCTTCGGCGCCGGCGATTCTCAAAATTTCCGCTCCGAAGCCCAGCTCGGCGGCCATCTTGATTTTGTTGCGGACGTATTGATGCGACGCGGGATCGTTGCCGACCAGAATCGTGACCAGCTTCGGCACGACCCGATACTGCTCCGCCAGCTCGGCCGCATGCCGCCGAAGCTCGGGCGTCAGATGCGCCCGCAGCGCGCGTCCGTCCATGATTACCGTGGTCATCGCGATTCACTCGAATATAGCACGCCGCCATGCGGGGCAAGCCGCTTGTGGATAATGCGCTCCGCTGTTGGCAGACCCGCGCGGGTTGTCTCGTTGGCGATCTTGCGCTCTGTTAAATTATCGCCAGATGAATGCGCCGATGCGCACCGCACTTTTTCCCGTCCACCAGAAACTCCACGCGCGGATGACGGTTTTCGGTGGTTTCGAGATGCCGGTCAGCTACGCCGGGATCATCGAGGAGCATCGCGTGGTGCGCGCGGCGGCGGGAATTTTCGACTTGAGCCATATGGGCGAATTTGAACTGCGCGGTCCGCGCGCGCTCGGCTTGCTGGAGCGCGCGTTCACCAATTCCGCCGCACGCCTGCGCATCGGCCAGGCGCAATATACGATCATGTGCGCCGGCGACGGCGGAACGATCGACGATCTGATCGTCTATCGCCTCGGCGACGAGCATTACCTGCTGTGCGTCAACGCCTCGAATATCGCGGCCGACCGCGACGCGCTCCTTGCGCTCAATACGAACGGCGCCGAGTTTCGCGACCTTAGCGATGAAACCGCACTGGTCGCGGTTCAGGGTCCGCGCGCCGCCACGCTCGCCGCGTCGCTCGCGGATTTTCCGCTGGCTGAAGTTGCTCGCTTCGGCGTCGCACAAGGCTCCGTCGCCGGCGCGAAATGTATCGCCGCGCGCACCGGCTATACCGGCGAAGATGGATTCGAGTTGTTCACCGCGCCTGCCGATGCGGGCAATCTGTTCGATGCATTGCTCGACGCTGGCCAAAGCCTCGGCGCGCTGCCCTGCGGCCTCGGCGCGCGCGACACCTTGCGGCTCGAAGCCGGACTTCCGCTCTACGGGCACGAACTCGATCGCGCGACATCGCCGCTCGAGGCCGGCCTCGGAGTGTTCGTTAAGCTCGAGCGCGATTTTGTCGGCGCGGCCGCTCTGCGCGCGCAGCGCGAGCGCGGCCCAGCTAAACGGCTGGTAGGACTTCGCACCGACGACGGCCGCAGCATCGCACGCCAGGGCTACAAGCTTTTTTCTGGCGGCCGCGAAGCGGGAGCCGTGACCAGCGGCACGTTCGCGCCCACAATCGAGCGCCCGATCGCCATGGGTTATCTCACCGCGGGCGAGGTTGAGCCACACGGTGCAGCTGCGGGCACGCTGGAAGTTGAAATACGCAGTCGGCGAGCCGCAGCGACGATCGTGCCTATTCCATTCTACCGACGGACACCACTCAAGAAGGAAGCAAGGTTAGCTTGATGAGATTCATGCCGCAGACCGAGGCGGATATCGCCGCGATGCTCAAGACGATCGGCGCGCCGAGCCTTGACGCGCTCATCGCGCACGTGCCGGAGGGCCTGCGCCGCCGTGCCGTGATCAACCTGGCGCCGGGCCGCGGCGAAGCCGAGGTCGCCGAGGAGCTTTGCGCGCTCGCCGCGATGAACGCCGGCGCGAGCGGCTACGCAAGCTTTCTCGGCGCTGGCTACTACCGCCATTACGTTCCCGCCGCCGTCCGCGCGATTACCGCGCGCGCTGAATTCGCGACCAGCTACACGCCCTACCAGGCCGAGGCCAGCCAGGGCACTACGCAGGCGATTTTCGAATTCCAGACGCTCATCACCCAGCTCACGGCGATGGACGTTGCGAACGCCAGCATGTACGACGGCGCGTCGGCCGCGGCCGAGGCGGTCCTGATGGCGCGGCGCGTGATGCCGAAGCGGCGCGTCGTCGCGCTCTCGCGCGCGCTGTGGCCCGACTATCGCGCGACTATCCGCACCTATCTGAGCGCGCTCGACGGAATCGAGATCGTCGAGCTCCCGTTTGACAACACGTCCGGCGCGACCGACCTTTCCGCCCTCGAAGCGATCGCCAGCGACGCGCTCTTGTGCGCCGTGCTCGGCTACCCGAATGCGTTCGGCGTGATCGAACCGCTTCGCGCCGCCGCCGAAATAGCCCATCGCGCCGGCGCGATGATGATCTCCGCGACCGCCGAGGGTCTTTCACTCGGGCTGCTCAAACCGCCCGGAGAGCTCGGCGCCGATATAGTGGTTGGCGAGGGACAGAGCTTCGGGCTTGCGCTTCAGTTCGGCGGACCGGGTCTCGGCTTTATGGCGGCGCACACCGCGCATCTGCGCCAGATGCCGGGGCGGCTGGTCGGACAGACTCGCGATCGAGACGGGCGGCGCGCCTTCTGTCTGACCCTTTCTACCCGCGAACAGCATATCCGGCGCGAACGCGCGACCTCGAACATCTGCACCAATCATTCGCTGTGCGCGCTGGCCGCCGCGGTTTATCTTTCGCAGATGGGCAGGAGCGGACTGCGCGAGCTGGCCGAGCGCAACGTTGAACTGGCACACGCCGCGGCCGACGCGCTCGCCGCGCGCGGAATTCGCAGGCGCTTCAGCGGCCAGTTCTTCAACGAGTTTACGATCGCCACGCCGCGGCCCGCCGCCGCTCTGGAAGCTGCTGAGCGCAGACGGATTCTCGCGGGCGTCGCACTGGCCCCGGATTATCCCGAGATTGCCGACGGCATCGTGATCGCCGTGACCGAAATGAACCATCACGCCGAGTTCGATGCTCTGGCGGATGCGTTAATGGAGAGGCGCTGATGGCGACGGCCGGAAAAATTCCGCGCATCATACCACTCCACGATCACGCGACCGCTGCGCGCGACGTCGAGACGCAACCTGTCGGCACGCCGCTCATTTTCGAACTGTCGTCGGACGGGCGCAGCGGCGCCGACCTTGCTCCGCGCGTGGCGGGCGCTCCGTCAGGCGCGGAGCTTCTCGGGCCCGAGTTGTGCCGCGAGGACCTGCGCGGATTTCCCGAGCTAAGCGAGCCGCAGGTGATGCGTCATTTTCTGCGTCTGTCGCAACTCAACTTCGCGCAGGCGCTCCAGTTCTACCCGCTGGGCTCCTGCACGATGAAGTACAACCCCGTGATCAACGACGAGATGGCGGCACTGACCGGCTTCGCCAATCTGCATCCTTGCGCGCCCCCGCATCTGGCGCAGGGCGCACTCGAACTTATGGCGCGCCTGGAAGCCGCGCTCGCCGAGATAACCGGAATGGACGCCATATCGCTGCATCCGGCGGCCGGCGCGCAGGGCGAGCTGACCGGGCTTCTGTGCGCGCGCGCGTATCATCGAAAGCGCGGCGAGTCGCGACGCAAGGTTATCATCCCCGACACCGCGCACGGCACCAATCCGGCCAGTTGCACGCTTGCGGGATATGAAGTCGTGGTCGCGAAATCGAATAGCCGCGACTTTATCGAAGCGTCGGAAGTGCGCCGGCTGGTCGATAGCGACACTGCGGCCATGATGGTCACCAATCCGAACACGCTCGGAATCTTCGAGCCGCAGATCGCACAGATAGCAGCCGCGCTGCACGAGAAAGGCGCACTGCTGTACATGGACGGCGCGAACATGAATGCGCTGATGGGGGTCGCGAAGCCGGGCCACATGGGCGCCGATATCGTGCAGCTAAATCTGCACAAGACGTTTTCGACTCCGCACGGCGGCGGCGGTCCGGGCGCTGGACCGATAGGCGTAACCCGCGCGCTCGAACCATTCCTGCCGGTGCCACGCCTGATGAAAACGGCGCAGGGATGGACGCTCGACAGCGAGTCTCCCGATTCAATCGGGCGGATGCGCTCGTTTCACGGCAACTTCGGGATGCTGGTGCGGGCATACACTTACATCATCGCGCTCGGCGGTGACGGACTTGGGCAGGCAAGCCGGCTTGCAATCCTGGGCGCGAACTATCTGCGCAAACGCCTCGAGGATCATTTTCCCGCGGCCTCGGCGGAACCCTCGATGCATGAATGCGTGCTCGAACACGATCTGGAAAAGCGCACCGGCGTCTCGACGCTGGAGATCGCCAAGCGCCTGCTCGACTTCGGAGTGCATCCGCCGACCATCTATTTTCCGCTGGTCGTGCATGGCGCGCTGATGATCGAGCCGACCGAGACCGAGACCAAGGAGGTGCTCGACGCGTTCGTCGTCACGATGGAGCGAATATACGCGGAGGCGCTGAACGACCCCGAATTGGTGAAGACCGCGCCGCACGCGCTCAAGCTCTCGCGCGTCGATGAAGCCGAAGCGGCGCGCCGTCCGATCCTGCGCTGGCAGCCGAAGTAAGCCGCGCGGCGCGCGCTACTCGCGGCTGACGCTGCGCAGCATCTCGAAGATCAACGCGAGATTGTCGCTGACGCTGTCGCGAAACATGCTGATAAGCTCGGGCTCGTCGCCCGGCATCGGCATCGCGGCCAGAATCGCAAGGCTGGACTTTTTCAGGCGATCGGCAAACGCGGACGCGTCTCCGGAAAGCCTCGCAACCTCGCCGGCCAGAGCCGCGACCGCGATATTGGTCGCAACCAATTGCAGCGCCTGCTGCGAAACCATCTCGACGATCTGCTCGTCCAGCCCCGGCGTCTCGTCCTCGGGCTCGGAACCTCCCGGCAGAATCAATTGCGAACCTTTGCGATCGCGATCTCGATCTCGATGGTTGGGGACCACGATGACTCCTCGCGCGGCGCGCAAATTTGTTCACAACCAGAACGGCCCGCGCGTCTGCTTTGTTGTCGCGCAACCCGCGGCTACGCGCAACCGCGCGTGCGATGCAGTACACCCAGATTCTGCGCCAACCTATCCGAGATGCAGACCAGCGTAGCGGGCAAAATTTCGAAAATCGCGGTCGCGCGTCACCAGCGAAACCCTACTGTCGATGCATGACTGCGCGATCAGCGTGTCGCCCAAGCGCGCCTTCAGGCCTTTGCGCCGCAGCCCAGCACGAAGCTCGCCTGCGCGGTCCCAATAGCCATCGAACACTTCAAGCGTCGGCACCGCACGAATCAGGGCCGCAAGCTCGCCGCTGGTTACCGGATCGCTAAGCAATTCCGTCACGACCACCGGCGGGAGCACGCCCTGGCGCAGCCTGAACGCCGCTTCGACCGCGCTAACGTCCGATCCGCGCTCTCCGGCAAGGAACGCGATTATGGAGCTGGTGTCGAGCGCGATCATCGCCGGTCTTCGCGGAGCTCGTCGAGAGCGATCGTGAATTTAACCTTGCCGCGCATTTTGAGCAGCTGGTCATATGCCTGGCTCGCCGCGAGCAACTCCAGACCCTTACGGACCGTCCCGCTGATACCGGTTCCGGAAGCCTTTTGCGCTTTGCTCAACAGGTCGCCGCGCACGTGTACAGTGATTTTCCGCTCAGCATTCATTAGTTAGGAAATACCAGCATTTGATGCCGTAGTCCATTATGGCATTTTATCCCGATCGATTGCGGCGTGACTCGGCGTCTTCAAACCGATGCCTCTCAGCGCATAAGGAGGAGCAGCGCGCGGGTGTAATCGGCCGGAGTGTTGATATTGACGAAGCTCAGCAGCTCGGGATCGAGGGAGCGAAGCTCGGCCTCGACGACGCGCCGCGTCGGCACCGCATCCGCGATTGCGCGGAGCCGGTTCTCGCCACGCGCATGCATCGCGCGCAACGCGGCCGCAGCCTCGCGCCGATATGCCGCGTGCAGGGGCTGCAGCCGATCGCCGACGAACGGGATCACCGCGGCGTAGCCGGGAAGCATCGCGAGCAGAGCGGCGGCGACGCGCGCATCGAGCATCGGAAGATCGCAGGAGCAGGCGAACGCCGCATCGGTGCGCGCAGCCTCGAGGCCGCTTGCCAGCGCGAGCACCGGCCCTTGGTATTCGCGAGCGTCGCGGATGATCCTCGTATTCGCGGGCATCGCCAGCGACGCTTCCGGGGCGGCGGGCGATGCGACAATCACTATATCGTCAAAATATTTGCTGAGCTCCGCGACGGCGCGCTCGAGCAGCGTCGATTCGCCGAAGCGCAGCGCGGACTTCCGGCGGCCCATCCGCGTGCTTCGTCCGCCAGCCAGCACGATCGCCGAACGAGCGGTTTCGACGCGCGAACTCATCGGAAGATCTAGTTCGAGACGCGGTTTGCGCGCAGCTCGGTTGCGACCAGGCGCAGCGCCTCGGGCAGAAACGCGAGCGCCAGATGGCCCGCGCCTTCGAGCACGACGCGGCGGCCGAACGGCATGCTCTGCGCGATGATACCGGTCGGCGCAGGCACAATCGGATCCTCGTCGCCGAAGATCGCGAGCTCGCGCGGCGCCCACTGGCCGAACAGATAGGGCGAACCAAGCGTCACGATCGAACGCACCGCGCCGCGCCGCGCGGTTCTCGAATACAGGCGCGCGATACTTCCGCCGAGACTGTGCCCGACCAGATGCGCGCCGCCGGTGGGGCCCGCTACTTCATCGACCATCGCGGAGAGCTTCAGCGCCGACGCCATGAGCGGCTGGCTGCGCGGATACTCGAAGTAGGAAATATTGTCCAACCCTGAAAGACGCAGATAAGACGCCAGCGCAAGCAGGTTCGAGCGGCCTCCGCCGTAGCCGTGAATCAGGATGACCGGCTCTTCCGGCGCGGCGCATATGATCGTGGGCGCATTGCGCGCGATCCGATCCAGCGGATACGACGCGAGCAACGCGCCCGCCGCCGCGATCTCCTTAAGCACAGCGCCTGTCTTCATGTTGCCTGAACCTCCGCCGTTTGCGGCCGCCCGCGCTCTAAACGTAACCATCGCGCGATCGCCCTACAAGCCGGCCCCAAGGCCCGTTTGCCGTAGCCGGTGGCACCGGCGCACAATTCGCCCCATCTGACCAAAGGAGAGGCAGCATGAGCGAGCGCGCATCGAACGGACCTATCGGCGGATACTTTCGCGGCAAGTCGATCGTCGTGACCGGAGCGTCGAGCGGAATCGGCGCGGACGCCGCGCTCGCTTTCGGTGCGCAAGGCGCCAAGGTCGCGTTGCTCGCGCGGCGCACGGCGCCGCTCGAGGAACTCGCCGCGAAGATCATCAAGGCGGGTGGCAAGGCGCTCGCGCTGCAATGCGACGTGACCGATCGCGCGCGGGTGTTCTGGGCTATCGAGCAAGCGCGCGACGCCTTCGGTGGTATCGACGTTCTGATCAACTCGGCCGGCGTCCTGATTCCCGATCCGGTCGAGCAGATGCGGCCGGAAGATTTAGAGCGCATGATGACGACTAATCTTTACGGCGCGGTCCATGCGATGCATGCAGTCCTGCCGATCATGCGCCGGGCCAGGGCCGGCAAGATCGTCAACGTCGCGTCGCTGGCGGGACGCCGCGGCGTGAGCCCGCTCGGCGCGTACAGCGCGACCAAGTTCGCTCTGGTCGGCCTGACCGAGGCGTTGCGGGTCGAGCTGTTCGGCTCCGGGGTTCACGTCTCGCTGGTGATGCCGGGAGTGATCGACACTCCGATGGCGCGGGTTGCGCAGAATAGTTCGGAGTCGCTCAAGGGACTGCCGACGATGATGGCGATGCCGGCGCGATGGGTCACGTGGGCGATTCTTGCGGCGGCGGCCTTTGGCCTGACCGAGGTCGATGTTCCTCCGGGCGCGGCGGTGGCGGAGAAGCTCGCGTCGCTGTTCCCCGGCGTCACCGACGCGATCCTGAGCGTCGGCTCGCGGATTCTGTCTGGCGCCAGCGCGATGGCTTCAGGCGCGGGCAAGCCGCCGTCAGGCAGGCAGCCGGAGTGATGTAGGATTTACCTACATAAAGTAAGGCTTGGCCAGCTCGTCGAAGTCGCCGTACATCAGCCATACGTTGGCGTTATCGACATACGGATATTTGACCGGCGCCTTGCCCACGGTCTTCAGTCCGAGCTGCTTGTAGATCTCGTAGAGCGGCTCGACCGGATTGGTGAT